>JBFJJO010000022.1:0-20961 GCA_041612215.1 Methylophaga sp.
ATTTTCAACGCTGGATGCGCTGCTTGATAAACCGCTGGCCAATTTGCTCGACAGTTTGCCGCTATCTGATGAGCTGCGCAGCGCTTTGCTTGATAAACAAGGTGCCGCTGGTCAGGCCCTGGAAGATGTTCTGCGTTATGAACGTGGAGATTGGCAGGCTATCGAGAATTCACCATTACCGGTTGAGGTGCTGGTTCGTGCTTATCTTGACGCCATTTATTGGGCTAAAGAACTGAACCTGCAAATCAAAGACTGACCATGGCGATCAGCTGGCTGGCACCCACTGCAGAGATCCGTTTCCCGCCATTGGAGCATGCCACTGAACATGGTTTGTTAGCCGCTGGTGGTGACTTGTCAGTTGCCCGTTTGCTGGCAGCTTACCGGCTCGGTATTTTCCCCTGGTTTAATCAACAGGATCCAATTTTATGGTGGAGCCCGGATCCGCGTATGGTGCTGGCCCCAAGTCAATTAAAAATCAGCAAAAGCCTGAACAAAATTCTGCGCCGTGGTGACTTTCAGGTGACCTTTGATACGGCTTTTACCGATGTTATGCTGGCTTGCGCAGCACCGCGTCATAAACAATCCGGTAAGCCCCATGACACTTGGATCCATGACGATATGATCACCGCCTATCAACAATTACATCAGCAAGGATATGCCCACAGCGTTGAATGTTGGCAGCAAGAAAAGCTGGTCGGCGGTCTCTATGGAGTGGCCATCGGTAAAATGTTTTTTGGTGAGTCAATGTTCAGTTTTGTCACCGACAGCTCTAAAGTTGCACTGGTGGCACTGGCACAACAACTTCAACGCTGGCAGTTTCCAATGATTGATTGCCAGGTACATTCAGATCATTTGGCCAGACTCGGGGCTAAAATTTTGCCGCGCAATGATTTTATCCGGATGATGCAACCACTATGCGATAAAACCCATCTGCCCGGCCCTTGGCTGCTTGATGCGGATCTGCCGATTCACGTATGAGCCTTGATTTTTACCAAGATCGTTTGCATCCCTGCTCTTACCTGGCAGATCGCCAGGCACGAAATATCTATCCGGATCCGCTCAGGCCCATATCCAATAAGCTCTACAGCCAATTGATTCAGCATGGTTTCCGGCGCAGTGGCGAGCATGTTTACCGGCCGTTTTGTCCCACTTGTGCCGCCTGCGTGCCCGTGCGCATCAAGGTTAAAAATTTTCAGCCCAATCGCAATCAACGACGCTGTTTAAAACATAATCAGCACATCACCAGCCATTTACATGCGGCTGAATTTAATGCCCAGCATTACGAACTATATTGTCGCTATCTGCAAAGCCGCCACCCTGGAGGTGGCATGGATAATCCAACGCCACACAGTTATCAGCAATTTCTGATTAGTAGTTGGAGTGATACCAAATTTATTGAGTTTTTTGATAAGGATCAATTAATTGCTGTCGCTGTAACGGATTTTGTTAATGATGCCGCCTCAGCGTTTTATACTTTTTTTGATCCCACATTAACCCAGCGGAGTCTGGGTACATTGGCCATCCTGAAACAAATTGAACTGGCATGGCAGCAGGGTCGTAAATATTTATATTTAGGCTACTGGATTGAAGCCAGTCCCAAAATGAATTACAAAACCCGTTTTTCAGCATTGCAGTATTTTGATGGTCAATGGCATGATTTTGATAATAAACTTTGAATAATCAGTGATTTTACGGCAGAATGGATCTTTTAATTTTGGACCGATTTACGGAATCTATGGCAAAAGAAGATCATATTGAATTTGAAGGCACTGTTATTGACACCATGCCCAATACCACTTTCCGCGTTGAACTGGAAAACGGTCATGTTGTAACAGCACATATTTCCGGCAAAATGCGTAAAAACTACATTCGTATTTTGACTGGCGATAAAGTCACCGTACAGTTAACACCGTATGATTTGAGCAAAGGTCGTATCGTATACCGCGCCCGCTAAAATAATCGTCTCTGTTGCTTAGCCGCACTTGCTGCGGCCTGCCAGGCCAGCCATAACATCACCACAAAAGCGATCAAGGTCCAGGCCGGGATCGTCAGTCCCAAAAACTGCCAGGAAACTTCGGCACATTCCCCAGAACCGCTGAAGATCATGTTGAAAGCATCGGTCAACGGGAAATTACCAATAATAAAATCAAAACCAGGTCCACAACTTGGGACCTGTTCAGGTGGTAAATTTTGTAACCAAATATGCCGCCCAGATACGATGCTGCCGGCAATTGCCACCAGTGCAATCAGACTGCTGAACAATTTGCTGCCTGTCGCTTTGGGGTTAAACAAAAACGCAAGCAAAAATAACCCACCAGCCAGCATGACCGCCATGCGCTGTAAAATACACAGCGGACAAGGTTCCAGCTTCATCACATGCTGCATGTATAACGCAACGCCAAACAGCGCCAAACTAAATAAGAATCCCAACAAATACAGCTTGCGCATCGTCGACAAAACGGTTTCCTCCGGTTCTCAAATTTATGCTAACTTAACTTAAAAACCTTGTGCTATAAAGGATTAATGTCATGAAAGAACCAAATTTTGAAGAAAAATTGACCGCCGCCTATGATCGGATGATGACCCGTGTACATGAATTTTTGGATACAGCTGAATCCGAAGTATTACCGACATTGAAACAACGAATCGAATTAGCACGTCAACGGGCAGTAGAGCTTCGCGAAGTCACCGTTGATGAAGCAGACAAAGTTGCTGCTTATGTTGAGCGTGATCTGCATGATGCCGCTGAGTACCTGCAACGCAGCGGTAAAGAATTTTCAACCTGGCTTGAGTTTGATTTAAAACAAGTCGAAAACCGCATGTTTGAGTTGTTTGCCAAAGTCGCAGACCGTACGCGTTTTGAACTGGATAAACTGGCTATTCAAGCCCGCTCGGCGCATAAATACCACACTGGGGAGATCACTGGGATCGGCAGCTTATATTGCGCTGATTGCAATACTCAGATGCATTTCAAGAAAACCGGCCGCATTCCACCATGCCCGAAATGTCATCACACCACATTTCAGCGTAAGCCTAAATAATTCAGGCTTCAGTAAGCCAGGCACCATCTGCCAGCAAGGCCAGCAATAAACCCGTTAATTCGCTGTGCTGCTGAATTTGCTGCCAGTCAGCGGCCGTTAATTGCGAGGCCGAACACAGGTTTGCCACCCGTTCAGTGCAACTAACTGGCAACTGATAATCCTGACCGCCGGCAAACACGCTAACGGCTGATGACGATGCATGCCAGGCAATACGCACAAAATGATTACGTTTTAATACCCTGCCTTGTGAGAACCATTCACTAAGCGCGGCTGGCGTCTCCAGTGTTTCTGAGTCAGACAGTAACCATGGTAATAGAGCCGGTTTAGTCTCGGTTACCAGACGTCCAAAGGCTTTTTTAATCAACTCGGGGTGTTGCGCCAGTGCTTCGATCAATAATGTTTTTGCCTTTTCTAGACTGCCATTATCAATAACGGTTGGTTGCTCGGTCATCAACAAATTAGCATCACTGTAAAATTGCTCTTCACTATCACTTTCAGCTAACGCATCCATAAAGGCATCAAGCAACTGCCGCTGCGTTGGCGCGCGAAAGCCAATGGATATGGTCATACACTCAGTTTTAGCAATACCCAAGTGGGCAAATTTTGGTGGTAAATACAGCATATCGCCGGGCGCTAAATCCCAACTGTTATCGGCTTTGAATTGCTGCAAAATTCGCAGCGGACAATCTTCAAGCCATTGCGGATCGTGTTCTGGCCGCGCGGCAATTTGCCATCGACGCACACCTTGCGCTTGCAGTAAAAACACATCGTAATTGTCGATATGGGCGCCCACCGAACCACCCGGCACCGCATAGCTGACCATAATGTCATCGCGCCGCCAATGCGGCATAAAATCAAATGGCTGCCATAATTGCTGTAAAGACGGCCAGTGCTTATCCATGTCCTGCACCAACAGCGTCCAGTCTTTTTCTGCCAATTGTGCAAATGCTGCTTCTGGCAACGGACCGTGTGCTAATGACCAATTGGTCTCACCGGTTTGTTGAATAAGCCGTGATTCAATATCTTGTTCACAGGCAAAACCGGCCAAATCTTCAGCCGTTAAATCAGTGACCGGTGCCGGAAATGCGTTACGGATCAGTAAAGGCTTTTTTTGCCAATACTCATCCAAAAACTGCTGCTGGCTGATGCCAGTGTTAAAAAACTCAGACACCGCTGGTTAATCCAGCCGTTCAACGGTGAACACCACGTTATTAAGCGCCGTAATGCGAATTCTGGTGCCAGCAGGACAATCCGGCCCCTGCACTTTCCAGGTGGAATCATCCAGCCGGATTTTACCAATACCATCGATGATTGGCTGGCTCAAGGTCAGCTCCCGGCCCAGATAACCTTCACCACGACGATTCAGCATAGGCTCATCGGTTTTAATCGGGTGTTTCTGATAATAACGCCGCCAGGCAACAATACTGACCACCGAAAACAACGCAAACAACAGCAGCTGCCATTCCCAGCCAAGTGTTGGAAAAATCAACAACAATAAGCCGGTCAATGCTGCAGCAATCGCCAGCCATAAAGCAAAAAAACTGGGCAGCAATATTTCAACGATAATCAGCGCGACCGCCAAGATCCACCAATGCCAAAAATCAATTAGCGGCATGATCCGGCCCTTTCTTGGCAAAGGCATCTTTGGCAAGCTCCGTAATACCTGCCAGTGAACCGATAATATTACTGGCTTCCAACGGCATCATAATGACTTTATGGTTATTAGCCGAAGCCATGTCTTTCAACGCTTCAACATATTTCTGGGCGACAAAATAATTAATTGCCTGAATATCACCCTTGGCAATCGCTTCTGAAACCATGGTCGTGGCACGCGCTTCTGCTTCAGCCAGACGTTCACGGGCTTCGGCATCCCGAAACGCTGCTTCACGACGGCCTTCAGCATCTAATACCACAGCCTGCTTATCGCCCTCGGCACGGAGAATTTCTGACTGCCGATGACCTTCAGCTTCTAGGATATTCGCGCGTTTGACCCGCTCAGCTTTCATCTGCCGGCCCATTGCTTCTACCAAATCAGCCGGTGGCGCGATATCTTTTATTTCAATACGGGTGACTTTGATACCCCATGGCGTCGTGGCATCATCAACAACATTAAGCAATCGGGTATTAATTTCATCACGTTTTGACAACAATTCATCCAAATCCATCGAACCCATCACGGTACGAATATTGGTCATAGTCAGGTTGAGGATGGCATTATCAAGACCACTTACTTCATAGGCTGCTTTCGCCGCATCAACTACCTGAAAAAAAACGACACCATCGACGCGAATCATGGCATTGTCTTTGGTAATAATTTCCTGCGAAGGAACATCAAGGACTTGTTCCATCATATTGATTTTAGAGCCTATTTTATCAATAACCGGCACAATCAAATTCAAGCCGGGTCGAAGTGTACGGGTATATCGGCCAAAACGCTCGACGGTAAATTCACGGCCTTGCTGTACCGGTTTGACCCCCATCAATATCACCACCACCGCCAATACAGCAATGATAATCACTAATCCTGCAAATCCACCCATGGAGGCACTCCTTTGTTCACTTAAATACTGTGCTGCCGATAATAGCAGTAATGTTATTAATATCCGATAAAACTTGGACATTTTCCCGCAGGCATTGGACAATAACTGCAAACAACACAAGGCAGAAACATGGCATTTTTTAATCGTTTTAGCATGCTGTTACTTAGCGGTCTGCTGTTCAGTCTGCCAGCGCAGGCACAGCAGTGGTATCAGGTTGAACTGGTCGTCTTTGAGCAACTCAATCCGTCGACTGATGAACAATCCCCCGTAATGCCGCCGCGCGATGCCGCCGCTGTAACGCCACAAACTGCCAACAGCAAAATTCAACCGGCCAGCCGGGAATCGTTAGCAGGTATTGCTGAGCGTTTGCGTAATTCTGCCAATTACCGGGTGCTGAGCTATCAGAGCTGGCAACAAAGTGCACTCAGTAAACGTGCCAGTCAGCTGATAGCCATTGACGGTGAACGTTTGAGCGGTCATATACGGGTTTATAAAGCATCGTATTTACACAGCGAGCTGGATTTGTGGCTGCAAGATGGCAACCGTCGCAGTGCTGGTGATGATGAATTTCAGGGGCCGCGTTATCCTAATTTGAAAGAATCACGACGCCTGCGCAGCAAAGATGTTAATTATTTTGACCATCCACGCTTTGGCGCGATTTTGCAGTTAATTCCGGTCAGTACGCCAGATGCTGCGCTGGCCAGCATTCAAGGCTCAGAAAGTTATTCCTTATCGGATTAATTGCTTCGGGCGACAACGGCAGAGAGCAGCTGCTTGACGCTGTCCATGGCTTGAGCAAGTGTTTGCAAAATATCATCCATGGTCAGCGCTTTTTCAGATAATCCGGCTGCATGATTAGCCACTACGGTAATGCCGGCATAGGCAACGCCAAGCTCGCGGGCAAGGGCGGCTTCCGGCATCGCCGTCATTCCCACCATATCTGCACCATCATTGGCTAAACGACGGACTTCAGCAGCCGTTTCCAGTCTTGGACCCTGCGTTACCGCATAACAGCCACCATCAATCACATTCAGACTGATATTCGCTGCAGCATCAAGAATCTGCCGGCGCAAATCCGCATCATAGGGGCAGGTAAAGTCAATATGTTTATCGGCACTGAAGTCCTCACTGAATAAGCTGCTGTCTCGCCCCCAAGTGTAATCAATAATTTGATCCGGCACTGCCAACACACCCGGCAGCATTACAGGGCTGATGCCACCGACAGCAGCTACCGCCAGGATATCTCTGACCCCCAAATGATGGAGCGCCCATACATTAGCGCGGTAATTAATCAAATGTGGCGGAATCGTGTGGTGCTCTCCATGGCGCGGCAGAAACATCAGCGTTTGGCCATTAAGTTCACCTTTGATAATCGGTGCAGACGGCTCACCAAAAGGCGTGTCCAACTGAATTTTCTCAACAATATTTAATCCGGACAACTGCGTTAAACCGCTGCCACCAATAACACCTATCATCAACTGGCCTCCGTCATGGCAAAAATTCCCGGCGCATTGCGCCAATACCCCCGCACATCCATACCAAAGCCAAATACATAACGGTCTGCAATACTCAGCCCGATATATTCAGGAGGATGACCAGATTTGCGTTCATGTTGTTTATCAGCCAGTGCCAGACACGCCACTGATATAGCACCTTGCAACTGACAAAATTCCCGCAAGGCTATCAATGTATGACCTTCGTCATAAATATCCTCGATCAACAAAACATGCCTGCCGGCCAATGCGGTTTGTGGTTGTGCCTGCCAGACCAGCTGACCACCGACCGTTTTATCTCCATAACGGGTCGCATGAATGTAATCGGTTTGCAGTGCAAAATCGAGCTTGGGTAGTAAGTGGCCCATGGTTATTACCGCACCGTTCATCACACACAGCAACACCGGGTTTTTATCGACATAATCACGATTTAGCTGCGCGGCTAATGTGTTTAGTACGGCATCAATTTCAGTGAGCGTATACAAACACTCAGCATCCCGCGGCATGGCCTCGGTTAGTTGCATAGCATGTCCTCATAAGGGCTTATTTATCTTTCATATCCACCACTGCTGGCGGCTATTTTTGTATCCGGCAAGGCGGAAAGCGCGCAGTGTAGAATTCTACAGCAGCAATTGACAACGCGGCTGGACTCAAAAATAGTCCCCGCCCCAAGGGTTGTGACTGAAAAAGCGCCAGTCTGCTTGCTCGTCGTTTGTTTAGAATTACTAAATGGCTCTCCTCGGGCCTTGATTGACGCTTTTTCAGCTCACAACATTGATGGAGATGAAAAATAAACAAGTCCTTGGCCGTATAATAAACGGCTTTATCGCCTTGAGACCAATTCATGCGTCGTTTTTGGCCGCTATTACCGTTGCTGGTGATTTGGTTGTTTGCCTTCTGGCAAACACCGACGCCAAGCGATGCGCCCGAATCTGACATCATTCCTAAGCGGATCATCAGTCTGGCACCCAGTATTACTGAAACCATATTTGCGGTTGGTGCTGGCGAGCAATTGGTTGCCGTCACCGATTTTTGCCAATTCCCACAACAGGCACAGGATTTACCGAGCATCGGCGGTTATTTGGATCCGTCTTTAAGTCAGATTGTGGCGCATCAACCGGATCTGGTGATCATGCTGGATCGCCAACAAACACTTAACAGACAATTACAACAACTGGGCATTCGCACCCTGCTTATTGATAATGCCCGGCTGGATGGCATTATCAATGGTATTTTGGAAATTGGCGCAGCCAGTGGCCAACAGCAGCAGGCTCAGACCATATATAACCAGTTACAGCGGCAAATTACCGAAGTCAAACAGCAAGTGGCTGACCAGCCCCGCAAAGATACACTATTAGCCATCGCCCATTACACAAACAGCGAACAGCTAGATTTGGTTTATATCGCCGGTCAGCAAGATTTTTATAATGATATTCTGCAACTCGCCGGTGGCCGGAATGTTTATCAGGACAAACGCCTGAAAGTCCCGGCAGTTTCCTTGGAGGGATTACTGCGAATGAACCCGGAGGTCATTATCGATATCTTTCCCGATGCCAGTGCCCATCAGGCTGATTTACAGAAAGTCCGCCAGCAATGGCAGCAATTAACGCCGGTTACGGCCATTAAACAGCGACAAATTCACTTTATCGAAGCAGATTATGCCACTGTGCCGGGACCCAGAATTATTCAGTTGCTGGCCGACATCGCCAAACTGCTCCACCCTGATATCAAGTTGTCTGCCGATGCTTCTTAACGTTCAAAACTTACAAGTCGAGGTTGATAAACGGCGTTTGCTCAGCGCTATCAACTTTTCGGTAGTGGCCGGCGAACATCTGTGTATCACCGGGCCCAACGGGGCTGGTAAAAGTACGCTGTTACGCACCTTAAATGCCATGATGTCACTTTCAGAAGGAAATATTTTTCTGCAACAAAGGCCTTTGCGCCATTATTCAAAAAAGGATATTGCACGGCAAATCAGTTATGTCCCGCAAAACAGCGGCCGGGCTTTACCCTTTGTTGTTGAAGATTTTTTGCGCATGGCCCGCTACCCCCATTTGCATTGGCTGGGCAGTTGGCAACAAAGCGATCAGACTGCCATCGAAAATGCCCTCGATATTACCGATTGCCAACTGTTCCGGCATCGGCAAATGACCACCCTAAGCGGTGGTGAATGCCAAAAGGTCATGGTTGCCGCAGCTCTGGCTCAGGATACGCCACTGATTTTGCTTGATGAACCTACCAGTTTTTTAGATCCGCATCATCAGGCAACTGTGCAACAACTGATAAAGAATCTGCACCATGATCACGGTAAAACCATTATTGAAGTGACCCATGATATTAATCATGCCGGGCAACATGCGGATCGGGTGATGGCACTGAAAGACGGCCAGTTAATCTGGCTGGGCCAGGCAGAACATTTTTTGGAGAACCAGCTTCTAAATACGCTATATCAGCAGGATTTTATCTTTGTGCAACATCCACAAACAGGCCGTAATGTCACCCTGATGGCCGATGCTATATGAATCGCCTACAAGCCCATCCTAAACGCACGCTAGGCTTGTTATTGCTACTGACTATTCTTGTCATCGCGGCAAGTCCGTGGCTGGATTTGCAAGGCATCAGCTCGGCTGAGATTCGCCAGCAAATTTTGTGGGATATCCGCCTGCCCCGATTGTTATTCGCCTTTCTGGCAGGTTGTGGACTGGCCTTATGCGGTTTGGTATTTCAGGCAATGTTTCATAATCCGCTGGCAACGCCTTTTACTCTGGGCGTTGCCAGCGGCGCTTCATTAGGCGCTGCGATCAGTGTTTATCTGGGCCTGAATTTTTTCTTTTTAGGGTTAACAGCGCAAACGTTAAGCGCCTTTTGTGGTGCGCTGCTTGCAATCAGTCTGGTCTTTTTCATCAGCCGTCTGCGCAGCGGTTTTTCCACTGAAACGTTGTTACTGACCGGTGTTGCCATCAGCTTCTTTTTTTCCAGTCTGATTTTATTGGTGCAATATCTGAGTGATGTTAATGATGCGTTTCAAATCATTCGTTGGCTGATGGGCAGCCTGACCGTGGTTGGCTATGACGATGTTCGTCAATTAGCACCGTTTGTCATCATTGCTGCACTTGTGATTATCGGTGTTGGCCGTGAATTAAACCTGCTGATGGCCGGCGATGATATTGCCGCCAGCCGCGGCGTTAATGTGAATCGCCTGCGGTATCTACTGTTTTTTGTCACATCTCTTTGCGTCGGTGCCATCGTGGCGTTATGCGGGCCAATTGGCTTTGTTGGCATGATGGTGCCACATATTTGCCGTTTGTTGATTGGTCAGGATCATCAGTGGCTGATCCCGGCAAGTCTGTTATTCGGCGGTAGTTTTTTGATCATTTGCGATACGTTGGCACGCATTGTCATCGCACCGGCAGAGTTGCCAGTGGGGGTTATAACTACCCTGCTGGGTGGGCCGTTTTTTCTGTGGCTTTTGATCCGCAGTAAGCGCCTCGCGGCTTGACCATAATAGTTTTAGCGGTGAAGATGAAGTTGTTATAACAAAACATCGGAAAGTTTGATGCGTAGCGTACCAGTATTATGTTTATGGGCTATTTTATTGATTGTCCCGTCGATTCAGGCAGGTGCTAAATTGGGTAGCTTTGGCCTGACTGATGATGCCCGTCTGACCTTGTATCAAGATGCAACACAATTACACTGGCTTGATGGTAAACAACTTAATGCGCTAGGTGAAGTCGCTGTGCAATGGTTGCAAAATGCGGATCAACATGGGCTGAAGAGCCGCGATTACCAGTTACCGCGACTCCTGCGTCAACTGAACAATATCAGCCAGCATAATGCCCGCGAAACCGATGAGTTACTAACCGCCACTTTTTTGCGTTTAACCGAAGAGTTGGCCGTTGGTCGCATTCGGCCGGCAGTGGCTGATCCCGATTGGCATATCACCGGTGATGTTTTTGATGGCGTTGCTTTCCTCAATGAATTATTCAGCCAAAATACCGAGGCTGATGACTTGAACAAAGCCATGCAGGCCTTGCTACCACAAACCCCGGACTATGCATTTTTACAACAGACGCTCGCTGACTATCAGCAAATTGCCAAACATGGTGGCTGGCCGGCCATTGCCACTATGCCATTGCTTAAACCCGGTGAGAAGCATGCTGAACTTGCTAATATCCGCCAACGGCTGACAGCTGAATTTGATGATGTGAATGTCCATAGCAACCCAATTGATATTTATGATGAGCAACTGGTTTCAGCAGTCAAAAAATTTCAGCAACGGTATAGTCTGAAAGTAGATGGCATTATTGGTAGTGCTACCCGTAAAGCCTTGAATGAGCCTGTCAGCCAGCGTATTTCCCAGCTGCGCACTTCTCTAGAGCGACTCCGCTGGTTACCCGATGATCCCGGTGAGCGCTATTTGCTGATCAATCTGGCTGGTTATCAACTCTCTGCAGTTACCGGGGATTCCGTCGCTTTAAATATGCGGGTCATTATTGGTCGCAGCTACCGTCAAACGCCCAGTTTCAGCAGTGATATGAGCCACATCGTCTTTAATCCGTACTGGAATGTGCCCAATAAACTGGCCCGACTGGATATTTTACCCAAGCAACAACAAGATCCTGATTATCTTGCCAGTCATAAATTCCAGGTGTTTGAAAAAGTCGACGAACAGCGCATCGAAAGGCGCATTGACGATATCAACTGGCAACTACTGAGTAGCAGTTACTTTCCTTACACACTACGGCAGCAACCGGGTCCATTAAATGCGTTGGGCACGATGAAGTTTATGTTCCCCAACCCGTGGAGCATTTATTTGCATGACACGCCGCAAAAAGAGCTGTTTGCGCAAAGTCAGCGAAATTTCAGTTCCGGCTGTATTCGCGTCGAAGATCCTCTTGGGTTGGCGGCATTTAGCCTAAACCAGCCAGATAGTCTTCAGCTTATTGATCGTATTCTGGCCAGCCGCCAAAACACCGGACAGATACTCAAAACACCTTTACCCGTCTATGCCATATATCAGACTGCATGGTCCGAAAATGGCGAGATCCGTTTCGCTGAAGACCATTACGGCCGCGATGCCCGTATGGCTAAATTCTTGTAATAAAAAGATAAGCGGCCCTATAATCGCGCAAATTACACAAGGATATATTCTGTATGCGCGATAAATTCGAGCGTTTCAGCCGATCACATCAGACCACCTGCCAGCATCGCCGCCGTCTAATTAAACTGGGCCTTGGTGGCACAGCAATGATGTTGGCTATGCCGCCAGCATTTGCCAATCTTGCTAAATTACCTGAACGTAAATTATCGCTTTACAACCTGCATACCGGTGAACAATTGAAGACCACCTACTGGGCAGAGGGCCATTATCAAAGCAGCGAGTTGAATGCTATTAGCCATATTCTGCGCGATCACCGTACCAACGAAATGATCGATATGGACAATGATTTAATCGATTTGATGACCATTTTGCACCGACAAATGCAGGGCAAACAGCCTTATCATATTATTTCCGGTTATCGTTCACCGAAAACCAATGAAATGCTCCGCAAAACCGGCGGCGGTGGCGTCGCCAAAAAAAGTTTTCACACGCTGGGTCAGGCCGTCGATGTGCGCCTGCCCGGCCGGCAACTGTCTGAATTAAATGAAGCCGCGCTGAAACTCCATGCCGGTGGTGTGGGTTACTATCCTACCTCTGATTTTGTGCATATTGATACCGGCCCGGTCCGCCAATGGCGCGGTTAATCGGCGGCCAGTTCTTCAATCAGCTGTAGTGCAATTTTACGAAACTGCTGCAGTTGATTTTTGTGCTGCGCTTCAAAATCGGCATGCTGCAGTTGCATGATGTTATGTAACTTGGCAATTTCTTCATGAAAACGGCGCTGTTCGTCACCGTCGATAAAACTGTCGCAATCTTTTAAACAGCGGGGATCCAGACCACATTCATGGCGTTTGATTTCCGCATCATGGGCATTTATTAGTGCCACATGTTGGTCCAGTCGTGCCGAATGTTCTGGCAAAGCATGTTCCAGTTTATAAATAAGCCCGACCAGACGCTGGGTTTGTTTGGTCCACTGTTCAACTGCTTGTAGCCAAGAATTGTGATCACTGCGCCAGGCAAGATTTTCCTGCTGCCAGTGTTTTAGTTCATTCATCCTGCGCCTCAAATACAGGTAAATTAAGTACTGAATTACCTGCCTGTTACCAACGATTGTCAAGTCAGATCCACAGCACTGATTAATGCCTGTAAAATAAGTGTTTTTTTATCGCCAGAATTAAACCGGTATGACTGAAATTGTTGTTTGCGCTTTGTATAAATTTGTCTCGCTGGATGATTATAAAACGCTGAAAACGCCGTTACTGAATTTAATGCTCGCTGAAAAGATTCGTGGCACGCTGCTGCTTGCCCATGAAGGCATTAATGGCACGGTAGCTGGTTCACGGGCGTCAATTGATATATTACTGGCACATCTGCAACAAGATCCGCGTCTGGATCCGATTAGCTACAAAGAATCATTCACTAATACACCGCCGTTTTTGCGTAGCCGCGTCAAACTCAAAAAAGAAATCGTCACCATGGGCGTTGAAGGCATTGATCCCCGTCGCTCTGTGGGCACTTATGTCAAAGCCAAAGACTGGAATCAGCTAATCAGCGATCCAGATGTGTTGTTGATTGATACCCGTAATGATTATGAATACCAGGTCGGAACTTTCAAAAATGCTGTCAATCCCAAAACCGAAAGTTTTCGCGACTTCCCGGACTACGTCAAACAACAACTTGATCCACAGAAACATAGCAAAGTTGCCATGTTTTGTACCGGCGGCATTCGTTGTGAAAAATCGACGGCTTATCTGAAAGAACAAGGTTTCGCAGAGGTCTACCACCTAGAAGGTGGCATTCTCAAATATCTTGAAGAAGTGCCGGAAAATGACACGTTATGGCAGGGCGAGTGCTTTGTTTTTGATGAACGCGTGACTGTCAATCACCAGTTGGAAAAAGGTGATTACGACCAATGTCACGCCTGCCGGATGCCAATTACCGAAGCTGAAAAACAAAGTGATCAATATCAGCAAGGCATTTGCTGCCCGCATTGTTATGACAAAACGACTGACGCGCAAAAAGCCCGCTTTGCCGAGCGGGAAAAACAAATGCAATTAGCACGCGCCCGCGGTGAAGCTCATATCGGCCTGGAAACCCGAAAAATTGCCGAACAGCATCGTCTCGAAAAACAACGCCGCCGTGAGCAGGATCGACTGACTGCCACCTCAAAAGCACGCTAAATAAATGCGTTTTTGGTTCTATCTTTTTGTCAGCCTGACGCTAGTCTCAGTGTCAGGTTGTAGCGAAAAAACCCAACAAGCAGCCATTGCCAGCGCACATCCGATGGCGACTCAGGCGGGTTTTGAAATACTTGAACAAGGTGGCAATGCCTTTGATGCGGCAGTCGCCGTCAGTGCGGCGCTGGCAGTCGTTGAGCCAGCTGGTTCCGGTTTAGGTGGTGGCGGATTCTGGTTATTGGATGATGTTCAAACCGGCCAAACAATCATGCTCGACGGCCGTGAAACCGCACCACAAAAAGCCCATCGCGATATGTATTTGAATGCTGATGGCGACGTAAATCGTGATTTATCATTGAATGGTCCACTGGCAGCGGGAATTCCCGGCTTACCGGCGGGTTTGGCCACACTAAGTGAACAATTTGGTCAGTTACCCCTGGCAGTGAGCTTAAAACCAGCGATAACTTTTGCCCGGCATGGCTTTGCAGTGACACCGCATTATCAGCGGATGCTGAAATTTCGCAGCGATCAGCTAAATGATGAAGCCAAATCAGTTTTTATGCCCGAAGGCCTTATCCCTGAAGTGGGCACCTTAATTCGCCAGCCAGATTTAGCCGATACCCTTGAGCGCATTGCAGCTCAGGGCCATCATGATTTTTATCAAGGTGAAACGGCAAAACGAATGCTCAATGCTGTGCAACAGGCGGGCGGCATCTGGCAGGCAGAAGATTTAGCAAGCTATCAACTAAAACATCGCACGCCGCTGACCGGCGAATTTGCAGGCTATCAAATCACCACCGCCGCCCTGCCGTCCGGTGGTGGTATTTTATTGATCAATATGCTCAATCAGCTGGCCTCGTTAAATTATCTGGATGCTGATCCCGCGCTGCGCCTGCATTATCTGGCTGAAGTCATGCGGCGAGCTTATCAACAGCGCAGTGCGCATTTGGGCGACAGTGATTTTGTTGCTATTCCGCCGTATTTAACCGACAAAGATTTTGCTGCACAACTGGCTACCAATATTGATGAAAATAAAGCCTCAGTCAGTGGACACGGTGACGATGCTTTTCTCGGTAAAGGTCGGGATACAACGCATTTCTCGATTATCGATCAACATGGTAATAAAGTCGCGGCAACACTCAGCGTCAATTATCCATTTGGCTCAGGATTTATGGTGCCCGGCACAGGCATATTGCTCAATGATGAAATGGATGATTTTTCGGCCAAGGCCGGCTCGCCAAACGCATATGAATTAGTCAGTGAGTCGGCTAATAACATTGAACCCGGTAAACGGCCGTTATCGAGCATGACGCCGACCTTTGTTGAAAATGATGAAAAATTATTAATTATCGGCACCCCCGGTGGCAGTCGCATCATTACTATGGTGCTGCAGGGCGTTTTGCATTTTGCCAATGATCTGGATGCAACTGCCATCGTTGCCGCACCGCGTCTGCACCATCAGTACTTACCGGACCATATCAGTCTGGAATCCCCCGGCTTTGATAAAACACTGGTTGATACCCTGGAACAACGCGGCCATGCCATCAATCAGATGGACCGGCAATTTGGCAATATGCAGATAATTACCCTTGATAAAACCAGTGGTCAACTGGAAGCTGCCAGTGATCCGCGCGGTGAAGGCGCCGCTGACGTTCGTAACATCAGTTCTGACTAAAGTTTCATATCAGACGGCATTACCCCTTGGCGGGATTGCACCAAAGCACTGCCCTCCATGATCAGTAATGCCACCAACGCCAAAGAGAGTGGCGCCAATGCAAACCAGCCAATTACGGCCCGTTGGATAAACTGATCACTGCCACTGACCGTATCCATCGTCAGCAAAACACCGATGCCAAAGATCAGCAGTGAGATGCCATAGGTTATCAGCAGGTAAATACTGCGCCGCCAGGCCAGTTGCCAATGTGCCAGCACCAGCGCAGATTTATTGGTCGGCTGATAAGCCTGCCGGCCAATGCTAGCCAGGATCATCATGGATGCGAAAAGCGGTATAGTGAAAATTATCCACAAATTTTCTGTGCCGAACAGAATGGCTGGAGCAAAAAAATGAAAAATTGCCAGATTAAACAAAAATCGTTCATGCGGCCGGCTGGCTGCTTTTTGTTCGATCTTATCCATATTCATCACTCCCGCAGTTTAAATATGAACCATGTTGCCGTTAATTGACAGTCATTGCCACCTCGACTTTGCTGAATTTGACATCGATCGTGATGCCATTATCAGCAAATGTCAGGCATTAGGACTTACTGATATTATCCTGCCTGCCGTGACGTGTGAGCGCTGGCCGCAATTAATAAAAATCTGCCAACTATCATCCTGTCTGCATTATGCGCTGGGTTGTCATCCGATGTTCATGGATGAACATCCGGTCGATGCGATTAACCAGTTAGATAATGCTATCCAGCAGTTTCAGCCGGTGGCGGTTGGTGAAATCGGTCTTGATTTTTATCTGCCCGGTCACCGTAAAAAAAACCAGATAATATTATTTGAAGGCCAATTGAAATTGGCTGAAAAACACCAGCTACCGGTCATTTTGCATGTTCGCAAAGCCCATGACGAGGTGCTGAAACTGCTGCGGAAAATACCATTGAACGGTGGCATCGTCCATGCCTTCAGCGGCAGTATGCAACAGGCGCAGCAATATCAGGCACTGGGATTTCTGCTGGGGATTGGCGGTGCGCTTACTTACCCGCGGGCGCAACGTTTGCAGGGCCTTTTCAGTCAACTACCCCTATCGCAAATTGCGCTCGAAACCGATGCGCCGGATATGCCCTTTTGTGGTCATCAGGGTGAACGTAATTCCCCGGAATATATTCCGCTGGTTGCTGAAAAACTGGCCGAATTACGTCATGAACCTATGGCTGAGATTGCCAGCCAGACCAGTGCCAATGTGCGCCGTTTATTTGCTATCTGAGCTGAAAAATTCCTTTTTAATCCTTTTGACTGCCGCACCTCAGCCAGCAATGATAGAGTTAAATTGATAATGGCCTTTGGATATCCCTTAAAAATTAAATAAAACCAACCAGCCCTTTACCGGTCACATCATTAATTATTTTCACGTAATCAGGAATTTTTATGGCGCAGGGCAGCACAGAGCAAATTCTAAATCAGATTAACAAAATCATTCTCGGCAAAAAACGCCCGGTCAAACTGGCGCTTAGCTGCCTGCTGGCGCGTGGTCATTTGCTGATTGAAGATCTGCCGGGTGTTGGTAAAACCACGCTGGCCCATACGTTGGCAACCACATTAGGCTTAAGCTTTCAACGAATACAATTTACCAGTGATATGTTGCCAGCCGATATCCTGGGCGTTTCGATATATGAACGCGAACAGCAAAAATTCACTTTTCATCGTGGGCCAATTTTTACCCAGTTATTACTGGCCGATGAGGTGAACCGCGCCTCGCCACGTACCCAAAGCGCCCTGCTGGAAGCCATGGAAGAACAACAAGTCACCATTGAGGGTGAAACATTTGGTTTGCAATCACCCTTTTTTGTCATTGCTACCCAGAATCCCACCCATCAAATCGGTACCTTTGCCTTGCCGGAATCGCAGTTAGACCGGTTTTTAATGCGTATCGAAATCGGTTATCCCGACAGCACTGCTGAACGGGCGCTGCTGATGGGAGAAGATCGCCGACAAATGCTACAAGCTTTACAACCGGTGATAACGCCGCAGGATTTGATCGGCTTGCAGCAGCAGGTGAAAAAAATCACCGTCAGCGATGCGTTAGTAGATTATATTCAGGCGCTGCTTGCCTACACGCGCCAATCCGGACAATTTCAAACCGGTATTTCACCACGTGCAGGTCTGGGTTTATTACACGCCGCTCAGGCCTGGGCCTTTATCAGTGGACGTGATTATGTCGAACCGGAAGATGTGCAAGCTGTGTTACCCAGTGTCATCGGCCACCGTTTACAAGCCCTGAGTGATGCGCTGCCCGTAGACTGGGCAGCCGACTTATTGCAGCAAGTTGCCATTCCCTGAATATGCTGGCGGTCTTGCAAAAACAATGGCATCGGCTGACGGCAACCCGCGGCCGGCGGGTGTATATCATGCCCAGTCGCGCCGGTTATGGTTTTGCTGCATTGATTTTACTGATGTTGCTGGGTGCCATTAACTACAACAATAGTCTGGGACATTTACTGAGTTTCTTATTGGCCGGTATTGGGCATGTGGTCATGCATCATAGTTATCGCAATGCACGCTATGTTGATTGTCGGCCGGGTCAGCCACAGCCGGTGTTTGCCGGCCAGCCGCTGAAGCTGCCGATATATCTTGATAATCCCCGCAATCATCTATTAACGGCCATCGATATTGCTTATTGTCCGAATCTCACGAAACGCCGCTGGAATCCCTTGCAAAATTTTTCGCAATATCAAACGCTGGCCCGTGCCGGGCAAATCGCGGGACAACAATCCTTGCTGTTACAAATCGCCATCCCAACGGAACAACGTGGCTGGCAGGATTTAGGCCGATTACGTTTATCCAGTGTGTTTCCATTGGGTCTGTTTTTTTGTTGGTTTTTTGTCGACAGTAATCGCCGGGCTTTGATCTATCCATATCCAAAGGGCCATCTGCCATTGCCGGATACCGGCAACAGTGGCGTTCAACAACAGCAATTGCAACAAGCTGGGCATGATGAATTTGCCGGTTTTCAGAAATATCGTGTTGGTGATGCCCGCCATCAAATCGCCTGGAAAGCGCTTGCCCGTGATGATGTGATGCGAACTAAGCAGTTTTCCCAGCCCAAAGGCAGCCAACTGACCTTGGACTGGTTAGCAGTTGCCGATTTATCCGGTATTGAAAACAAGCTATCGCAGCTCTGCCAATGGGTGTTACAGGCTGAAGCTGCAGGCCGCAGTTACAGTCTGAATTTACCGAATCTTCAGATTGCCAGTGGTCTGGGTGATGCGCACCGACAGCAGTGTTTAAAGGCTCTGGCGTTGTATGGCAAATAACTCCATACCGCAAAGTGTGATTGTCTGGCTAATGGCGGCGCTGACCGTTGCCGCTCTGCCACATTTAATTTACCAGCCGCTTTGGGTGGCTGGCCTGTTTCTGCTGATGATGGGCTGGAGAATACTGCATCATTGGCGTGGCTGGCCGTTACCGGCACAAAAACGCAGCTTGAAATGGCTGCATAGTCTCAGTGCGGTGCTGACTATTGTGTTGCTGTTTGCCAATTATGGCCTGACCATTGGTCGCGATGCCGGTGTCGCGCTACTGACCGTGATGCTGGCATTTAAAGTGGTTGAAATTAACAATCACCGTGATTTTTATATGGCCTGTTTTCTGGGTTTTTTTCTGGTGACCACCAATTTTTTCTATACCCAGAATATGCTAGTTGTCAGCTTGATGATCTGCGTGGTGATTATGTTGACTGCATCGCTGATTCAGATCAATAGTCCGGTCTTAAGTAGTAAAGCCCGTCTGAAACTGGCTGGCGGCATGGTACTGCAAGCCTTGCCGGTGATGCTGGTATTATTTGTGTTATTCCCAAGAATTCCCGGCCCTATCTGGGGCTTGCCGGCCGATGCCAATGCCGGTACTGAACAATTACCTGATGGTATGACTTTGGGTAATTCATCACGTCGTTCCGGCACTACTGGCATGTCTGATGAATTGCTTATGGGCCGGATCAGCGAGGTTATCCAGTCCGATGCCATTGCTTTTCGGGTGGAATTTGCTGATGAGCGCTATCCGCCCAATAATGAACGTTACTGGCGCGGGCCCGTTTTATGGACAACCGATGGCGCCGGTTGGCGACCGCTGGACCGCGACATAGTTAATCAGTTTAGTCCGAGCTTATCAGTCAGTGGCAAAGCCTATCGTTATACGATGACATTGGAGGCCCACAATCGTCACTGGTTATTTGCGCTGGATATGCCATCTGACAAACAATCAGATATGGCGACAAAATTTAGCGCCGATGGCTTGCTGACAAGTGAGCGTAAACTACGCAGCCGCAGCCAGATTGAACTGACTTCGCACACGCAGTATTTGTTTAATGCTGAACAAGAACCGCTGATTAAAGCTGCCTTGCAGCTTCCTGACAATCAGCATCCCCGTACAAAACAGCTGGCGATAGAATTGCGCCAAGCCAGTCAGGATGATGCTGATTATGTGCAAACCGTACTGAACTACTTTAATGAACAACCGTTTTATTACACGTTGCAACCAGCAGTGCTCAACGGTGATACCGTCGATCAATTTTTGTTTGAATCCAGAGAAGGGTTTTGTGAGCATTATGCAGCAAGTTTTGCCGTATTAATGCGCGCTGCCGGCGTACCCGCACGTATTGTTACCGGTTATCAGGGTGGTGAAATAAACCCAGTTGATGATGTGATGGTTATTCGCCAGCATGATGCGCATGCCTGGGCAGAAGTCTGGCTGCCCAATAAAGGTTGGCAGCGCGTTGATCCAACAGCCGCGGTCGCACCCAATCGGGTGGAAATCGGTATCAATGATTTACTGTCCGATGCGCGCCGTTCGCCAGCTTTTCTGGGCGGCAATCTGGGTTTGGAAAAGTTCTGGCAGGATGTCAAAAACAACTGGGGCGCACTAAACAATGCCTGGGATATCTGGGTC
>JBFJJO010000023.1:0-20938 GCA_041612215.1 Methylophaga sp.
ATCGGTAACGCCGGCTTCGATGAAACCCTGCTGCCGAAAGCGGCAAGAGTCACAGCGCCCACAGGCACGACCAGCTTGATCAGCCTGGTAACAGGAAACCGTCTGACTGTAATCGACACCGAGCTGACTGCCCTGTTGAATGATCTGTGCTTTGCTGAGTTGCATTAATGGCGCATGGATCTTTAGATGATGCCCCTCAATACCGCGTTTGGTAGCAAGATTAGCCATTGTCTCAAAAGCTTTTATATAGTCAGGACGACAATCGGGATAACCGGAATAATCCACCGCATTAACACCGACAAAAATTGCGTCAGCTTCCAGTACTTCCGCCCAACCGAGTGCAATGGACAGAAATACAGTATTACGCGCCGGCACATAAGTTACCGGAATCCCGGGAGCATGCTGCTCCGGCACTTCGATATCAGCGGTTAACGCCGAGCCGCCGATGCTGCGTAAATCAATGCTGACTACTTTGTGTTCAACTACAGCCATATTATTAGATATACGTAATGCCGCCTGTAATTCAGTCGCATGACGCTGACCATAGTCAAAACTCAAGGTATAACAGGCAAAACCCTGCGACCGGGCAATCGCCAGTACCGTTGTCGAGTCCAATCCCCCTGAAAATAAAATAACTGCGCGCGGTTTCATACTCAACGGCCCTGAGCATCTTGCCAGAGATATTTATGCAGTTGGATCTGCAGTCGGACCGGCAGATTATCATTGATAATCCATTCAGCCAGTTCGGTGGGGTTTAAATCACCATGCACCGGCGAGAATAGGATTTCACAGCGTTGGGCGAGTTTATATTCTGCAAGCTTTGCTACCGACCAGTCGTAATCGGCGCGGTTACAAATGACAAATTTCAGCTGATCCTTTGCGGTCAGTAAATCGAGATTGCTGTAGCGATTTTTGCTATCTTCGTTGGAGGCCGGCGTTTTTAAATCCATGACCCGCACCACACGTGGATCAATATTGCTGATGTCCATTGCACCACTGGTTTCCAGCGAGACTTCGACATTTAGGTCACACAAAGCGGTCAATAATTCACGGCAACTATTTTGTGCCAGCGGTTCCCCCCCCGTGACGGTGACAAACCTTGGTTGATAGCTGGCAACCTCGGCAGCAATATCACTGATTTCGCGCTTTTCGCCACCATAAAAGGCATATTCAGTATCGCAATATCCGCAGCGCAACGGACAGCCGGTCAAGCGTACAAATACCGTTGGCAAACCCACCGTGCGAGTTTCACCTTGCAGTGAATAAAATATCTCGGTAATACGACATTGCGCCATTGTGATACCTCAATGGAGCGTGATTACTGTGCTTGCTGAATGCGATCCAATCGCACTTTAGCAAGCCTTGCCGCCGAACTGTCCGGATAGTCCTGCAGCACTTTATTTAATGTTGTTTGCGCCTTATCAACATTGCCTGTTTCATATTCACTAAAGCCACGCTTAAGTAAGGCATCAGGGACTTTATTACTGTCCGGATATTGGTCTAAGACCGTTTGAAAGGCGACAATGGCCTGTGCAAAATTACGCACAACGTAATTGGCTTCGCCCTGCCAGTAATAAACATTCGGCAAATAACTGCTTTGTGGATATTGTTGTGGGAAACTGGCTAAAGCAACAATGGCTTCTTCATACTGGCCACTGCGTAACGTTTGCAACGCTGCCTGATAAGCAGCTTCACCGTTTTCAACTGATACAGGACCATTGTTGGCATCGCTGCTCTGGGATGTACTGTTATCAGTCGTATCCGCTAATTCGGCGCCGGCAGCCTGGCTGGCCATATCGGCAGACTCTGAAGATGGCGCTGGCGTGCTGCTCACCGGTGGTGGTTGCACTGCCAAGGCTTCAATACGATCATCCAGGTCAATATATTGTTCACGCTGGCGTTCCTGCATTTTTTCCAGCTCGTGACGTAATTCTTCATTGCTGCCATTAAGACGACGGACTTCACGTTGCAGTTGATCGACTTGCGTAATCAAATTGCTTAAGCCCTGCCCCTGGAGAATACGCTCCAATCTATCAATACGCTGGGTTAGAGCGTCTGTTTCTTCAGCAACGCTGACAGCAGGCGCCACAAGGGCGCCTACCACTAAAGCCAGCACAAAACGTTTTTGGCTTTTTTCAAACATTTTTTATCGACCTGTATAAACGATTTCTACCCGACGATTTTGCGCCCAAGCTGATTCGCCACTGCCGTCAACAGCAGGACGCTCTTCACCAAAACTGGTGACCCGGAACTGATCGGCACTGGCACCCTGCAGCATCAGTAACTGACGGATTGACAGTGCACGACGCTCACCCAATGCTAAGTTATATTCACGTGAACCACGCTCATCCGTATGACCTTCAAGACGCACCGAAATATTCGGGTTTTTACCCAGATACTCAGCATGCGCATCAAGAATAGGCTGATCTTCAGCACGAACGCTTGCACTATCATAGTCAAAATAAATGACCCGGTTTGACAATGGGCTGTTCGGATCATTCAGTTCATTACCGCTGTAGCCGCCTTCACCAACTACAACACGCGCTTCAGCACCCATATCATCGCCATTGGCACCTGCGCCATTGACACCTGAGCTTTCTGCGCCCAAATCTTCTACCAATACGTCATCACCACCCAGTTCGCCATCTTTGGTGGTGTTACTACTACAAGCACCGAGCCACAGAGCAGCTAACAACAATGCGGATAACTTCAGACTTTTCATAACAAAATACTCCTGGAAAAATTATTGCTTAAGTGGTGACCACGCTGGTTCACGCACCATTGTCCCGGACTCGCTCAAACGTTGATGGATCCGGCCATCAACAGAGACCGCAGCGAGCACGCCACGGCCTTTTTGCTCGGTAGCATACAGGATCATCTTGCCATTAGGCGCGAAACTGGGTGATTCATCACGGCCGGTTTCTGTCAATACCTGTACGCTGCCGCTGCGCAGATCCTGCACAGCGATATAAAACTTGCCACCTGTGCCATGCACCATGGCCATGGTTTTGCCATCTGGCGAAATATCAGGTGAGGCATTGTAATTACCCTCAAAAGTTAGTCGCTCGGCACGACCGCCATTAGCTGGTACTTTATAAATTTGTGGATTGCCGCCCCGGTCAGAGGTGAAAATGATGTCACGGCCATCAGGCGTCCAGACCGCTTCGGTATCAATCGCCTGAGAATTATTGGTGATTCGCAACAAATTGCCGTTGGCCAATTCCATGACGTAAATTTCCGGATTGCCATTTTTCGACAGCGTGATTGCCAGTTTTTTACCATCCGGTGACCATACTGGCGCACTGTTAATACCATCAAATGACGCGACTGATTTACGCTGACCGCTGCGCATTTGCTGAATGAAAATCTCGGTATTACCATTTTCAAATGATACATAGGCCAATTGATCACCATCTGGTGACCAATTTGGTGACATGATTGGCTGTGTGGATTGCAACACAGTACGCGGATTGGCACCGTCTGCATCAGAGATTTGCAGCGCATAGCGTTTTTTACCATCGCTGGACGTCATTTGCGTGACGAAAGCTAAGCGGGTTGAGAAAATACCTTTTTCACCGGTCAGTGTTTCATAAACGATATCAGCAATTTGGTGGGCCAGCCCACGCATGCCGGAAGCTGGCACATTGTAACGCTTGCCAACCAATTGTTCGCCCTTGAAAACATCAAATAACTGAAACTGTACCTGATAGTTTTCACCATCCTGGCTTTCTACTTTACCGATTAATAGGCCTTCAGAACGCAGCAATCGCCAGTCGGAGAAATTAATATCTGATTGCTCGCTGGGTTTTGAAATTAGATCCTGTTCTTCAACCGGTGCAAAACGACCCGTGCTGGCCAAATCATTTTTGATGACTTCAGCAAGATCTTCCGGCGACGCAAAACCTTTCTGACCAAATGGCACAATCGCTATTGGTAAGGCAGCATCTGAACCGCCAGTGATCTCAATCTTGAGCACCGCCTGTGCCTGCATCGGCAACAAGAAAATGGCCGTTAAAAGCAGTATTCGCATAAATTTTGGGGCCATGTCTTAAATCCTCTTATTCGGGTTTAAATTCGAACTGGATACCTTCACGGATAATTTTTTCTGCCGCATCTGCATCAGAAGGCATTGGCATCGGCGCTGCCTTATAAACAGCATTTTCTGCTGACCGATCAAATAGCGCATTTCCACTACTATTAATTATTCTGACACTTTTAACATCGCCGCCCGGAATCAACTTCACTTCCAGAGTCACAACTAAGCCGGCTTGACCACTACTGGGCTTCACCCAATAACGTTTAACACGCTGCTGGATCTGCTGTGCATAAACATTCAGTACTCCGGCAATACGCGCCTGATCGCGTTGTTCAGCTTCAGCATCCAACTGCCGTTGTAAATCATTCTCGGCGTTGCGACGCGCTTCTTCTGCGGCTTTACGTTTCGCTTCCGCTTCAGCTTTGCGTTTTGCTTCTTCCTCAGCTTTTCGTTTCGCTTCTGCCTCTGCTTTGCGTTTGGCTTCTTCTTCCGCTTTACGTTTTGCTTCTTGTTCCGCCTTAAGTTTGGCCTCGGCTTCAGCTTTTTGTTTCGCCTCTTCCTCGGCTTTACGACGCGCTTCTGCTTCAGCTTTTTGTTTCGCTTCTTCCTCTGCTTTACGACGCGCTTCTTCTTCAATTTTTCGCTGCGCTTCTACTTCAGCTTTAAGTTTTTCTTCTTGAATACGCGCTTGTTCGGCAGCTTTCAGGCGTTTTTCTTCCTCAATACGTGCCTGTTCTGCCAATTGGCGCTGCTTTTCTTCCTGAATACGTGCTTGCTCAGCAGCTTCACGCTGTTTTTCAAGCTCAGCTAAACGTGCCTGTTCAGCTTTGGCTTCTTGCTCGCGTTTTTCTTTTTCCTGCAGTTCCTGTTGTTGCAACTTTTGCATTTGCTGTTGTTTTTCAGCAATGGCTTGTTGCTGTTTCAGCAGTTCTTCTTCAAGCTTGCTTTGCCGCTCGGCTTCACGATCCCGCTCAGCTTGTTCCATCTGTTGCAGTTTTTCCATTTCCTGCAGTATCTGTTGTTCATCGACAACAGCCGCCTGCACAATATCCCTTTTATCGCCAGTGCCAAGCTTGATCGGTTTATTAGGCAGGTCAAAACTCCACAGCAGCAAAAATACCAGCGCAATATGCAGCACGATTGAATAACCGCCTGCCAGAAAATTTTGCCAAATCGACGTTTTTTTCATAGCTTAAGGAACAGGCTGGTTTTCAGGTTGTTTGGTAATAAGCCCTACATTAGGCACACCCGCTTGCTGTAATAAAGCCATCAAACCAACCACTTGGCCGTAATTGGCACTGGCATCGCCTTTGACCATCACCGGCACTTGCGGGTTACGATTTAGAATTGCAACCACTCTGGCAGCTAATACTGACGCCTCAACCGGATCGTCCGGGTTTTCACCTACCGACGAATAATAATTGCCTTCTGCATCGACTGAAATAATTAGCGGCTCGGCGTTTTCAGGTGCCTCAACCGCGTTGGCATCCGCCTGTGGCAAATCAACATTCACACCTTGGGTCAGCAATGGTGCAGTAATCATAAAAATAATTAACAGCACCAACATTACGTCGATATATGGCACGACGTTAATATCAGCCATTGGTTTGCGGCGCACCCGTACTTTTTTATAAAGAGCCATACACTGCTCCGGAATTAGCTTTGTTGGCGTTGCAAAATCGAAGAAAATTCTTCGACAAAGGTATCGTAGCGATTGATCAACCGTTCCACTTCATGTGAATAACGGTTATAGGCAATAACCGCCGGGATCGCTGCAAATAAACCCATTGCCGTAGCAATCAGTGCTTCGGCAATACCGGGCGCCACCATCGCCAGCGTTGCTTGCTGCACTTCACCTAAAGCACGGAACGAGTTCATGATGCCCCAGACGGTACCAAACAGACCAATATAGGGACTGGTCGAGCCGGCGGTGGCCAAAAACGGCAGGGACATTTCCAGTTGATCAATCTCTCGGGCCAGCGATATCCGCATCACCCGCTGGGTGCCTTCCAGCACAAAATTGGAATCCGGTACTGTTTTTTTCAAACGGATAAATTCTTTAAATCCGGTTTCAAAAATCCCCTCCATGCCACGGTTGGCATGCGGCCGGGCGGTGATATCTTCGTATAGCTTGTTCAGCTCATTCCCAGACCAGAATTTATCTTCAAAATTGTCAGCATCCCGCAAGGCCTGCGCTATTTCGGCACGCTTTCTGAAAATAAGCGTCCACGAATACAGCGAAATCAGCAGCAGTGACAACATGACCAGTTTGACCAGCAAACTGGCTTCTGAAATCAGTGCAAACAAGGACATATCAGCATTCACATTGCATCTCCGTCAGGATAGAGTTAGGTAATGGGCAAGGTTGAAAAGACTCAGCATTGAGACAAGCGACTTTGACCGTCGCTTCACATAACGATGTCGCATCCCGCAACACCTGTTGTGCAAATTGCATACTGGCACCACTGGTTTGCTGGAGCGTTGAGCGAACCAATAACTGATCATTGAATCTGGCTGGTCGGCGAAAATTTAATTGCATGGAATGCACCGCAAATAAAACATGTTGCTCATTGCGTAGCTGGTCTTGTTCAAAACCCAGCTGTCGAAGCCATTCTGTGCGGGCACGCTCCATAAATTTCAAGTAGTTAGCATGATAAACCACACCACCACTGTCAGTATCTTCATAATAAACACGGACTGGCCAATCAAAATACTGCATTAATCACCCGCTAAATCCAGATCCGGCTTTAGACCCAAGTGCAAAAAAGCCCGCTTGGTGGCCACCCGCCCACGTGGCGTACGCATGATGAAACCTTCCTGAATCAAATAAGGCTCCAGTACATCCTCAATGGTGCCGCGCTCTTCACCAATAGCGGCGGCGAGATTATCCAGCCCTACTGGGCCGCCGGCAAATTTTTCGATGATCGCCAGTAATAACTTGCGATCCAACATGTCAAAACCAAAGTCATCTACATCGAGCAAATCTAAGGCTTGGCGGGCGACTTCAGCACTAATAACACCATCAAATCTGACCTCAGCATAATCCCGTACTCTGCGCAATAAACGATTAACGATGCGCGGCGTACCCCTTGAACGGCGGGCGATTTCGCCAGCACCGGTAATATCCAGCGGCACATTCAGAATGCGTGCGCTGCGTTGCACAATCGTGCTTAAATCTTCGATATTGTAAAACTCCAGCCGCTGCACGATGCCAAAGCGATCACGCAGCGGAGACGTCAACGAACCGGCACGGGTAGTGGCTCCGACCAATGTGAACGGTTCCAAATCCAGTTTGATAGAGCGGGCGGCAGGGCCTTCACCAATCATGATATCGATCTGATAATCTTCCATCGCCGGATACAACACTTCTTCGACCACCGGACTGAGGCGGTGAATTTCATCGACAAACAGCACATCATTCGGCTCAAGATTGGTCAGTAATGCCGCCAAATCGCCCGGCCGTTCCAGCACCGGTCCTGAGGTTTGCCTTAAGTTCACACCCATTTCGTTGGCAATAATATGCGCCAAGGTCGTTTTACCCAGACCCGGTGGGCCGAAAATCAACGTGTGATCCAGCGCTTCATTGCGGTTACGCGCGGCTGAGACAAATAAATCCATTTGCTCACGCACCGACGGCTGACCGATATAATCGCTGAGCCTTACAGGCCGGATCGCCCGGTCATGGCGTTCCTCGTCAGGAACTGCGGCAGGTGTAACAAAGCGCTCTTCCATCATCAGCTTCTTTGTAAAGCCTGCCGGATAATTTGTTCCGTACTCATAGCTTCGGTATCGATACTGCGGATCATTTTTTCTGCCTCTGCTGATTTATAACCCAGTGCAACCAGCGCTTCCGTTGCTTCGTTACGCGCGCCTGAGCTGCTTGGCATTCCCTGGGTGACACTACTGTCTAATCCCATGGCACTGCCAACTTCTTTCAGGCGATCACGCATTTCAATAATTAAACGCTCAGCGGTTTTTTTACCGACGCCCGGCAGGCGGGTGAGGCTGGCAGTATCGCCCTCTTGAACACTGCGGGCAAAGCTATCAACATCACTGCCGGAAAGTATGGTTAGCGCCAGCTTGGCACCCACACCGTTGACTTTCAACAAGCTGCGAAACAATAACCGCTCGCGTGCCGTGCTGAATCCATACAGTAACTGCGCATCCTCACGAACGACGAGGTGAGTATATAGAGTAACCGATTCATTCAATGCAGGCAGGTTCACAAAAGTCGACATGGGTGCCGATAGCTCGTAGCCAACCCCGTGCACGTCCAGCACCAACTCTGGTGGTTGTTTTTCAATAACAATACCGCTTAAACGTCCGATCATCTACTGTAACGCCCTCCCCGGCGACTGCTGGTACGCATGCCTGCCGGTAATTTACTGGCTACGCCTAAACTGGATTGGTTGGCATGGGTAATCGCACAGGCCAGTGCATCGGCGGCATCTTCAGCAGGTGGTTCAGCAAGTTGCAACATGACCGACATCATATACTGCACTTGGTCTTTTTTGGCATGGCCATTACCGACCACAGCTTTTTTGATTTGGGTGGCAGAATATTCGTGAACAATAAGATTCTGACTGACAGCCGCACAAATTGCTGCGCCCCTGGCTTGGCCCAGTTTTAAGGCGGAGTCGGCATTTTTGTGTAAAAACACTTTTTCCACGGCCATAATCTCAGGCTGGTAACGCTGAATCAGATCAGTCAGTCCTTCAAAAATTTGTTTTAACCGATCAGGAAAATCACCATCTCCCACTAGCAAACGACCGTTGATGACGTGTTTGATTTGCTTGCCCTGCAATTCAATGATGCCAAAGCCAGTTTTCCGTGAGCCGGGGTCAACACCCAGAATGCGTGACATGAATCGGCAGTCAGCTGTCAAGCTGCGCCATCACCTCATCAGAAAAATCGGCATTGGAATAAACTTGCTGGACATCATCCAGTTCTTCAAACGCGTCGATCATGGCAATGGCTTTTTCCGCATCATCCAAATCCAAACTAACGGTATTATCAGGGTGCATGGTGACTTCTGCCGATTGGACCTCAAAGCCAGCAGCATCCAGCGCGTCTTTGACCGTTGCATAATCATCCGGCGTGGTAAATACATCAATGGAACCGTCATCATTTGTGACAATATCTTCAGCGCCCGCCTCCAACGCCACTTCCATCACCGCATCTTCATCAGGGCCTGATGCCAAACTGATAATACCTTTTTGATTAAACATAAAGGCGACGCAGCCATCGGTACCCATATTGCCGCCCCGCTTACTGAATACATGACGTACTTCAGCAACGGTGCGGTTACGGTTATCAGTCATACAATCAACCATAATGGCAATGCCATTGGGGCCATATCCTTCATAGCGGACTTCCTCATAAGCCGCACCTTCCAGCTCACCGGCACCACGTTTGCTGGCACGCTCTATGACATCTTTGGTCATATTGCTGCCCAGCGCTTTATCAATCGCGGCTCTTAAGCGTGGATTAGTTGCCGGATCACTACCGCCCATGCGCGCTGATACCGTTATTTCACGAATCAACCGGGTAAACAATTTGCCACGCTTGGCATCCTGTGCACCTTTACGATGCTGAATGTTTGCCCACTTACTATGACCTGCCATGCAAAACCTCTGAAAATCTGTGCTGCTTAAACCAATGTATTCCAGTCACGATAATATTCGCTGCGGCCGTAGACCTGGTCGAAATACATACTTTGCAGCTGTTCGGTAATCGGGCCCCGGCGGCCCTCACCAATCGGCCGGTTATCCAACTCACGGATAGGTGTTACTTCAGCAGCGGTGCCGGTAAAGAATGCCTCATCGCAGATATACACTTCATCACGGGTAATACGTTTTTCAACAACTTTCAGACCGATATCATTGGCAAGTTTAATGACGGTATCGCGAGTAATACCTTCCAGCGCCGAGGTCAGCTCCGGAGTGTATAGCACGCCATCGCGAACCATAAAGAAGTTCTCACCACTGCCTTCGGTAACAAAACCCTGGGCATCGAGCAGCAACGCTTCGTCATAACCATCATTAACGGCTTCCTGCAGCGCCATCATCGAATTCATGTAGTTGCCATTGGCCTTGGCTTTACACATGGTGATGTTGACATGATGGCGGGTGAACGATGAGGTTTTAATGCGGATACCGCGGCTCATGTTTTCTTCGCCAAGATATGAACCCCAACTCCAGGCTGCAACCATGACATGGGTATTCAAATTGTCTGCGCGAATGCCCATGCCTTCTGAACCATAAAAACACATTGGCCGGATGTAGGCCGATTCCAGCTTGTTTTCACGTACCACGTCTCGCTGTGCCTGATTCAGTGTATCTTTATCAAACGGCATTTTCATGCCGAGAATTTTGGCACTGCGGAACAGGCGATTGGTGTGCTCTTCTAAACGGAAAATCGCGGTGCCGGCATCAGTTTTATAAGCACGCACGCCTTCAAAACAGCCCATACCATAGTGCAGCGTATGGGTTAACACATGTACTTTAGCCTCACGCCATGGCACGAATTCGCCATCTAACCAGATAACGCCATCCCGATCTGCCATTGTTACTGCTGCCATAATTGTTTCCGTTTTGTTTAAATGAGACTGACTTTAACCCAGCCAACGTTGCCAAATTTTTTCGACCGGTGGTCGGAAGTTTTCGACGTTGGCGATGGGTGCCAAAGTCGGTTGTTCCTGCAATACACAGTGGTTCGCTTCGTTGCGATAAAAACGATATGCATCGGCGAGCATTGTGCTCTGTTCAGCCGTTAGTTTACCGGTCGCGGCCAATGCATCCAAAATCCTTATATTATCGGTGTAAACCATCAATTCAGGCAAGTCTGCTGACCAGGCCAGCACCGCATACTGCACCAGAAACTCAATATCGGTAATGCCTCCGGTACCTTGCTTGAGATCAAATAAGGTGTCCGTAGATTTGTCCATCTGCTGACGCATTTTTTGGCGCATATCAGCAACCTCAACGGCCAGTGCTTTGCTATCACGAGTTTTACACAATACTTGTTGTCGAATATCGGCAAATTTTTCGGCCAGCTGCTGATCACCCAAAACGCAGCGGGCCCGAACCAGTGCCTGATGCTCCCAGGTCCAGGCTTCATCTTTTTGATATTCTGCATAACCACTGAGCGGCGTCACCAGCAAACCCGAATTACCACTGGGCCTTAACCGGGTATCGACTTCATATAAGGTACCGCCTGAAGTGACTGTCGACATCACATGGATCATGCGTTGCGCCAGCCGGGTGTAAAACACCATTAAATCGACTGGTTTATTACCATCGGTCATGCCTTCACGGCTATCGTCAAACACAAACACCAGGTCCAGATCTGAGCCATATCCCAGTTCCAGGCCGCCAAGTTTGCCATAGGCCAACACAGCAAAACCGCAATCATTTAAATCTTCAGCCTGTGCTTTTGGTGGATAACCATGGCGCTGTACCAGATATTGCCAGGCCAGATTTAATACTTGCGCAAGCTGAATTTCGGCCAGTTCACTAAGCTGATCACCAACCCGCATCAAAGGCAAAACGCCTGTAACATCGGCGGCAGCAACATGCAACGTGGCAATTTGCCTGAATTCGCGGAGCCGATTCATTTGCTGTTCTAAATCATCCTGTTCGGTAGATGCCAAATATCGAACGAGCCGTTGTGTCTGCTCCTGACGATTGGGCACTTCATATAAGGATCGCGGATCCAGTAATTCATCCAGTAACAACGGATAACGCGCCAGTTGGTGACTTATCAAGGGACTGGCCGCTGCCAATTTAATCAACTGTGATAATGCCAGTGGATTCTCCACCAGCAGCGCCATATAGGCTGAGCGGCGCATAATAGACTCAAGCAATGGCATCAGCCTAGTCAGACAACCATCAGGGTTATCAGTACCAGCCGCTGCCTGTACTAATAACGGCAGTAGTTTTTTCAGACGGCCACGACCGGTATCACTGAGGTTTTTGCAAGCATGACTATTGAATAATTTATCTAATGTCTCCAGACAAGCTTCGCTGTCCTGATAGCCACACGCATGCAAGTATTGCAGTTTTTCAGTTTCACCGGCGGTCAGTAAAGCCACCGCATCAGCTGGTTCATCATCTGCCTGGGGGGATACAAGCAATTGTTCAAAATGCTCATGGACCTGCTGACGATGCTCATGTAATTCGTGATGAAAGTTATCCCAATCGTTAAATCTCATCATTGCAGCAAGACGCTGCCGTCCGACAACATCTTTGGGTAATAAATGCGTTTGCTGATCAGCCCAGGCTTGAATCCGATGCTCTGTTCGACGCAGAAAATCATAGGCATTCTTCAACGCTTTCACGGCATAGTCTGATAATAATTTGCGTTCAGCCAACAGATCTAAAATGATCAGAATCGGCCGCTGCTGCAGTGGCTTGTCACGGCCACCATAAATCAGCTGAAAAATCTGGCCAATAAATTCAATCTCACGGATACCGCCGGCACCCAGCTTGATATTGTCTTCCATACCTTTGGTATGCAACTGACCGGCTATCATTGCTTTCATTTCTCGCAACGAATCAAACATGCCGTAATCAAGATAACGCCGGTATATAAAGGGTCTCAGTAACTCACCGACGGCTTTGCGCTCACTGTTACTACCAGTGATTGGCCGGGCTTTGATCATGGCATAACGTTCCCATTCACGACCCTGCGTTTGATAATATTCTTCCATGGCATCAAAGCTCGCCACCAGCGAGCCGCTATCGCCAAATGGCCGCAGTCGCATATCAACGCGAAACACAAAGCCCTCGGAAGTGACATTGTCCAGCGCCTGAATCAATTTGCGACCCAGCCGGGTAAAAAATTCTTCATGGCTGAGGCTACGCCGGCCACCCTGCGTTTCGCCATCTTCGTCGTAGCAAAAAATGAGATCAATATCTGAAGACAAGTTCAGTTCGCCTGCCCCCAACTTACCCATACCCAGGACGATAAGTTGTTGCGGGTTGCCATCCAGATTCAACGGTATGCCGCTAACGTCAGTTTGCCACTGATACAGTAAATTTAATGTATCGCGTATACAGGCATCGGCAAGTGCTGATAAATCGCGGGTGGTTTCGGCCAAATCGGCCCAGCCTGCTAAATCACGCCAGATGATGCGCACCATTTGCAGATGACGAAACCAGCGAAGCTGCTGATGCAGGCTGTTTTCATCTTTAACGGTTTGCAAAATCGCCTGCAGCTGTTGCGAAAATTCAGTGTCATTGTAGACGCGTTCGATATCACCGCTGGCCACCAGTTGTGACAAGGCTACAGGTTTACGTTCGCCTTGCTGCAATACATAATCACTGCCTGCCAGAACCATTTTGGCACTGTCAGCTATCGTTGGCTGTGCTTGCAAAATTGCTTGCCAGTTTTCAGAAAAAATACCGTCTTGCATCATGCTTTTACTAGCCAAAGTTACTCACTCGCATATTGGTCAATGTTCAGGCAATCTAAACTAACAGATGCCGCTTTATGGTGCGAAATTATCCGGAATTTTACTTCGCTAATGACTTGTCTGATTATCTGAAAATTGCGTATGCTGGCAGCAAATTGACCGCTGGTCTTTTATGTCCTGGAGTAGTTATGTCGGAAACCATTAACCTGCAATCGCATTACGCACCGCAATGCTTGTCAGATCGTATCGCTTATCGGGTGGTGAAGTTCATGCGCTTTTTTGCCGATGCCTTTTTCTCCGGACGCTATGGTCATCGGGCAGTCATTCTGGAAACCGTCGCCGCCGTGCCGGGCATGGTGGGTGGTGCTTTACAACATCTGCGCTCGTTACGGCGTATGGAACAAGATAATGGCTGGATTCGCACGTTACTCGAAGAAGCCGAGAACGAACGGATGCACTTGCTGACATTCATCCATATCGCCAAGCCGAACGGGTTTGAGCGGTTGCTCGTCATCATTGTTCAGGGCGTGTTCTATAATCTGTTTTTTCTGCTCTATCTATGTTCATCTCGGGTGGCACACAGAATAGTCGGTTACCTCGAAGAGGAAGCGGTTTACAGCTATACCGAATATTTAAGTGGTGTCGATAATGGCACTTATGACAACATTCCTGCACCACAGATCGCTATTGATTACTGGCAGTTGCCAGCTGATGCACGACTACGCGATGTCATTCTAGTGGTACGCGATGATGAAGCAGGCCACCGTGATGTTAATCACAATTTTGCAGATATCCTGCAAAATAAGTCACAATAAGCCAAGGGTTGTTTAATTTTCATATCCACCACTGCTGGCGACTATTTTTGTGTCCGGTGGAGCGGAAAGCGCACGGTGTAGCCTTTCTACATTAGCAATTGATAATGCAATCGGGCGAAAAGCAGTCTCAGTCCTTCGGGGTGTGACTGAACAAAACGCCATTCTGCATTGCTTGTCGTTTGTTTAGAATAACTAAACGGCTCTCCTCATGTCTTGATTGACGCTTTTTCAGACACAACAGCGACGGGGATGGCAGATAAACAAGTCTCAGGACTATTTGGCCGATAACTTTGACGCTGTCAGACAAGGAAGCAGAATGGCGACATTACTTTTCAGACTCAATGATGTGCCCGAAGATGAGGCCGAAGATGTCCGGCAATTACTCACCGATAAGGGTCTCAACTTCTACGAAACCCATGCCGGCTTTTTTGGTTTGGGGGTTGCCGCCATCTGGCTCAATGATGATAGTCAATTGCCTTTAGCCAGAGCGATTATTGATGAATATGAATCGCACCGCGCTATTGTTCAGCGCCAGCATTATGAAGCGTTGCGCGCTAGTGGTGAAATGCCCGGCTTTGGACGTTTTATTCTGCGTCACCCACTGCGGTTTACCGGTATTGTGCTACTGGTTGTGTTTGTACTACTGGTCACTCTATTACCGTTTTGGAATACTTTTTAAACACCGGTAAAACGGTTTAAACGCAAAGCATTGCTGACCACAAAGACACTGGACAAGGCCATCGCCGCAGCCCCTAATATCGGTGACAATAAAATGCCAAACGCTGGATACAACACGCCGGCGGCGACTGGGATCAGCGCGATATTGTAGGCAAACGCCCAAAACAGATTCTGCTTGATATTGCGCATAGTCGCCCGGGCAAGCCCAATCGCTTTAACCGCCGCGTTTAAATCACCTTTCACCAACACCACATCGGCGCTCTCGATAGCGATATCAGTGCCATTTCCCATTGCCATGCCTATATCCGCCTGCGCTAACGCCGGCGCATCATTAATGCCATCACCCAGATAAGCAACTTTTTGCCCGGTCTGCTGCAGCTTAGCAATCTGGTCTTTTTTATCAGCCGGCATGACTTCCGCATAAACTTGATCAATATTAAGCTGCCTAGCCACCGCCTCAGCAGTATGTCGGTGATCACCGGTTAACATGGCGACCTGAAAGCCCAGTTGATGCAACTGCCTGATAGCCTGTTCACTGGTGGATTTGATGGGATCGGCAATCGCCAGTAATGCCGCGATCTGCCCATCGACAGTGACATACAAGGGTGTTTTGGCGGCTTTTGCCAGTTGCTGTGCTTTCTGATGAAAGTCAGTAATTTGCTGCGATTCAAACGCCCGTGCCGCACCAATTCGGATCTGCTTGCCAGCCACCATCCCCGTAACGCCTTCACCGGCCATCGATTGAAAATCAGTGACTGCCACTAAATCCAACGAATAATGTTTGGCATGCTCGACAATGGCCTGGGCCAATGGATGCTCAGAATGACTTTCCACTGAGGCCACCCAACGCAGCAATTGCTGCTGATCATAATCTGCTGTGATTTGCACATCGGTAACACTGGGCTTGCCTTCGGTCAATGTGCCGGTTTTATCGAGCACAATCGTGTCAATTTTTTGCAGATGCTGCAGCGCTTCACCATGACGGAATAACACGCCCATTTGGGCAGCACGGCCACTGGCCACCATAATCGACACCGGCGTCGCCAGTCCCATCGCACAGGGGCAGGCAATGATTAATACCGCCACCGCATTGACCAGTGCAAAACTTAACGCGGGTTCGGGGCCAAACAGCCACCAAACCATCAGCGTTATCAATGCAATCACCATCACCACCGGCACAAACCAACCGGTGACTTTATCAACCAGCGCCTGAATCGGTAATTTACTGCCCTGCGCCGACTCGACCATGGCGATAATTTGCGATAATAAGGTTTCCTGACCAATATGCGTAACTTTAATGGTCAGCGACCCGGATTGATTTAACGTCGCACCGATCACACGGTCGCCGTTAGTTTTATTAACGGCCAGTGGTTCGCCGGTCACCATCGACTCATCGACATAGGCATTGCCCTCAATGATTTCACCATCTAGCGGGATTTTCTCACCGGGTCTGACCAGTAAAATATCACCGGCTTTAACCGATTCTACCGGCACATCCTCGGGTTGCCCGTCTACCAGACGTCTTGCCGTTTTTACTTGTAAATCCAGTAACCGGCGAATCGCCTGATTGCTACGACCTTTGGCACGCGCTTCAAGCAAACGGCCAAGCAAAATCAGCATCACTATGACCGCTGCAGCTTCAAAATACACATTCACGCTGTTTGCCGGCAATACTGAAGGTATAAAGGTCGCAATTGTGGAATAGCTCCAGGCAGCAAAAGTGCCCATTGCCACCAGCGCATTCATCTCTGGTGCGGCTCTCAGCAATGCCGGTACACCTATGCGGAAAAACCGCCAGCCAGGACCAAATAACACCGCCGTAGTCAGGACAAACTGCAACAGCCAATTACCCTGTTGGCCTAACGTCGCATTCAGCCAATGGTGCCATGCCGGGATTAAATGGCTGCCCATTTCAATGATCACTACTGGCAGGCTGAGTAGCACAGCAATGGTCAGGTCACGCTTTAAACGACGGTAATCACGCGCTTGTTGTATTTGGGGATCAATATCTTGCTTGAGCAACTGATAGCCGGCTTTTTCGACAGCCACACTCAGTTCATTGAATAAATCCGCAGCCTCGCGTTGCGTTTGCAAACGTGCCGATTGACTGGCCAGATTTACGCTGGCTTTTTCAACACCATCGACGCTGTTTAGGGCTGTTTCGACCTTACTGACGCATGAGGCGCAGTGCATACCGCTGATATTAACAGTGACGTTTTGCGTTGCCATAAAGCTTTCCTAAAACATTGATTTCTTAGCTTAACACTCCACTAAATTAGCAGGCATATGTATGTTAGATTCATCGCGTTGCCAGTTAGCTTAAATAAACTGCAGGCAAAAAAAAGCCCCGACACATACTTGCCGGGGCTTTTTGTTTGGCGAAACTTAAACGTTTACGGTTTAAGTTTTTACATCATGCCGCCCATGCCGCCCATATCAGGCATTGCCGGTGCTTCTTCTTTTGGCAATTCTGCGATCATGGCTTCGGTCGTCAACATCAGACCGGCAACTGAACCAGCATTTTGCAATGCGGTACGGGTGACTTTAGTTGGGTCGAGAATACCCATTTCGATCATATCGCCGTATTGACCGGTTGCAGCGTTATAACCGTAGTTACCTTTACCACTGGCAACCTGATTCAATACCACTGACGCTTCGTCGCCTGAGTTGGTGACGATTTGACGCAATGGCTCTTGCATCGCACGGCGGGCAATCGCGATACCAGCATCTTGATCCAGGTTGTCACCTTTCAGTTCACCCAGACTCAATTCAGCGCGCACCAATGCAACACCACCACCAGCAACCACACCTTCTTCAACCGCAGCACGGGTAGCATGCAACGCATCTTCAACGCGTGCTTTCTTCTCTTTCATTTCGATTTCAGAGCCGGCACCGACGCGAATTACCGCAACACCGCCTGCCAGTTTGGCAACGCGTTCTTGCAGTTTTTCTTTATCGTAATCTGATGAAGAATCAGCGATTTGCGTACGAATTTGTTCAACACGGGCAGTGATTTCATTGGCACGGCCAGCACCATCAATAATAGTGGTATTTTCTTTACTGACGGTGATTTTTTTGGCTTGGCCCAGATCGTCAAGTGTGACTTTCTCAAGGCTCAGACCAACTTCTTCCGAAATCACGGTACCGCCGGTTAATACGGCGATATCTTCCAGCATTGCTTTACGACGGTCACCAAAGCCGGGGGCTTTAACGGCGCAAACTTTAACAATACCGCGCATGTTATTCACAACCAGTGTCGCCAGTACTTCGCCTTCAACGTCTTCTGAAACGATCAGCAAAGGACGGCTGGATTTGGCAACCGCTTCCAGAACTGGCAGCAATTCACGGATATTGGAGATTTTTTTGTCAAACAACAAAATGTACGGATCTTCTAGATTTGCCGTCATGGTTTGCTGTTCGTTTACAAAGTATGGCGATTGGTAACCGCGATCAAATTGCATACCCTCAACAACATCCAGCTCGTTTTCGAAACCACGGCCATCTTCGACGGTAATAACGCCTTCTTTACCGACTTTTTGCATGGCTTCCGCAATGATATCGCCGACTGATTTATCAGAGTTGGCTGAAATCGTACCGACCTGCGCAATTGCTTTATCATCATCACAAGGTGAAGACATTTTTTTCAGTTCTTCAACGGCAGCTTGTACAGCTTGATCAATACCGCGTTTCAGATCCATCGGGTTCATACCGGCAGTCACTGACTTCATGCCTTCACGCAGAATGGCTTGCGCCAGCACAGTTGCGGTAGTTGTACCGTCACCAGCAGCATCAGAAGTTTGTGAAGCCACTTCTTTTACCATTTGTGCGCCCATGTTTTCGAATTTGTTTTCCAATTCGATTTCTTTGGCAACCGATACACCATCTTTCGTGATGGTCGGTGCACCGTAGCTTTTATCTAAAATGACATTGCGACCCTTAGGACCTAGTGTCACTTTAACCGCGTTGGCCAGCGTGTTAACGCCTTTGACCATTAGCTGGCGCGCATCAGCGCCAAATTTGACTTCTTTAGCAGCCATTTTAATTCCTCTTTAATGCTTTATTAAACGTTAAATGTGTTGCTCAGGAGTTCGCTTAAGCTTCAATCACGGCGACGATATCATCTTCGCGCATGACCAGCAGCTCTTCACCGTCCACTTTGACTTCAGTGCCGGCATATTTGCCAAACAGCACTTTGTCGCCGACTTTTACGGCCAGTGGGCGAACTTCGCCTGAATCGGTAATTTTGCCGTTGCCTGCAGCGAGGATTTCGCCGCGGGAGGGTTTTTCTGCCGCGTTGTCAGGAATGACAATGCCACCAGCAGTTTTAGTTTCTTCTTCCATGCGACGAACAATCACACGATCATGAAGGGGACGAAGGTTCATTGGTTTTATCCTCCAAAGTAATAAAAAATGACCAGGTTAATTCCGGAACCCCAACAATGGGGCTGTTTAAACAGAATTCAAGAGTGGGGAGTTAAAATTTTTTACGGTTCAGCGTAAATTGCGATGATCGTCATCATCAACAACTTCACCTTCAATCACATCGCTCGAAGATGACTGTCGCCGTTGACCGAAACGTCCATGAAATACCATATTGCTGTTGGCTATCACCGGCATTAACAATGTTCTGCGCAGTGGAGGAATCAACAACATAAACCCCAAGGCATCAGTCACAAAGCCGGGGATCAGCAGCATCACACCACTTATTAATAGGGCCGCCCCTTCGAGCATCTCCATCGCAGGTGGCTGGCCTTGCTGAATAGAAGCTTGCGCCTTATGCAGTGTATGCAGCCCCTGCAACTTCACCATAAAAGCGCCAAGAATGGCTGTCGCTAATACCAGCAAAATTGTCCAGCCCGCACCGATCACTTCACCGACCTCAATAAGCACAAACAGCTCAATCAGTGGCACTAATAAAAACAATACGAATAACAGCCGAAACATATCGACTCCCAATAGCTAAGTCAGCTTTTCAATTTGGGGACGATTTGACAGATCTCAAGCAGTGGATTGGCTGGCAGTCATTTTGTTGCGTGTTAACAACAGAAATAGTCATTTGTTGCGCTGTAACAAAACTGTCATACAAATTTCATCACGCTGAAACATTCGGCCCTTATGGTGTGCAGGTCTCGGAGATTCAAGCCGAACGTGTTGAAGCTAATTTAAAGAGGATATTCCCTTGAAACTAAAAACATCTGCACTATTAATCGCTGGCGCACTTATGGGTGCCGCTGTTTTGCCTGCACAGGCCAACAACGACGCCATGATGGACCTGCTGAAAGTACTGCGTGACAAGGGCACTATCAGCGCTGAAGATTACAACTTGCTGACAAATGCTGCTACAGCTGATAAAGAAGCAACAGAAACACAAAAAGCAGAAATCAAAAAAGAAGTCGAAGAAGCCACTGCAAACATCCCCAACATTAATACAGACGGTAAACTGGTTATTTCTGATAAAGAAGGTAACTGGGAGTTCCAACCTATCGGTCGTGTCATGTGGGATGCTATTGATGCAGACGCTGACACTGGAAACGCTAATCAAGATGTTCAAGGTACTGAACTTCGCCGTGCCCGCTTAGGTTTTGCAGGTAAAATTTATGATATGGGCTATAAACTTGAAGTTGACTTCGCCGGTGGCGAAGAAGTGTCAATTAAGGATGCTTATTTAAGTTACGGCGACTCAGTGACCGATACCACTATATACGATATCAAACTGGGTCAATCACATATTCCTTTTGGCCTAAATACCAAAATCAGCTCAAACTCCATGAGCTTTATTGATCGCCCATTCTTTGCGGATAGCTCAGTATCACCAGCACGAGCCAGTGGTGTTGTTGTTTCGGTTAATGATAACGACTACAAATGGGCTTTGTCTGCTGGTTTGCAAAATGGTGAATTCGACGGCGATAATGATACTTACGAAATCAACGGCAGCACCTTTGCTGTGCGTGGTTCAATCCTGCCTTACTTCCAAGATGAGAAAAACATGGTTCA
>JBFJJO010000024.1:0-20723 GCA_041612215.1 Methylophaga sp.
AACAGACCTTTGTTGATACCTTTGCGATAGCTACGGCACAGATCAGCGTGTTCTTTGTCTTTAATTTCGTTCGTGGTCAGCAAGTCATTCAGGCAAGCATAAGCTAGGTAAGGATAAATCGCTGTTGCACCATAACCGAGCAACACACCGAAATGATGTGGATCACGTGCTGTCGCAGTTTCAACAATCAAATTCGCATCACAGCGTAGACCCGCTTTAATCAAATGTTGATGTACCGCACCAGTGGCCAGCAAAGCATGAATGGGTAACTGCCCCGAAGTCAGGCCCCGATCGCTGAGTACCAGTACAACATGACCATCACGGACCGCCTGTTCTGCTTCAGCACATAAGGCATCAATCGCTGATTCGAGCTCACCTTTGACGTCATAACTTAACGCCAGACGATAAGATTTATATTCCGAATTGGCATTACCCAGCGCCATAATCTCGGCAAAGACTTTGTCAGATAATACCGGTGAAGCCAGTACCACCCGTTGAGCGTGATCTTCACCTTCTTCAAACAGATTACGCTCTTCACCAATACAGGTTTCCAGCGACATAACGATGTTTTCGCGCAGCGGATCAATTGGCGGATTGGTGACCTGCGCAAACTGCTGCCGGAAATAATCATATAAAGAACGCTGTTTTTTAGACATGACCGCAAATGGCGAATCATCACCCATCGAACCTGTTGCTTCCTGACCCGCCTCGCCAAGTACACGAATTACCTGATCCCGCTCTTCAAAGCTGACACCGAACATTTTTTCGTAAACGGCAAACTCATCACCGGCCAATTCAATACTGGCATCAGCAGATTTTTTGTCGGTAATACGTTGCAGATTGTCCTTTAACCATTGCTGATAAGGCTGCGCTGATTTAAGCATCTGATTGATGTCTTCCGGCATCAGTAACTGGCCGGTTTGCGTATCCACCGCCAGCATTTGCCCGGGTTTCAAACGGCCTTTCGCGACCACATCTTCTGGCTGATAGTTGTAAACACCCACTTCTGAGGCTAGCGTGATATGACGGTCTTTGGTGATCACATAACGCGCCGGACGCAGACCGTTACGATCCAACGTACAGGCCGCATAACGACCATCAGTGATAACGACACCGGCCGGACCATCCCATGGTTCCATATGCATGGAGTTATAGTCATAGAAAGCCTTTAAGTCGGCGTCCATGGTCGGATCATTTTGCCAGGCAGGTGGAATCAGTAAACGCATAGCACGGAACATATTGACGCCGCCTGCCAACAGAGCTTCAAGCATATTATCCATGCTTGAGGAATCCGAACCTGTGGTGCCTACTAACGGCCGGATATCGTCCATATTTTCAATCAATGACGTGGCAAATTTGGCACCACGGGCCAGCGCCCAGTTGCGGTTACCCTGAACGGTATTGATTTCACCATTATGTGCCAAATAGCGGAAGGGCTGTGCCAAACGCCATTGCGGCCAAGTATTGGTGGAAAAACGCTGATGGAATACACAGATAGCGGTTTCCATGCGCTTGTCATTTAGATCTTTATAGAATACCGGCAAATATGACGGCATCACCAGACCTTTATAAGAAACAATTTGAGACGACATGCTCGGCACATAGAAATCAGTATCTTCGATCAGCGCTTTTTCTGCCTGACGACGGGCAATATAAAGATTACGCTCAAACGCACCATCATCCATATCCGCTGCAGCATTGATAAACACATGGCACATGGTTGGCAAAGAACGCATTGCTTCTTCACCGCAAGCCGATTTTGGATCCACCGGGATATCGCGCCAGCCCAACACTTGCAGACCTTGTTTGGTGAGCTTTTCGTTAACAACTTGCTGCGCCGCCCGGACTTTGCTTTCGTCAGTTGACAAAAACACCACACCAACAGCGTAACGCTCGGCTAATTCAAAACCCAACTCTTTCGCTATTGCCCGGAAAAAACTGTCTGGTTTCTTGAGTAGCAAACCACAGCCGTCACCAGTTTTACCATCGGCACCAATCGCACCACGATGGGTCAAATTACCCAACGCTTCAATGGCTGTCTCGACCAGCCAATGACTTGGCTTGCCGTCCATTTGTGCAATCAAACCGAAACCGCAATTATCGCGTTCAAATTCGGGCCGGTAAAGGCCTTGTGTTAATTTAGTTGGCTGACTCACGTCTATACCTTCATCGTCTGTTAACGCCGTCGCGTCATCCCCTCCGATTTAACCGGCGCAGCTTGTTAAAACCGAGGAGAAATCGCCCAAAACACGGCAGAATGGATCATCAAGTATATCTATTCAGGCCGCACCGTTCAATTATCGCTGCAAACCTAAGACACTTTTTATCACGTTAAATTTTCCTATTTTCAATAAACTAGCTAAAATGCACTGCTTTTTCTCAGACAGATAAGACTGATTATGAGCAAAGCAATTATCGGCGTAGTCATGGGTAGCAATAGTGATTGGCCCGTCATGCAAAAAGCCATTGCGCAACTCGACGCTTTCGGCATCCCCTATGAGGCTCAAGTCGTCTCGGCACATCGCACGCCTGATTTGCTGACAGAATATGCGAAAACCGCACAGCAAAAAGGTCTGCAATGCATTATCGCCGGCGCTGGCGGCGCTGCGCATTTACCCGGCATGTTGGCGGCAAACACCACCGTGCCGGTGTTGGGCGTACCGGTACCATCTCGTTATTTGAAAGGTCAGGATTCGCTGTTATCGATTGTACAAATGCCCAAAGGCATTCCGGTAGCAACTTTTGCAATTGGTGAAGCCGGTGCGGCCAACGCTGCTTTATTTGCCATTGCTATGCTCGCTAATCATGATACTGCGCTGTTTGCCAAACTGGAACAATTCCGTAAGGATCAGCACCAGTCCGTTCTGGATATGACGCTGCCACCCCAAGAATAGAGGAAAACCATGATTTTACCCGGTGCAACCTTAGGCATGCTGGGTGGCGGTCAATTAGGCCGGATGTTCACCACCGCAGCACAAACCATGGGCTATAAAGTAATCGTGCTGGATCCGGACAAAGATAGTCCGGCCGGTATTATTGCCGATCAGCATATCTGTGCGGCCTATAATGATGAAAGCGCATTAATCGAAATGGCTGCAGAATGCGCAGCGATATCCACTGAATTTGAAAATATTCCGGCGACAACACTGGCATTTTTGGAACAGCGCACCGTAGTCCACCCGTCTTCAAAAGCATTGGCAAAAACGCAAAACCGTAATGTCGAGAAAAACTTTATCCTTAGCCAGGGTATTGCGACCGTGCCGTTTGTCAGCATCTTCCGGCGCGACGATCTGGCCAAAGCTGCTGAAAAAATTCAGTTCCCAGCTATTCTGAAGGTTGCCACCTTTGGTTACGACGGCAAAGGTCAGGTTGTTTGTCAGGATCTTGATGCGGCTTATGCGGCTTTCGACAGTCTGGACCAAAAAGAATGTGTTCTGGAACAACGCATTGATTTGCAGCGGGAAATTTCTGTCGTATTGGCTCGCAGCGCGTCCGGTGTCATCAGCGCTTTTCCGGTCGCTGAAAATGTTCATGTTAATGGTATTTTGCACAGTACAACCGTGCCGAGCAACGCGACAGAAGTATTGACCCAAGCCGCTATTGAAAAAGCCAGTAAAATCGCTGAAGGCCTCGAATATGTTGGCACTCTGGCGGTGGAGTTTTTTATCTCCCAGCAAGATGAGGTCATTGCCAATGAAATCGCACCACGCCCTCATAACTCAGGCCATTACACCCTTGATGCCTGCCCAACCTCACAGTTTGAGCAACAAGTGAGGATGCTTTGCGGTTTACCCGGCGGAGATGTCAGCCTGCAATCACCGGTGGTGATGATTAACCTGCTTGGTGATGTCTGGGGCCAATCACAGCCTCACTGGACTAAATTATTGGCCGAGCCCAATATAAAACTGCACTTATACGGCAAAAAAGCCGCGCGGCCAGGTCGTAAAATGGGTCATTTTAATGTGTTGGCTGATAACACTGAAGCAGCAATGCAACAGGCTGAGAAAGTGTTCACTGCGCTGCAAGCAGACTAATGGCCAGCGTTCGCATTCAGTACTGCACCCAGTGCCGTTGGTTGATGCGTGCCGCCTGGATGGCCCAGGAACTGTTAACCACCTTTGATGGTGAAATCAGTGAACTGACACTGGTGCCCGCCAACGGCGGTCAATTTACCGTTACGGCTAATGAACAAACCGTCTGGGATCGTAAGGCTGAAGGTCGGTTTCCCGATATCACTGAACTCAAGCAGCGGCTGCGGGACATTGTCGCCCCGCAGCAGGATCTCGGTCACGCCGACCGTAAGGTAGATTAAGCGGATTCAACCTTTTCGCTAAAGCCACAATCTTTCTGTGGGCAAACCTTTTCGGTGCCTTTGCTTTTGGTGGTTTTAATGGTCAGAATCGGCCACTGACAATTCGGACATGCCTCTTTAAGTGGCTCGTTCCACAGCGCATAATCACATTTTGGATATTCCGAGCAGGAATAGAACACTTTGCCGCGTCGTGATTTTCGGGTCAGGATCTCACCCTTTTGACATTGTGGACAATCAACACCCGTATTCGCTGGTTGTTCCAGTGACTCGATATGTTTGCATTTTGGATAGCTGCTGCAACCAATAAATTTACCGTATTTGCCGATGCGATAAATCAAATCTGATTCACACTGCGGACATTGGCGGCCTTCGACTTTTTCCGGCTCACTGGCGGTGGTTTCTTCGCCATTTATGTTACGGGTGTAATCACACTCCGGATAACCGGTACAGCCAATGAAACGGCCACTGCGGCCTAAACGGCTGGATAGCTGTTTGCCACATTTCGGGCAATTTTCATCCATCAGTTCCTGAGTAACATCACTGCGCTGGACTTCTTTGTCTTTGGTTTCTACCTGCTCTTTAAACGGTCCCCAAAAGTTACGCAGCAGTGGGATCCATTCTTCTTCACCACGCGATACCGCATCTAACTCATCCTCGAGTTTGGCGGTAAAACTGTAATCGACATAACGGGTGAAATGCTCAACCAGAAACTTACCAACGACCCGGCCTACATCGGTGGGGTGAAAGCGCTTGGTGATCAACTCGACATATTCACGCTGTAACAGCGTCGAAATGATACTGGCATACGTTGAGGGTCGGCCAATGTCGTGCTCTTCAAGGCTGCGCACCAGACTGGCTTCACTGTAACGTGGTGGTGGCTCGGTGAAATGCTGCTCGGGACGGATTTTATGCAGCGTTACCACATCTCCCACCACCATTGGTGGCAGCAGATTTTCGTCTTTATCCGCTTTACTGTCATCCTGACCTTCCAGATAAACGCTCATAAAACCGGGATTAACCACCGTTGAACCATTGGCGCGGAAAGTATTGCCTTTGCCACACCCTAAATCGACAGCAACGGTATCCAAAGTAGCATGCACCATCTGACTGGCCAGCGCCCGTTGCCATACCAGCGTATAAAGTTTCAGCTGATCAGATGATAAATACGCTTTCATCTCTTCAGGGGTACGTAATACAGAGGTAGGCCGGATCGCCTCATGCGCTTCTTGGGCATTTTTTGACTTGGTTTTGTATTGTTGCGGTTTGCTGGGCACCGCTTTATTGCCATAACGCTCAGCAATAAATTCGCGAATCTCACTAATAGCATCATTGGCCAGTGTCACTGAGTCGGTACGCATATAAGTGATTAAACCGACTGCGCCTTCACCGGTATCAACACCTTCATAAAGCTGCTGGGCGACACTCATAGTGCGCTGGGCACCAAAACCCAGTTTACGTGATGCTTCCTGCTGCAAAGTCGACGTGGTGAATGGCGCAGCGGGATTACGTTTGCGTTGTTTTTTCTCAACATGCGTGACCAGCAATTTGCCGTCAGCGGCTTTATTCAGTGTCGCGACAACCTTATCGGCCTGGTCGGTATTATCAATACTGAATTGACTGAGCTTTTCGTCTTGGTAATGGGTCAGCTTGGCCTGAAACGCCGTTTTTTCAATTTCCGTATCGGCTTCAATGGTCCAGTACTCCTGGGCTTTAAAAGCTTCGATTTCCAGCTCACGCTCGACGATCATTCGCAACGCCGGGCTTTGTACCCGACCAGCCGACAAACCACGGCGGACTTTTTTCCAGAGCAGCGGCGACAAGGTAAAGCCAACCAGATAATCCAGCGCCCGGCGTGCTTGCTGTGCATTGACCAGATCCATTGATAATTCGCGAGGATTGGCAACAGCGTCATTAACCGCCTGCTTGGTGATTTCATGAAACACCACCCGGTGGGTTTCTTTGTTTTTGAGCACGCCTTTGTTTTTCAGCAATTCATACAGATGCCAGGAAATCGCCTCTCCCTCGCGATCCGGATCCGTAGCCAGATACAGTGAATCGGCTTTTTTCATAGCTTTGGCAATGGCATCGACATGTTTGCTGTTGCGGTCGATTACCTGATATTTCATAGCGAAATCGTTACTCGGATCCACCGCGCCTTCTTTCGGCAGCAAATCGCGGACGTGCCCATACGACGCAAGCACTTCTACATCGTTACCAAGGTACTTTTTAATAGTCTTGGCTTTGGCCGGCGACTCGACGATGACGAGTTTTTTTCCCATAGCTTTCTTCACCAATTATTATCCATTTAAAATAACAAAGCCCGTAAAAACGGGCCTTGTTGGGAGTTATCAGTTGGTACGATCAGTGAATGACCGCTTCCATATCTTCAAACACCAGATCTTCCATCCAGGCATAGGCCACTTCTCTACCTGGCTGATAAAACAGCACCATTAGTACCACCCATTTCAGCTGTTCCAGATCAATTTCTTCACTGTCCAGCGCCAGCACACGTTCGATGACGACTTCGCGGGTTTCGACATCCAAAACGCCAACCTGTTCCAGGAACAATACGTAGCCACGACAATATACATCCAGCCGCTCCATCTCACTGTCATTAAAGACACGGATAGAAACATCGGGATTATCTACCTGCGGAGCGACGACGGTCATGGTATCAAGCCAATTCAACGCTTTGTGAATTTCCAGTTCCTGAAAACCGACCCGCTCCAGTTCAAGCTCGAGCGTATCTTTGTCAGGCTGGTGGCTGTCTTCGGTGTCGATGTAGTTTTCAAACAAATACAACAACACGTCAATTACATTTTCTTTCATCGGCTTCTCAGTTATGGGCCTTGTCAGGCGCCAATGCGACTATATTTGCCTCCTGGCAATGCACTGACGCGACCTTGCAGCTCCAGTAATAACAGCATGGAGGAAACGACATCGGCCGTCAATCCGCTGCGCGAAATCAACTCATCTATATGAACGGGGTCAAATCCCAAATGTTCAAATAATTGCTGATATTCAGCATCATCAGCAGCTGGTGGAGACTGCTGCTGCGTATTTGCCGGCGGATCAGTGATTTGCGCAAATTCTGCCAAGGCGCCCAGCTCCTCAATGATGTGATCCGCTGTTTCCACCAGCTTGGCTCCTTCACGGATTAGCTGATGACAACCGCGAGCCAGCGGATTATGAATGGATCCGGGCATGGCAAATACTTCACGGCTCTGCTCCATTGCCATCCGGGCAGTAATTAAAGAGCCGCTACGCAACGCTGCCTCAACCACTAATGTACCCAATGATAAGCCACTGATAATGCGATTACGCCTTGGGAAGTTTTCCGCCAGCGGTGGCGTGCCCAGTGGAAATTCAGACACAATCGCGCCCTGTTGAACAATTTGATGGGCAAGATCCCGATTTTTGGCCGGATAAACCCGATCTAATCCTGTGCCCACCACGGCAATGGTGTTACCACCGCCAGCCAAAGCCCCTTTATGCGCTGCTGCATCAATACCATCGGCCAGCCCGCTGCAAATTTGTAAGCCGCCACTGGCCAGATATCGGGCAAATTCAAATGCACTGTCTTTACCGACATGGCTGGGATGACGACTGCCGACTATCGCCAGTTGCCAATGCATTAGGCAGTCAACATCACCTTGCACAAACAGTAGCGGCGGTGGATCTGTGATTTCTTTGAGTAGCGATGGATAGCGCGGGTCAGACAGCGTCAGCACATAACGATCCGGCGCTTCCAGCCAAAGCAGATCTTGCTCAACTTGTTGCCAGTCAGGTTGTTGTAAAGCGCTTTTCAATTTATCGGGCAGATTTTTCAGCTTGCCAGACTGCTGAAACAGGTCGCTGGCCTGATTAACCTGCGCCATTAAGCTGGCAAACGTTACCGGTCCAACACCTTTGGTGCGCAGTAATGCCAGCTGGCTGGCCAGTTCCATCTGGCTTGATGGGAAGTCGTCCAGTGTCAGGAGTTACTCCGCTGATTTTACCTTGTCGTAAAGATTCACCGCTTTGGTTGATTTCATGACGATGGCGTAGCTGACTTTTTCAAATAAACGAAATACCAGGGCTTCACCGGCATGCTCATCGGGCAACGTTACTTTGTCAAAGCGATCTTCGGTGACCAAATCCTCTACCGTTTCACCGGCTTTATACAATGACAATACATGGCCAGGCGCCAAGCCGTCGCGCGTACCAAGATTCAATACAACAATTTGGTACTGACCAACCTGCGAAACACCATCGAATACTGAAATAATACGGCCTGACAGGGCTGTATCAGGTGAACGCGGGAAGAAATTCATTTCGAAGTCATCAGCTTCGACCTCTAACAGCCGGTCACCAATTTGAACTTCGCGATTGGTGAAAGTTAAATCAACGGTCGACGGATCGCCGATATCAGTCACCGTCGCATCACCGGTGTAAATGGCCTCATAACCCAGCAACTCATTGGTATCCGGATCAATGTATTTTTTGCCACCGCGGAATACACTGAAATTCTGACCGGCTTCGCCAGTTATACCGCGGGCATAGACATAATCGCCCGTGCCTGAGATCAACCGCTCATCACTGCTGGCAACAATATAGGGTGCATTGTCCAGAACTTCAGCACCGACCACTTTGGGTTTTGACAGAAACGGTCCGATATCAGACATGGAAATGGTTGGAATCGGTTTTTCCAACTGCATCTCGCGCACTTCCGGTGACATTTTGTAGGTTTGCTTGCCACGATTAAGTGCCAAAACCGGTCGTCCGTCACGATAAACCAGCGTTAACTCGTCACCGGGGTAAATTAAATGCGGGTTTTCGACCTGTGGATTAACTTCCCAAATTTCCGGCCAGTGCCAAGGATGCTGCAGGAACATACCGGAGATATCCCACAAGGTATCGCCTTTTTTGACGACATAACGATCCGGATGATCCGGATTAAGCGCTACTTCATTAGCCAAAATCGGCAAGCTCAATAACGCAACAAATAAAGTCAGGCAAAAACGACGAATCATCAGCATATCCTCATGGACAGGAGCTGGCTGTCCGCGTCCCTCTGCAATGGACAACCCCAATTGATAGTTTGGTATAAGCCAGCACAGCAATCAAGCGCTTTGGCATCAAAATTAGTTTATACACCAGACCCGATTAAAGTACAAAGTTAACTATTGCTTTTAAGCAATTGTTGATAATGATTATCTTATCAATATAGCAGCATGAAATTCCACGCTTGAACACGTTAAACGTTATCGGGCGTCAGATTATCCGCCGCAAAGTGGGCTGACATCATCGGCCAGCACAATAAATTTGCCAAACATTCCATGTCAACGGCCATGGTGCTGATAGTTCTATTCTGATAGCTGCATCGCTTAATCTGGCAAAATAACTTCTGCTGCTGGGTTGTAATAATTTTTCATTGCTGCGCAGGCGCTTTACAATAAACATTTATGACTTGTTTGGAGTCATATAAATAATTTACAAACAGGTTTAATAAATGGCGATTTTAAATATTCTGCATTTTCCGGATCCGCGGCTGCGTAATAAAGCCCTGCCCGTCGAAACAGTTGATGATGAAATCCGTCAGCTGGCACACGACATGTTGGAAACCATGTATCAGGCGCCCGGCATTGGCCTTGCTGCAACACAGGTTAATATTTTAAAGCGGGTGATTGTTATTGATATTTCGGATGACCATTCTGAGCCGCTGATTCTGGTTAACCCCGAACTCTTGGAAACTGAAGGTGAGCGCGAATTTCAGGAAGGTTGTTTATCGGTACCCGAGGCCTACGAAATGGTAACCCGTGCCGACACCATCAAATTCAAAGCATTGGACTTGGATGGCAAACCGTTTGAAAGATCAGCCGGGGGGCTTCTGGCAACCTGTATACAGCATGAAATTGATCATTTGGACGGGAAATTATTTGTTGATTATCTGAGTAATTTGAAGCGAGACCGGATCCGCAAGAAACTCGAAAAACATCAGAAACAAAAACTGTAAGGACGGCCATGCGCATTATCTTTGCCGGCACGCCGGATTTCGCCGCGGCCAGCCTAGCAGCGTTACTGGCCGCCCACCATGAGGTGGTTGCCGTTTACAGCCAACCGGACCGGCCATCCGGTCGTGGCCGCAAGCTGACAGCCAGCCCGGTTAAACAACTTGCCTTAAAACATCATATTCCGGTCGAACAGCCGTTAAATTTTAAAGATCCGCTGAACCGTCAACGTCTGGCCGATTATCAGGCTGATGTCATGGTGGTGGTCGCCTACGGCCTGATTCTGCCGCAAACCATTTTGGATAGCCCAACATACGGCTGTCTGAATATTCACGCCTCCCTGTTACCGCGCTGGCGAGGCGCCGCCCCCATTCAGCGGGCCATTTTAGCCGGTGATACCGAAACCGGCGTCTGCATCATGCAAATGGCCGCCGGCCTGGATACGGGGCCGGTTTTAAAAAGGGAATCCTTACCAATTGCCAATGACGATACCGCGCAATCCTTGCACGATAAACTGGCAATACTAGGGGCTGAGGCCTTATTATCGACCCTCGATAATTTAGTCGTTCTGCAAGCGCAGGCAGTTGCTCAGGATGATAGCCAAACATGTTATGCCGATAAGCTACAAAAAGCCGAAGCAATCATTGACTGGCAACACAGTGCCGCCCAGATTGACCGGCAAATTCGCGCTTTTAATCCCTGGCCGGTAGCGCAAACAATATGGCGAGGCGAGACCTTGCGTATCTGGTCGGCGCATGTCGGCGATGTGGCATTAACCGGCCAACCCGGTAAGATTGTTCGTGTAGATCGCGATGCTTTACTGGTTGCTACCGGCAATGGCCTTTTACATATTGACCAAATACAATTGCCAGGTAAACGCAGCATGCAGGTTGCCGATTTGTTAAATTCACAAACCATCAAAACAGGCGAGCAGCTTGGCTAAATCATCAACGCTTTGCCCACGTAGTGCCGCCGCCAAAATTATTACGGCCGTGGCGCAGCAAAAACAATCGCTAAATCCCGTATTGACGTCTGCCTTAACGACGTTGCCGGCTACACAACGCAGTCTTTGTCAGCAATTATGTTATGGCGTGCTGCGACTTTATCCGAGCTTGCAAGCACTGGCGGATCCGTTATTACAAAAAAAACTTAAAAATAAAGATCAGGACATTTTCGCACTGTTGCTGATGGGTATTTATCAGCTGCGTGAGATGCGCATTCCACCCCATGCCGCCATCTCTGAAACCGTCGATGCCGCAAGCTTACTGAAAAAAAACTGGGCTAAGGGGCTACTCAATGCTTGCTTACGACAATATCAGCGCCGTCAGACTGAGCTGGAAAATCAGGCTAATCGTAGCGACGCTGGACAGTTTGCCCACCCACAATGGCTGATTGACGCCATTCGACATGATTGGCCGGATCATTGGCAACAAATACTCATTGCCAATAATCAGCAAGCACCGATGATTTTGCGGACTAACCATCAAAAAACCACAGCAGCTGAATATCAAAACCTGCTGGCCGAAAAGCAGATTAGCAGCCAGTTTTTGGGGGCGTGTCCTCAGGGTTTGCTACTGGACAAAGCCTGCGATATTAATGATTTACCGCATTTTTCTGATGGCTGGGTGTCGGTACAGGACGGTGCGGCGCAACAAGTTGCCTCATTACTTGATTTGCAGCCCGGGATGCGTGTGCTCGATGCTTGTGCCGCTCCCGGCGGAAAAACTGCGCATATGCTGGAATTAATACCGGATCTGTTGATGCTGGCTATGGATATTGATGCGCAACGTCTGCTGCGGGTGAGCGAAACCTTAAACCGTTTGGGTTTAAAGGGAAAAACTTTAGCAGCTGATGCTGGAGATACCGCAAACTGGTGGCAAGGCGAAAGTTTTGATCGTATTCTCATTGATGCGCCATGCAGTGGCAGTGGTGTCATTCGCCGGCATCCTGATATCAAACTACTGCGCCGACCGGAAGATATTGACCAGCTGGCAATGCGACAGCAGCAATTGTTAGATAATTTGTGGCCATTACTGAAACCCGATGGCATCTTGGTTTACACTACGTGTTCAGTGTTTGTTCGAGAAAATGCCGGCCAGATCCATACTTTTTTACAACGCCACGCCGATGCCAGCCTGATCGAAGTCGATCAGCCTCCGGCCCGTAAAGCACAATATGGCTATCAAAGATTGCCCGGGGATGATGCTTTTGATGGATTCTTTTATGCCTGTTTGCAGCGCCGCTAAGCGCTTAATGCAAGTACTGTGTTGGCTGGCGTTGCCCCTGACAGCGCAGGCCACCCAATTCACCATCAATCAGGCGCAGGTCTTCCCAATTGGCAATGGCTATACACTCAATGCCGAAATCAGTTATCCGCTAACGCCACGGGTACGGGAAGCACTGGAAAATGGCGTACCAATCATTTTTTTTCAGCAAATCCAATTACTGGATCGCACACCGATACTATGGGACTGGTGGCAATGGGATGAGATTATTTGGTCCACCGAAATCCGTTATGAACTGCGTTATCATGACTTGTCAAAACAATACATGCTGCACTCGCTGAATGCTGAAAATCATCGCAACTTCACCACCTTGGAAAGTGCGCTAAATGCGATGGGTGATATTGCCAATTTTATCTTGCCGCCAGCGTTTACCAAAACCACTGATAGTAAGGTTCTGCGATTGCGTAGCGGTATTGATTTGGCCGCACTGCCATCGCCAATGCGCCCCGGCGCGATGATTTCCAGCAAGTGGGATCTGACCAGCGCGTGGTTTGAAGCTTTATGGCCCTCCGACTGATACGCCGGCTTAGCACCGGTACCGCACCTTATTTTTCCCTGGCCATCATGCTGTTGCTGTTGGCCTATTTGCTCAGTGCGGCGACGCAGGACAAATCCCGGCTAAATGACTTATTTTTAATCATTTTCGGTATTGGTCTGACATGTCTGCTGATTCTTGGCAGCTTGCTGGCCCGTGGTTTATGGCGGCTATACCGAGATTTTCAGCGTAAATCTGCCGGCTCGCGGCTGACCTTACGGCTGGTCAGTTTATTTGTACTGCTGATTGTTGGCTCAACCAGCATTGTTTATGGTTTTTCGGTGCACTTTTTGCAGCGCGGTATTAATAGCTGGTTTGATGTCAAAGTCGAACAGGCACTGGATGACTCATTGGAACTGAGTCGCAGTGCTTTTGGTATTCGCATGCGGACCCTGCTCAGACAAACCCGAATGATGGCGGGTGTTTTATCGGAATTACCGGATAGTAGTCTGGGCAATAGTTTGCGTGAACTGAACCAGCTCAGTGGCGCACTGGAACTGAGTATCTGGAATATGGAAGGTCGCATTGTGGTGTCGAGCATCGATAACCCGACCATTATTGTGCCCAACCGGCCAGATGAAGCGATTGTCCGCCAAATCAGGCAGGGCGAAGACTATATTGGCCTGGATCCCACTGAAGGTGATGAATTCCAATTACGCGCTGCCGTCAAGATCCCCAGTCAGTCCCCTTTAGCCGAAGAGCGGTTGCTGCATGTGCTGTTTCCGGTCAATGAGCAGCTGAGCGCACTGGGCAAAAATGTGCAGGACGCCTATACCGATTACAAAGAACTGAGCTATCTGCGTCAGCCGCTGGTGACTATTTTTACACTGACGCTAAGCCTTATCGTATTTTTAACGGTATTGGCATCGATCTGGTTTGCAATATGGATTTCCCGGCGGATCGTAGAGCCATTGCAAGAGTTGGCGGAAGGTACCCAGGCAGTGGCTTCCGGTAACTACAACATGCAGTTAACTGCTTCGGGCCATGATGAAATCGGCTTTTTGGTCCGCTCGTTTAACCAGATGACGCAACGTTTAACGCAGGCGCGTAACGCCTCACAGCGCAGCCACCGGCTTTTGGAGCAGCAAACCAGTTATCTGACGACGGTGTTGGGCAGTTTATCAAGCGGCGTCATCACCATCGACAAAGATTTGTATTTGCGCACCGCCAATGTCGCCAGCAGCAAAATTCTCGGCGTCAATTTGCAGCAACGGCTGGAAAGCTCTCTGGATAGTTTGTCGAGGATTAACGACAATCTGCAGTCCTTTGCCATGCTGATCAAAAATTTCACGCTTAAGCCTGTGGCCTGGGAACATCAGTTAGAACTCAGCCAGACCAAAGGCCGGCAAACATTAATGTGCCATGGCACGCCTTTGCCAGGAGAAACCGGCTGGGTTATCGTTTTTGACGATATTACGACATTGATGCAAGCACAGCGTCACGCGGCCTGGGGCGAAGTGGCCAGACGATTGGCGCACGAAATAAAAAACCCCCTGACGCCGATTCAGTTATCTGCTGAACGGCTACAACATAAATACGTATCCATGGTGCCTGCCGATCAAGCAGAAACGCTGACTAAACTCACCGATACTATTGTTCATCAGGTCGAAGCCATGAAGGATATGGTCAATGAATTTTCTGATTATGCCCGTAGCCCCGGTCTGCAACTGGAGTGGCTGTCTGTCGGGGATTTGCTGCGTGAGGTTTTAACGCTCTACCAAAGCAATCCCGAGCATCAATTTGCGCTACTCAACAGTCAGGAAGATTTGCAGATCCGAGTGGATCGCAATCGATTCCGGCAAGTACTGCATAATTTATTAAAAAACGCCATTGAGGCCAGTGAAGAAGCCGGTATGTCGGTCGATATCGTCATCAGTTATCACGCCTTGCGATACCAGCATCAGCGATGGCTGGAAATTACCGTTCAGGATCAGGGCCCCGGCTTCCCGGCCGAGATGATCGACACCTTATTTGAACCCTATGCCACCACCAAAACCAAAGGCACAGGTCTTGGACTTGCCATTGTTAAGAAAATTATTGAAGAACATGGCGGTGATGTCTGGGCCGAAAACCTTGGCAACGATGGAGCAGGTATAATTATCAGGTTGCCACTAGAGGATCAGCAGACGTGAGTACCGATAAACCACTGATACTGGTTGTGGATGACGAACCCGATATCCGCAATCTGATTAAAGACATTCTGGAAGACGAAGCCTATCGGGTAGCTACTGCCAGCAACGGCGAAGAGGCACGAGAGGCATTTGTTAACCGGCAACCACATCTGGTGTTGTTAGATATATGGATGCCGGATATCGACGGTATCAGTCTGCTTAAAGAATTTAAACAACAAAACAGCAATGTCACCATCGTCATGATGTCCGGCCATGGCACCATCGAAACCGCCGTCGAAGCCACCCGATCGGGTGCCAGTGATTTTATTGAAAAACCGCTGTCCATGGCCAAATTGCTGCGCGGTGTCGAGTTGGCGCTGGAAAATCGCGCCAGGCAAACCGCCATGCAGCAGGAAATGGCTGTTGAACCGGTCGGTAAAAGTGCCAAAATGACGCAGCTGCGAGAACAGGCTGATAAAGTTGCCAGCCATGATATGCCGATTCTATTGGTTGGCGAAGGCGGCACGGGCAAGCATTGTTTTGCGCATTATCTGCACCGACTGGGCCTGTATTCTGCAGGTAAATTTATTGAATTCAGCCCGGAAAGTTTTCCGCTTGATAGCCATAAACTGGTAACCCTGGCACAAAAAAACTGTATTTACATCAATGATATTGCCCTGCTCAGTGATGATGCTCAGGCGCTGATGCTACATTTGTTAGAGAGTGGTCAGTTAAAACAGTCTCAGCTGATTTGCGCCACCCAGCAATCCTTGGAAAAGGCCATTAATCGCGGCGACTTCCTGGAAGGCCTGTTTTATCAGCTCAATACCATTACCCTGCAAATGCCGGCGCTACGCGAACACATCGAAGATATTCCCGAGCTGGTGCACTTTTTTGTAGATCAGCAAACCACGCAGGCTGGCCTGCCTTACCGCCGGTTTACCGTGGCAGCACAAAACCGGCTACGCAATTACAACTGGCCGGGGAATATCCTTGAGCTGAAAAACGTTATTCAACGGCTGCTGGTACTGGGTGATACCGATGAGATTGATGTCGGCGATATTGAGACAGCGCTGCATGCCGAACCACCGCCCAATGCAGATGATATTGAAGGCATCAATCTGGATTTACCGTTACGCGAAGCGCGCGAACAGTTTGAGCGGATTTATTTATTACAGAAATTACAAGAAACTGATGGCAATGTTGGTAAAGCCGCTAAATTGGCCGGTATGGAGCGTACCCATTTGTACCGTAAGCTGCGTGCGCTCGGCATTGACAGCAAACAAGTTTAGGACGCCGCCACTATGAAGATATTGATTCTCGGCGCCGGACAAGTCGGTGCCTCCGTTGCTTCCATACTGGCCCGTGAAGATGACGATATCACCCTGGTCGATACCGATGTCAGCAACTTATCAAAGTTGCAGGATCACTATGATATCCGCACCATTCAGGGGCAAGCCTCTCATCCCGATGTTCTGGCTCGTGCCGGTGCCGCTGATGCCGATCTGGTGCTGGCAGTCACCAACAGCGATGAAACCAATATGGTCGCTTGTCAGATTTGCCATACCCTTTACAACACCCCGACCAAGATCGCACGTATCCGTGCACCAGAATACTTAGCCAAGCCAGAACTGTTTAATAATGAGGCTATTGCCATTGATGTATTGATCAGTCCGGAACAATTGGTTACCGACTATATTCAGCGGCTGGTGAGTCATCCCAATGCTTTGCAAGTACTGGATTTTGCCGAAGGCCTGGTGCAGCTGGTTGCTGTCAGAGCTTTTCATGGCGGGCCTTTAGTCGGCCACCCACTGCGTGACCTGCGTAAACATATCCCCAAAACTGAAACCCGGGTAGCGGCCATCTTTCGTAATGGCCGGGCAATTGAACCGGAAGCCAATACTGTTATCGAAACCGATGATGAAGTATTTTTTATTGCTGCCAGCAAAGATATTAACTCGGTCATGGCAGAGCTGCGCCGACTGGATAAACCCTATAAACGCATCATGCTGGCTGGCGGTGGCAATATTGGTATCCGGCTGGCACGGGCACTGCAACATGACTATCAAATCAAAATAATCGAGTCCAACCCCGTACGCGCCGATTATTTATCGGAAGAATTATCACAATGCATCGTCCTGCTCGGCGATGTTGCCAACGAAGAGTTACTGATTGAAGAAGAAATCGACAAAGTCGATTTATTCTGCGCGCTGACCAATGACGATGAGGCCAATATTTTGTCATCAATGCTGGCTAAACGGCTGGGTGCCCGCAAAGTGTTGTCACTGATTAATCGCGCCGCCTATGTTGATTTGGTGGAAAGTGGCAGCATCGATATTGCCCTGTCTCCACAACAGGCAACGATCGGCAGCCTGTTGGCGCATATCAGACGTGGCGATATTGTCGCCGTGCATTCTTTGCGTCGTGGTGCAGCAGAGGCGCTGGAAGCTGTTGCCCACGGTGATAAAGATTCGTCAGCAGTTGTCGGCCGACGTTTGGATGAAATCGATTTGCCGCCCGGCACCTCTATCGGCGCCATTGTGCGTAAAGATGAAGTTATTATTGTGCACCGCGATACGGTTATCGAAGCCGAAGACCATGTGATTTTATTCCTGACCAACAAACGCCATATCAAGGAAGTCGAGCGCCTATTCCAAGTAGGTTTTAACTTCTTTTAAGATGAACAGCTGTCTCAAAAATCATTTTCTGGTGGCAATGCCGAATCTCATTGATTCGTTTTTTTATCACTCGGTGGTATATCTGTGTGAGCACAGTGAGAATGGTGCTATGGGCATTATTATCAACCGGCCTACACGCATTCATTTGACCGAACTGCTCAATCATTTGCGAATTAACAATACCAGTGACTGGCCACAACACCGCACCGTATTGTTTGGCGGCCCGGTCAAAAAAGACCAGGGCATGGTGCTGCACGATGGTGGCTTACACTGGAAAAGTACCATGGCTGTTGCCGATGATTTATTTTTAACCACTTCCGGCGATATTTTGTCAGATTTGGGCAGCAGCAAAGGCCCTCGCAATGCACTGGTGACGCTTGGTTATGCCGGATGGGGTGAAGGCCAGTTAGAACAAGAACTCGCCGAAAACAGCTGGCTGACTGTACCGGCTACACATGGTTTATTGTTTGACACCCCTGCTGAAGAGCGCTGGGAAGCTAGTGCCAAATTACTCGGAATTGATATCCACCTGATGTCCAATGACTCAGGGCATGCATGAACTCGCACGGCACCGTAATGGGCTTTGACTTTGGCATGAAAAACATCGGTGTTGCCGTTGGCCAGCAATTAACTGGGACCGCCAGCGGCCTGACTGCGCTGAAAGCGCGCGATGGCATTCCGGACTGGCAACAAATTGCTGACTTAATCCAGCAGTGGCAGCCACGCCAATTGGTGGTGGGCCTGCCGCTGAATATGGATGGTAGTGAACAACATATGACCGCCGCCGCACGTAAATTTGGCAACCGGCTTAACAATCGTTTTAATATTCCGGTGGCCTGGCAGGATGAACGACTGACAACTTATGAAGCGGTGGCAGCAATGGGCCTACGCAATAAATTTCAGTCAGCGAATCGCAGCGATGTCGATCGGCTGTCAGCACAAATTATTCTTCAATCATGGCTGGACCAACAATGACAATGCCAAGCACACACGCAGAACTGCAAACTTTGCTGGAAAACATGGCCAACATGCTGCGTGAACAGTTTTCTGATAAAAAACCGTTGCTGGTCGGTATCCACACCGGCGGGGTTTGGGTCGCACGGGCGCTGCTAGAGATCCTTGGTGAAGATTTCTTTGCGGCGCCGCTGGGTACACTGAATATCGCTTATTATCGTGATGATTTCACCCGCATCGGCATGCATCCACAAGTGTCACCGTCGGACTTACCGTTTGATGTCGATAACCGGCACTTAATTCTGGTCGATGACGTGTTTTACAGCGGCCGCACTACCCGTGCGGCATTGAATGAAATTTTTGATTATGGCCGGCCAGCGACAGTGACTTTAACGGTATTGATTGAGCGCAATGGCCGTGAATTGCCGATCCGCCCTGACATTGTTGGCGCCACCGTGCAGCTGGAAAAGGGACAGCAGCTCAAATTACGCAAATCAGCTGACGGACTGCATATAGAACTACGTGAGGCCGGAGCGGTACATGCACAGTAATCAACTGACGGATCAAGGCCATCTACGCCACTTCCTGACCATTGAGGGCCTGAAACGGCCATTACTGACCGAGATCATGGATCGCGCCGAGCAATTTTCCGGTATCGGTCACCGGCAAGTGAAAAAAGTACCATTACTGCGCGGTAAAACCATTGTTAATCTGTTTTTTGAAAACAGCACACGTACCCGCTCGACCTTTGAACTAGCGGCTAAACGTCTGTCTGCCGATGTGATGAATTTTAATATCAACACCTCGGCAACCTCCAAAGGCGAAAGTCTTCTCGACACCCTGCATAACCTTGAAGCAATGCATACCGATATGTTTGTGGTGCGCCACAATCAGAGCGGTGCCGCTGAGTTTATTGCTCAGCATGTTGCGCCAGATGTCAGTGTTATTAATGCCGGTGACGGCTGTCATGCCCATCCAACACAGGCCATGCTGGATATGTTTACCATTCGCCGGCATAAACAGCATTTTGCTGATTTAAGGGTGGCCATTGTCGGTGATATTTTGCACTCGCGAGTGGCCCGCTCACAGATCCAGGCGTTATCGACGTTGGGGGTTGCCGAAATTCGTGTCATTGGCCCGCAGACTTTGCTGCCCCGTGATTGCCACACCATGGGCGTCCATGTTTATCACGATATGGCCGAAGGTCTTGAAGGTGTCGATGTCGTCATAACCCTGAGACTGCAGCTGGAACGCATGCAAGGCGCCCTGTTACCCAGTGCACGTGAATATTACCGCTGCTTTGGCCTAACCCCGGAAAAACTGCGTTATGCCAAACCAGATGCCATTGTCATGCATCCGGGGCCGATTAACCGCGGTGTCGAAATCGCTTCGTCGGTGGCCGATGGCCCACAGTCGGTGATTCTCGAACAGGTCACTCACGGCATTGCTATTCGTATGGCGGTGATGTCGATGGCGTTGGGCAGTCAATCAGATTTTTATGAGGCCGAAGCATGAGAACGGTGATCACGGGCGGCCGTGTTATTGATCCGGCCAGCCAGCTCGATACGCAGCAGTCTATATATATAGATGACGGCAAAATCATCGCCATTAGCGACCATTTAGCCGATTTTCATGCTGATTTAACGCTAGATGCCGGCGGCATGATTGTTTGTCCGGGCCTGGTTGATTTAAACGCCCGGCTGCGTGAACCAGGTCAGGAACATACAGCAACCATTGACAGTGAAACCCGTGCCGCTGTTGCTGGCGGCATTACCACGTTGGCCGTACCGCCTGATACCGATCCGGTTATCGACAATCCTGCCGTAGTTGAGTTAATTGAAGATCGCGCTAAAAAAGC
>JBFJJO010000025.1:0-20603 GCA_041612215.1 Methylophaga sp.
AAACTATTTTTGCAGCCGGGTTGCAAAGCTTTTATCAGAAAACCCCCAGCGGTGAAACTCTTGCACCGCCACCGGAAGTCCCTGCCGAACTGGAAGCCTATGACTTACCTGAAGTTCAGAAAGAATATGTCACAACCAATGGTTCACAACGAACGATACATCTGTTGGTCGAGGGTATTCATTGTGCTGCCTGCGTCTGGCTGATTGAGCAGGCTTTGCAAAAACAGGCAGGTGTGCTGGCAGCCGATGTGAATTTAACGGCAAAACGTCTGCGGCTGCGCTGGGAACAATCCCAGATCAATTTATCGCAACTGATTCATTTGCTGGCGCAAATCGGTTATTCAGCTGTACCGTTTGATCCGGAAACCGCAGAAGGCGCATTGGCGCGCCGTCATCGGGACTTGCTTTACCGGATGGCCTTCGCCGGCTTTTGTATGATGAATATCATGTGGGTGTCGATTGCATTGTATGCCGGTGCGGCAGAAGATGAATTTCGTAACTGGTTTCATTGGGTGGGTATGGCAATTGCCACACCGACTTTGCTTTACTCAGGTTTTCCGTTTTTACGAAATGCAATAATTGGTCTAAGGCATTGGCACTTGACCATGGATTTGCCGATAGCCATCGGTGCTACTGCGACTTATTTGTACTCAGTTTACATCACTTTAACCGGCTCGACACAGGGTGAGGTGTTTTTCGACACCGTCGTTAATTTCATTTTTGTTATTTTGATTGGCCGTTATTTGCAGGCAATTTCCAGTCGCAATGCGTTATCAGCAACGCGTCGTCTGTTGGAGTTACAACCAAAACTGGCGACACTTATCACGCCTGAAGGTCAACGCATTGTACCAATCCGGATGGTAAAAAGCGGTGATGTATTATTGGTTAAACCAGGTGAAAAAGTACCTGTGGATGGCAAAGTGATCAGCGGTGACAGTGCAGTTGATGAATCGATGCTTAGTGGTGAGTCACGGCCAGTCGTTAAAAAATTCGGCGATCAAGTGGTCGCAGGCAGTGTCAATGGCGAAGGGGCTTTTCAAGTTCGCGCTGAAGCAGTATTACGCAATACGGCGCTCGCCAGAATTCTGCAATTAATGGATGAAGCACAGGCGTCAAAAGCGCCGATCCAGAGTCTGGCTGATCGCATTGTGCCATGGTTTGTTCTTATAACTCTGTTACTGGCAACGGCGACATTTATCTTCTGGATCCAGCAGGACCTTGAAATTGCATTATTGGCGTCAGCATCAGTATTGGTGGTGACCTGTCCCTGTGCGTTTGGTATGGCAACGCCAATGTCGATAGCCGTCGCCAGTGGTGCGGGCGCACAGCGCGGTATTTTGGTGAAGCAGGGCGCGGCATTGGAGGCTTTATCATCAGTGGACCACGTGGTATTTGATAAAACAGGTACGCTGACTAATGGCGATTTGCAGTTAAGTCTTATCAAACCAGCTCATGGCCAGCATGAGCAATCCTTGCTGGCACTGGCTACTGCCGTTGAGCAAGGGTCAGAACATGCGATTGCCAGAGCGATATTAAGTTATAGCGAAAAAAAGCAAATTACACCGATAGTCGCATCCGAATTCAAAGCATTCCCAGGCCGCGGTGTATCTGCGCTTGTTGCTGGTCAATCCATTCAGGTTGGCACACTTGAATGGTTACAACAAACCGGGTTGACGATTGGTGATGAATGGCAAAGACAAGCCGAGGAAGCTGAGCGGCAAGGTATTAGTTGTGTGTTAGTTAGCCGTGCTAATGAAGTTATGGGTTTATTGGGCTTTAGTGACTACTTACGTGAAGATGCTCAGCAAACTGTCAGTGACTTATTGGCTCAGGGTATTAAAGTCACCGTGCTGAGTGGTGATCGTTATGCAGTGGTTGCCGCCGTCACGGCAAAGCTAGGTAATGTTGAGCGCTTAGCCGAGGTATTACCGGAAGATAAACAAAAACGTATACGTGATTTGCAACAGAACGGGGCAAAAGTAGCCATGATCGGTGACGGTATTAATGATTCCCCTGCGCTGATACAAGCTGATGTTGGTATTGCTCTGGCTGCGGGGACCGATGTTTCTATAGAAAGTGCCGATATTGTGTTGCTGAGGAATGAATTGTCACAGGTTGCCGAAGCAAAACATCTGGCGGCACGTACGCTGCGCACGATTAGACAGAATATTGTATTATCCATAAGCTATAACGTCATTATGGTGCCACTTGCGATGATGGCTCTGGTTAGTCCGTTGCTGGCTGCCATCACCATGCCGATCAGTTCTCTGCTGGTGATTGGCAATGCTGCTCGCATCAGTCGGCTGTTCAAGAGGTAAGTCATGGAAGTTATATATGGACTTTTACCGGGTATGCTATTACTGGGGATTGTCGGTGTAGCCGTGTTTTTTTGGGCCGTTCGTAATGGTCAGTATGATGATATGGACGGCGCCGCGCACCGGGTTTTAATGGATGATGATGAACCAGTTGAGCAAACGTTTGAAACTGAAGACGGTGAGGACGACAATGCATCTGATTTGCCGCGTAAATAAAGTATTAACCATGCACATGCCTATGGTCCTGCATGTTTAAAAACTGGCGCATCCGAAGTTTGCTCAATGTTTGGGCGGTCGTTACGATTTTCACCATCGTTTTGATGTCAGCCCTGTCACTAGACAATCACCAGCGATATTCTGACAACCAGGCGATGTTATTGAACGATTTGCTGCCGCTACAAGACAGCAGTCGTGAAATTACCGCTATTACCGCCGAGTTTATCGCTCGCCAGCAACTAATCCTAAATGCTGACAGCCGACAAATGCTGGTGAACGTGCCTAATCGCGATCAACTGGAACGAATTTTCGAGCTGCAGTGGCAGCACTTGCTGAGCTTGAGCCGACGATTGCAAATTGATCGTCAATTATTGTTACCCCTACAGGAAAATTATCAGCAATTTTTACAAACCGATCAGCAATTATTTGATTTGATGTTGCGTCAGCATCAGCTGAATGAGCAGCGTAGCACTTTAAACCCCAGTTCTGAATCGGCGCGGCGCCTCTCACTGCAACTACAAACCAATCAGCAGCAACTGCGTAATGTGCTTCGTCAAAGTGTCGATGCATTAGCAAAACTGCAGGATAGTCTGCGTCAACTGACAACTCAGGTAACCGCGCATAACAAGCAACAGCTTAATCAATCACAAACGATGATTGCCGACTTCCGCATCTTGGTTTGGCTGATAAGCGGTATTTTGATTTTTGCCATGCTGTTATTTGTCACGGTTTTATCCCGACGTATCCAGCAACCATTAAAAGAGCTGCGTCATGGAATGCGGGCATTAACTGCTGAAAATTTTGCAGTTCGTCTGCCTGAAACATCGAGTCGCAGCGAATTTAATTTGTTGGCCAAAGATTTTAATCAGTTTGCAGCGAATACTGAGCAATTGATCCATGCCCTGGATAAAGCGCGTTACAGCTTGCAAGATCGTGAGCAACAACTGTCGACTATTTTGAATAGTGTGCCCGAAGCCATTCTTACCTTGTCAGCCGACGGCATTATCATTGACGGCAATCCTGCTGCTGAGAAAGTCTTTGCAGCCAGTATTGACGATATTCAGGGACAACTATTATCGCGGTTTTTAGGACTGGCTGATATGCCACAACTTGCGGATATCGCCTTACAACAGGGGCAAGATCGTGAATACGAAGGCATAAACTATTGCGGCCAGCCTATCTCACTATTGTTATCACTGAGTCCATTGGCAGAGCAGGAAAGTATTGCCTGGGTGGCGGTCGTTTCTGATATTACCAACTGGAAAAAGACCAAGCAGGCATTGCAACAAACCAGTGGGGAACTCGATGCTATTTTAGAAAACGCCATGGTCGGCATTGCCTTTGTTAAGGATCGGCGATTGATCCGGGTTAATCATAAATTTGAGCAGTTATTTGCAGCGGATCGTGAGCAATTGGAAGGCCAGAGTGCATTGTGTCTGCATATTAGTGAAGATGCTTTTGAGCGGTTTGGTGAACAGGCTTATAATGCATTAGCTCAAGGCGAAAACTTTGAGGCACAACTGGAAATGGTTCGCTTTAATGGTGAACGATTCTGGTGTTCAATAGCTGGTCAGGCTATCGACAGCAGTGATCCGGCTGCCGGCAGTATCTGGCTATACGAAGATGTGACCCAGCAGCGGCTAAACGAAGAACGTTTAACCCGTCTGGCCAGCGTCGATTCACTTACCGGTCTGCCCAATCGCAGTGTTTTTAACGATCGCCTGGAACACGCGATCCACAAACTACAGCGTAAAAGTGGCCGTTTGGCAGTATTTTTTATCGATCTGGATCATTTTAAACATATCAATGACTCGCTCGGCCACAAAACGGGCGATACCCTTTTATGTGAAGTCTCACGTCGGATCCGCTCGTGTGTTCGGGAAAGCGATACCGTGGCCCGCTTGGGCGGTGACGAGTTCACCGTGGTACTGGAAGATGTTACTTCGGCGCAATATGTTGGCCGAATCGCTGAAAAAATCCTGACCACAACATCTCTGCCTTACATGATTGGCAATGTAGAGGTCAATATTAGCCCAAGTATTGGTATCAGCCTGTTTCCAGCGGATGGTCGCGATGTCGATATGCTGATTCGTAATGCTGATGCGGCGATGTACCACGCCAAAAATTCCGGCCGCAATAACTTTCAGTTTTATTCTGCAGAAATGAATGCCGAAGCGGCCAATCGTCTGGCATTGGAAACCAGTCTGCGCCGGGCTGTGGAACAGAATGAGTTTTATCTGCAGTATCAGCCACAAATTGAACTCAGCAGTGGTCGCGTTAAAGGTGCAGAAGTGCTGCTACGCTGGCATACCGAGCAATGGGGCGATGTATCACCGGCGCAGTTTGTGCCAGTACTAGAAGATACCGGCTTAATTGGCGTGGTGGGCGAATGGGTGTTACATGAAACCTGCACAGTATTTATGGCCAACCGAAATGAGTTGCCAGATGATTTTGTGATGGCTGTTAATTTATCTGGCCGGCAGTTCAAAGGCAGTCGACTGGTCAATTATATCCGACACTTATTGAGCGAGACGCAGATGCCTGCCAGCAATTTGGAGCTGGAAATCACTGAAAGCTTGCTGATGGATAATACTGATTCGGCTATTGATACCTTGCGAGATTTAAGCAGTATGGGTATCACGCTGGCGATTGATGATTTCGGTACCGGCTATTCATCGCTATCCTATCTGAAACAATTTCCGCTCAATGTTTTGAAAGTGGACAGGGCGTTTGTAAGGGATTTAACCATCGATAAAGATGATGCAGCGATTGTCAGTGCCATTATGGCGATGGCTGATAGTCTGGGTTTACAAGTGGTCGCTGAGGGTGTGGAGACCGCGCAACAACTGGCATTCCTTGAACAAAAACAGTGTCAGCGTGCCCAAGGGTTTTTCTTTAGCAAAGCCGTGAATTTGGGTGATTTATTGATTTACATGCGTCAGCGGGAAAAGACACTTCGCGCCGTGTAAACAAATACTGGCTTATCTTCAGGATGCAGGCGAATACTCAGATGGCTTGCCGGATATTGCCAAATGGCCGCCTCTGGATCATCAGGATCGCCAGTGATTTGGGCAGGCTCACCAAAACGGCTGCGTAACATCGCTTCATCTGGACGATAATTGGCAATGTAGGTAATGGCAATAATCGGTGCATCCAGCAAACGCGCTTGATCATCAAAAGCGATTTCCAGACGTCTTGCACCGCTGGGCTGCAGCTTGCTACTGGAGGCATTGGCTGCTATCTCATTGAGTGTTGTTGCTGATAATTGTAAATTCGCGACAATTTTTGCCGACATACCACTGAGATTAATACGGTCAAAAAACACTTCAGCAGTTGCCACCTCGCCATCTTCAACAAATAAAGCCGCCTTGCCGATTTCACGCCAGCGTTGTTGCGCATCACGATAGGTATCGTGGCCTAAGTGAATATCAAAGACCTTGATTTCACCATCTTTCTGCAGGGTGATTTCCCATGGTTTGGGGCCATCCGGTTGCGGGGATGGGATCAGGGTCAGAGCCAAAATGCCGGCAATCACCATCAGCATGATCACAATAATTTTCAGCAATATTTTCATGTGTGATTTATACCTGTAACCAAAAAGTGACGGGCCCGTCATTAATCAGACTTACTTGCATGTCAGCGCTGAACTGACCACAGGCAACTTGATGATGTTGCAATGCGGCTTGCTGGCAAAAATAGGCAAATAAACGGGCACCCAGTTCGGGTGGTGCGGCCGGTGTAAAACTCGGTCTGTTCCCTTTACGGGTGACAGCAGGTAGCGTGAACTGTGGCACAATCAATAAATCACCGTTGATTTGCTGCAAACTCATATTCATTTTGTCATCGCTGTCGGCAAAAATTCGATACTGCAGTACTTTGCTGAGCAGCTTATCTGCTTGCAGGGTATCGTCATTTTTCTCAATGCCCAGCAACAGCAAAATACCTTTATCAATACTGGCAATCTGCTGACCTGTTACTTCAACCGAAGCTTTTGACACCCGCTGGATTAAGCCAATCATATACCGTGATAAGCCATTTCATTAGTGGCCTGAACTAAGGCATCTATTAATGCCGGTTCCCCCGCGGCGTGACCGGCGAGTGGCACAATTCGTAAATCTGCTTTTGGCAACTGCTGCTTCAGTAGCCAGGATTGCTGAAACGGACAAACCATATCGTAACGACCATGGACAATAATCGTCGGAATATCGGATAACGCGGATAAGTCCGGGAGAATTGGTTGGTCCGCAATAAAACATGCATGCAAAGCATAATGTAATTGAATGCGGCTGTGAGCTAATGGACCAGGACTATTATCTTCGGGAGGCTGATAAATCGGCGTATCACGCATCATAACAATGGTGGCTTCCCACTGTTGCAACGTATTGGCTGCCGTTTGCTGCACAGCAGTATCTGAATGATTGAGTTGCTCAAAATAATAAGCTAGTGGTTTCTTTTGCTGTTTAGCTGGCACATTTGCAACAAAGGCTTGCCAGGCATCGGCAAATACTTTTGAGGCGCCTCCCCCTGCATACACCCAGTCAATATCTTGTTGCCGGCCTAAAAACGTTCCACGCAGGATCATCGATGACACATGTTCTGCATATTGCCGGGCATAACATAAGGCGAGCGTGACACCCCAGGAACCACCGAATAATTGCCATTTGTCGATATTCAGTAATTGGCGAATCGCTTCGATATCGCTAATCAAATGCGCCATATCGTTATTAGTTAGTTCGCCGCTGGGCAGCGAGCGGCCACAGCCACGTTGGTCAAACAAAATAATATGGTAGCGCGCCGGATCAAAATAACAGCGATGCTGCGGTCGGCAGCCTGAGCCCGGACCGCCGTGTAAAAACAGCACCGGAATGCCCTGCGGATTGCCGCATTGTTCGATGTATATTTGATGCTGTTGGCCATCGGGTAGCGTTTCCCTTGGCAGCAACTGGCTGTGGAACGGTTCGATATCTGGATATAAAGTCAGCATTTCAAAGCCTGCAAAGTAACTTGTGCCGCACTATAGCATTGATGATGGTATTTATTGCCCTGATAGGCGAAAATATGCGGTTTATTTACGATCATCCAGCGAGCGGATGAGATGATAAAGGTTAAGCGAAATGAACCTGCACGAATATCAGGCCAAACAATTATTTAACCGTTATGGGATTGCCACCCCACATGGTGATGTCGCCGATGATGCAGAATCGGCAATGCACATTGTCAAACGACTGGCCGGCGATCGTTGGGTGGTGAAAGCGCAAGTGCATAGTGGTGGTCGTGGCAAAGCCGGTGGCGTCAAATTGGTTGATAGTCAGGCTGAGGCCGTGCAAACCGCAAAAAAACTGATTGGCACGTCTCTTGTTACGCAGCAAACATCGGCGCTTGGTTTGCCGGTCAGAAAAGTACTGATTGAACAACCTTCTGATATTGCTCGGGAAATATATCTGGCATTACTTGTAGATCGTGTTAGCCAGCGCGTCACCTTTATGGTGTCTGCGCAAGGCGGTATGGATATTGAAGCGGTGGCTGAACAGAGTCCTGAGGCTATTTTGACTCTGGCTGTCGATACGGTTGTGGGCTTGCAAGGTTATCAATGCCGTCGTGCGGGCTTTTTTTTGGGATTAAAAGGTGACGCCTTCAAACAACTGCAATCGGTGATGCACGGCTTATATCAGCTGTTTACCGACAATGATGCCAGTCTGGTAGAAATTAACCCGCTGGTGTTAACCAATGACGGTCATTTGCTGGCAGTCGATGCCAAAATCAATCTTGATGACAACGGCTTGTTTCGGCATCCAGATTTAGCAGCGATGTTTGATCCCAGCCAGGAAAATGCTGCGGAAGTGTCTGCCCGTGATTTCGGTTTGAACTATATTGCGCTGGATGGCAATGTTGCTTGCATGGTTAATGGCGCGGGCCTGGCTATGGCGACAATGGATCTGATTCAAAAAGAGGGTGGTGAGCCGGCAAATTTTCTTGATGTCGGTGGTGGCACCACAGCCGAACGGGTTGCCGAAGCCTTTAAGCTGATTTTGTCCGACAGCAAGGTCAAATCGATTTTAGTCAATATTTTTGGTGGTATAGTCCGCTGTGATTTAATTGCCGAGGGCATTATTCAGGCGGCTAAAGAAGTCGGCTTGTCATTACCGGTGGTGGTCAGGTTGGAAGGCACTAATGCTGAGCAAGGCCGTAAACTGCTGGCAGAAAGCGGTATGAATATTAAGGCAGCGCAGGATTTAACAGAAGCTGCCAGACTGGCGGTCAGCGCGGCAGGGGAGTTATCAGCGTGAGTATTCTGGTCAATAATGGCACCAAGGTTATATGTCAGGGCTTTACCGGTAAACAAGGTACCTTTCATTCGGAGCAGGCGATAGCCTACGGTACTCAGTTTGTCGGGGGGGTTACACCGGGAAAAGGCGGGCAAACGCATTTGGATAGACCGGTATTTAATACGGTCGTTGATGCTGTTGCGGAAACCGGCGCCGATGCCACAATGATTTATGTCCCGGCTGCGTTTGCTGCCGATGCGATTTTAGAAGCCGCTGATGCTGGTATTAAAGTCATTGCCTGTATTACTGAAGGCATACCGGTGCTCGACATGCTGCGCGTCAAATATGCATTGGAAGGCAGTGATGTGTATTTAATCGGTCCTAACTGTCCGGGTTTAATCACGCCCGGTGAATGCAAGATTGGCATTATGCCCGGCAGCATTCATCTGCCCGGTAAAATTGGCATTGTTTCCCGCTCTGGCACACTGACCTATGAGGCGGTGCATCAGACAACATTAAATGGTCTGGGGCAAAGTACCTGTGTGGGTATTGGTGGTGATCCGATTCATGGCATGAACTTCATTGATTGTTTAGCGCTGTTCGAGGCGGATCCGCAGACCGAAGGCATCGTGATGGTGGGCGAAATTGGCGGACAGGCAGAAGAAGATGCCGCCGCCTACATTGCCGAATATGTAACCAAACCAGTGGTGGCATATATTGCTGGTCTAACGGCGCCAGCCGGTAAACGAATGGGTCATGCGGGAGCGATTATCAGCGGTGGTCAGGGTACGGCAGAAGCCAAATTAACGGCATTGACTGCAGCAGGGGTGTCAATCAGTCGCTCACCGGCAGAAATCGGTGACGCGATGTTGGCAGCGATGGGGCAATAATGGCGCGCCAGACACTAACCGTTGTTCTGGCTCAAATCAATTCGGTGGTCGGCGATGTCGCTGGTAATACCGCTAAAATTATTCAGGCTGCCAATACTGCCCGGGATCAATTAACAGCAGAGTTGGTGGTGTTTCCGGAATTGTGTCTGACTGGCTACCCACCGGAAGATTTATTACTAAGGCCCGGTTTACAAAAACGCGTTAATAAAGCACTGGAAACCTTAAAACACAAAATTACCGGCATTCATATTGTAGTTGGACATCCGCTGGGTGAGGTTGGCAAAGATCTATACAACGCTGCCAGCGTGATTGCAGACGGGCAGATTATTTGCCAGTACTTCAAACAAATGTTGCCTAATTACAGTGTGTTTGATGAAAAACGTTATTTTATTGAAGGTCATTTGCCAGCGGTCTTTTCGCTTAACGGCTTCAAGCTCGGCATTACCATTTGTGAAGATATCTGGTTTACCGGCCCAGCTGCGCAGGCTAAAGATGCTGGCGCGGAACTGTTATTAAATCTCAATGCGTCACCTTTTCAACAAGGCAAATCAGCATTGCGTTATGACGCCGTGCGCCAGCGGGCTATCGAAAACCAATTACCCGTGTTGTATGTTAATCAGGTCGGCGGCCAGGATGAGCTGATATTTGATGGCGGCTCTTTTGCGCTGGACAGCCACGGTAATTTGCAAATGCAAGCAGCCGCATTCGTTGATGAACTTGCTGTGGTGGCTATCGAAAAAAATCAAACCGGCAACATTCTGATAACCGGCAAAATCACTGAACACTTGTCTCCACTGGCGAGTGTTTATCAGGCGCTGGTTTTGGGGTTGCGGGATTATGTTGAAAAAAATCTTTTTCCCGCGGTGGTATTGGGACTGTCAGGTGGTATTGATTCAGCACTAACTTTGGCTTTAGCCGTTGATGCGCTGGGGGTCGATCGGGTGCAAACAGTGATGATGCCCTCACGTTATACTGCGCAAATAAGCCTTGATGATGCGGCGCAAATGGCGACGCAGCTGGGTGTGAGCTATTCGGTGTTATCAATTGAACCGGTGTTTGACAGTTTTTTGCAAACGCTGAATGAGACATTTACCGGCAAAGCTGCGGATACCACCGAAGAAAATATTCAGGCACGTTGCCGTGGTGTCCTGTTAATGGCAATTTCTAATAAGACCGGTGCGATGGTGTTGTCGACCGGTAATAAAAGCGAAATGGCGGTAGGTTATTCAACGTTATATGGGGATATGGCCGGCGGCTATTCACCACTTAAAGATGTATACAAAACGCTGGTATTTGCGCTGGCTAAATATCGCAATGAATTGTCACCCATCATTCCGGAGCGAATTATAAGTCGACCGCCCTCTGCCGAACTGTCGGCTGATCAGCGCGACGACGACTCATTGCCACCTTATCCATTGCTGGATAAAATCCTTGAGCGTTATATTGCCGATGATGGGTGTTTCGAAGATTTGGTGGCAGAGGGATTTGCTGCAGAGACAGTTGCACAGGTCATCAAAATGGTGGATCGTAATGAATATAAACGACGTCAGGCGCCTCCCGGTATTCGCATAACCGGCCGGGCATTTGGCAGAGATCGTCGTTACCCGATAACATCTGGCTATACCGTGACATCAACCATAGAGTAGGGATTAACCATGAAAAAAATTGAAGCGATAATCAAACCTTTCAAACTCGATGACGTGCGTGAGGCATTGTCGGAAATTGGTGTAACCGGTATGACAGTGACCGAGGTTAAAGGTTTTGGTCGGCAAAAAGGTCACACCGAGCTGTATCGTGGCGCAGAATATGTTGTTGATTTTCTGCCGAAGGTAAAAATGGAAATTGTCCTGGCTGACGATCAGGTTGATGGTTGTATTGAAGCGATTACCAAAGCCGCCCATACCGGCCGCATCGGTGATGGTAAAATTTTTGTAATGCCTTTAGAACAGGCCATTCGTATCCGTACCGGTGAAGACGGCGAAGCTGCAATCTAGAAAATGCTTTGACTGGCTGCCGAACGGCAGCCAGCATTTTATTCTGTTAAGGTCGAGCGGCGGACATCAGCGATACCAGGATGTGCTGGATAATTTGTTTCCAGTACTCGCAATGCATCTTCCGATAAATCATTTAATTCCATGACCTTGTAAGCTTTGGCCATAATAACCAATGCTTCAGGCATGGCCGGTGTGCGCGGATAATTTTCAATGACATAACGCGCCCGGTTGGCCGCCGCGAGATAGGATGTGCGACGCATGTAGTAATTGGCAACATTAATCTCATGTTGTGCAAGACGATTTCGCAGATAAACAATACGCTGTGCAGCATCTTCAGCATATTTACTTTGTGGATAGCGGTTGAGGAGCGAATTGAAATCTTTCAGCGCATCTTCTGCGGAGCCGGGATCACGCTGTGATTCATCGCGTGGTATATATTTTTCAAGAAGACCAACGTCTTTATTGAAACTGACCAATCCGCGTAAATACAACGCATAATCATTATTTTCGTTAAGCGGGTAAACACGCATAAATCGGTCGAGCGTTGCGATGGCTGTTTCCGGATCATCATTTTTATAATGCGCATAAGCTGATTCAAGCAATGCCTGCTGAGCGTATTCACCAAACGGGAAGCGAGCTTCCAGTTGTTCATAATATTGAATAGCTGTGCGGTAATCAGCGATATTTAAAGCCGCTTTGGCTTCAGCATAAATCCTTTCGACGCCCCAACTTTCTTCGGCTTTAACTTCATTTTTATCGCCAAAAATGGAACAACCGCTCAGTGAGAGCATCAAAATCAATAACAGGGATATTTTTTTCATGGGCTTAGAATACGCTAGCGGTCAGTTATCGGTAAAGCTGGATTGTAGTCTTTTTAACAGCTGAAAGCATCTTGAAATCGGTAATGCAATGAAACGAAAATTTGTTCTCAACAATGATAGATATGAAAGATAAACAAGCCCTTGTACAATAATGCGCAGCTTTTTGACAACTCCAACAGGAACTTAAATGATCAAACCTTTTATTGCCGTGCTGGTAGCCGGTGTAATCAGTGCTTCGGCGCAGGCAGCGGTGTTTGAGCTGCCGGACGAGCATACCCAAGTAATCGGCCATAATATTGTGGTTTATACCACTGCCAAAGACACCTTACTGGATATTGCTCGTCAATTTGACCTGGGCTATGGTGATATCGTTAATGCAAATCCCGACGTTGATCCTTGGGTACCGGGTGATAATCAGGCAGTGATTGTGCCAACGCGATTTATTTTGCCAGACGCGCCGCGTCAGGGCATTGTCGTCAATATTCCTGAAATGCGCTTGTATTATTATCCGGCTAAACAAACCGGGCAGTTACAGCAAGTGGTAACGCATCCCATTGGAATAGGCCGCGAAGGCCGCGATACACCATTAGGAAAGTTATCTATCATCCAAAAGCGTGAAAATCCTAGTTGGACGCCGCCTGAATCAGTACGTAAAGAACATGCAGCAGCCGGCGACATTTTGCCAGCTGTAGTACCCCCTGGCCCAAATAATCCGCTGGGTACTCGTGCTATGCGGTTATCAAACCCAAGTTATCTTATTCACGGAACACACAAGCCGTTTGGTGTTGGCTTGCGTGTTAGCAGTGGCTGTATCCGTTTGTATCCGGAAGATATCGAAAGTCTATTTAGTAAAGTATCGTTGAACACGACGGTTAATATTATTTATGCACCATTTAAGGTTGGCATTCAAGATAATGAACTGTACCTGGAAGCGCACAAACCGCTCGACGATCTTGATAAGCGCCAACCAAATAATATGACGCCTCTGGTTGAAGCAATGCTCTCGGTGACTGATAAATTGCCAGCAGGAGATGCTTGGACTAATGCGGAAGATATCGTATTAAATGGCGATGGTCGAGTACAAAAGCTCAATGGAGCAGAAGCCAAAATTGCTGAAAACATCTGGTTTGTGCATGGTGGCACCGGACAAAAAGTGCCGCAGAAAATGCATACTGCTATTAAACAGCTGCAACTGGAAAATTGGTTCTGGCCTCTGCGTGGTGGCTCGGTAGGTGAAATTGTTCTCGGCCCTTTTGATAGTCGTGAACAAGCTGATGAAATGGCTCGGCAGGTTTCAGAAGCCGCTGGCACAGCAGTTTGGGTGACTCAATTACCGGAATCTATGCTGTAAGTCTGTAAATGGCGGGCAAAAAAAAGCCGGGAAGAATCCCGGCTTTTTTGTTTGTGAAGCTTAAGCTTATTTGGCCATCGCTTTTTCAAACATACGATCAATTTTTGCACAGCATTCATCAACTTGTGCTTGCGCATCGGCTGCTGCTTGTTGTGCATTCATTGCAGCCAATTCTGCATCAGTTGCAGTACGTTGTGCTGTGTCAGCAGTGCTTTGTGCATTGCGGGCAGCAACCATTGCTGAATCAGCAGTTGATTGTGCTGTTTCGACTGATGATTTTAAGGCATCCATTTCTTCTGTGTTAGCACATGCAGTCAGCATGACTAAAGGCAGAACAACAGCACCTAATTTAACTAATTTTTTCATTTGAAACTCCTTGAATTTACGGTTGGGGATTGGCATTTCCATTGGGTATGGTTAAACGCAAGCCTGATATAAGCTAACAGGAAAAAAATTGGCTGTCTATTGGTTACAAATTGATTCTGCGAATCTGTACAAATTGTTGCTATAATGGCGCGCGCCGCAAAGTGGTGCATCAGCCGGAAATCGGCCATAAATGCCCATTCTCACGTTATTTGCTCTGGAAAAATCTGTCTATGCACCCAATGCTGAATATTGCCGTTCGCGCGGCACGTCAGGCTGGATCTCTGATCTTGCGCTCGTTACAGCACGTTGACCACCTGGAAATTACGACTAAAGGTCGCAACGATTATGTCTCCGATGTCGATCGTTTGGCCGAGCAGGAAATCATCGGAATTATCAAAAAATCTTATCCCGAACATGCCATCATGGCTGAAGAATCCGGTGATAGTGGTGCAAATGATATAGTTTGGATTATTGATCCATTAGACGGCACTACCAATTTTCTGCATGCGTTTCCGCATTACTGTGTGTCAATCGCAGTACGCGTTAAAGGCCGCGTTGAACACGCGGTGATTTTTGATCCGTTGCGCGATGAATTATTCACCGCTTCCCGTGGCGCTGGTGCGCAATTAAATGATCGCCGTCTGCGCGTCAGCAAACGCAAAGATTTAACAGGCGCTTTAATCGCAACGGGTTTCCCATTTAAGTATCCTGAGCATCACACTGCTTATTTAGCGATGTTTGGTAATGTTTTACCAAGAGTCGCTGACATGCGACGCACTGGCAGTGCTGCACTGGATTTAGCGTACGTTGCTGCTGGCCGGGTAGATGGCTATTGGGAAATTGGCCTGGAAAACTGGGACTTGGCTGCCGGATTACTGCTGGTTGAAGAGGCGGGTGGTACGGTCTCCGATTTTAGTGGCGGCGATCAATTATTTGATAAAGGCCACGTTATCGCAGCCGGACTAAATTTACACAAACACTTACAGGCTGCCATTACGCCGTATATTAGCGATTCCCTGAAATAAGCGCCTGTTAATCAGGCATTTTTAACCTGTATGTAATATGCATACGCCATATAAATGAATTTTTATGACTGAATTTTCGAAAGACATCAGCAAGCTCCGCAACATCGCCATCATCGCCCACGTCGATCATGGTAAAACGACTTTGGTGGACCAGTTACTACGTCAATCAGGCACCTTCAGTGAACATGAAGAGATGCAAGACCGCGTCATGGACTCCAATGATTTAGAGCGCGAGCGCGGCATTACCATTCTCTCCAAAAATACGGCAATCCGCTGGAATGATTATCGTATTAACATCGTTGACACACCAGGCCATGCCGATTTTGGCGGTGAGGTAGAACGTGTATTGTCAATGGTCGATTCAGTCCTTTTGTTGGTCGATTCATCAGAAGGCCCGATGCCACAAACCCGCTTTGTTACCCAAAAAGCACTGGCCTTGGGTTTGAAACCGATTGTTGTTATCAACAAAATCGACAAGCCGAGTGCCCGGCCGGGTTGGGTTTTGGATCAAACATTTGATCTGTTCGCCAATCTGGATGCGACCGATGAACAGTTAGATTTTGATGTGATTTATGCATCTGGTCTGAATGGTTTTGCAGGATTGGAAGATACTGTGCGTGATGGTGATATGACACCGCTATTCCAATTAGTTGTTGATAAAGTAAAACATCCTGCGGTGGATGCCGATGGTCCGTTCCGCATGCAGGTGTCTTCGCTTGATTACAATAGTTATGTCGGTGTTATCGGTGTTGGCCGTATCGAACGTGGCCGCGTTAAAACCAACACCCCGGTAACCGTTATCGATCGTGAAGGTAAAAAACGTAACGGCCGTGTTATGCAGGTTATGGGCTTTATGGGCCTGAACCGTGAAGAAGTGGAAGAAGCCTCGGCCGGCGATATTATTGCTTTTACAGGTTTAGATCCGCTGAATATTTCAGACACGCTTTGCGATCCCAGTGCGGTAGAAGCGCTGCCACCATTGAGCGTTGATGAACCAACAGTCACTATGACTTTTCAGGTCAACAATTCTCCGTTTGCCGGTAAAGAGGGCAAGTTTGTCACTACGCGGCAAATTCGCGAGCGTTTGGATCGCGAGTTGATCCACAACGTGGCACTGAAGGTAGAACAGCTGCCGCAAGATCCCGATAAATTCCGGGTTTCTGGCCGCGGTGAACTGCATTTATCAGTACTCATTGAAAATATGCGCCGCGAAGGGTTTGAAATGGGCGTATCACGTCCGGAAGTCATTATTCGCGAAAACGATGGCGTCAAGGAAGAGCCTTATGAATCGGTCACCATTGATGTGGAAGATACCCACCAAGGTACAGTGATGGAAAAAATGGGTACCCGTGGCGGTGAATTAAAAGATATGTCTCCAGATGGTAAAGGCCGTGTGCGTCTGGACTTTATTATTCCGTCTCGCGGACTGATAGGTTTCCGAACCGAATTTTTAACCGCGACGCAGGGTACAGGTTTGATTTACAGCGTCTTCGATCACTATGCGCCATTAAAACCTGGCACATTTGGCAAGCGCCAGAATGGCGTGCTGATTGCCAATGCGGTTGGCAAAGCTGTGGCTTTCGCTATCTTCAACCTGCAAGAGCGTGGCCGGATGTTTATCGGCCATGGTGATGAAGTTTATGAAGGCATGGTGGTTGGTATTCACTCGCGTGATAACGATCTCGTGGTCAATGCGCTGAAAGGCAAACAGCTAACTAACGTTCGTGCTTCGGGTACGGATGAAGCGATTGCGCTGGTGCCACCAATTCGCATGAGTTTAGAGCAGGCGCTGGAATTTATCGGTGACGATGAACTCCTTGAAGTAACACCTAAATCTTTGCGGGTACGGAAAAAATTGCTGCTTGAGCATGAGCGTAAGAAAGCTTCGCGCGGTTAGGGCTTATTTAGCTTTCATCTCCGCCAGCAGTGGCGGATATGAAAGGATAAACAAGCCCTCCTAGTTAGCGGTTTTGTGGCATAAAAGGGTATTCTATTGGAATACCCTTTTTTTTGAGGTCTGACATGCGAATTTTGATTTTACTGGCCATAGGCCTATTGCTGTTTTTGATCTTCCGTAATTTGTTGCGAAAGGTAAAAAGAGAAAGTGATGCCAGGGCATCAACAAGAGAAGAACACATGGTACGTTGCCAGCAATGTGGTTTGCATTTGCTGCCCCAGGAAGCAGTGCGTAAGGATCAGCAATATTTCTGCAGTCAGGAGCATCTTGAGGCCTTTCAGAAACAACCCTGATGGCCGCTTCAGAAATTTCCAGTGCGCTGGAACAAACGGAAACTTCCTGGCGGGCGCTAAGGCTTTTTTCGGGGTACAGACTGTTCCTGGCATTGATTTTATTTTTTGTCGTATACCTGCAATTACCGCCGGATTTTCTGGGTAAAAAATATCCTGCGCTTTATCAGATAATCAGCCTCATCTATTTACTGCTGGCGGTGGTTTTGCTGATTCTCAGCAGCCGGCAATGGGGTGTTTTTGTTACCCAATGCAGTATTCAGCTGTTGATCGATGTGCTGGCATTGGCCTTAATTATTCATGCCAGTGGCGGATTACAAACCGGTCTGGGCGCATTGCTGGTGGTGATCGTTGTTGCGGGCGGTGCATTGATCCCTGGGCGGATGGCAGCTTTTATTGCTGCAATTGCAACGCTGGCGGTGTTATTAGAAGCCAGCTATGGCCAGATCACTGGCCAGTTCAGCCATTTTGGTCAGGCTGGTATGTTGGGCGCCATTTTTTTTATTACCGCCTTATTGGCGCAGCTGGTCTCACGTACCATGCAGCGCTCACAAACGTTGGCTGAGCAGCGTGCAGCGGAATTAACGAAGCTGGCTACCTTGAATCAGCACATTATCAGCCGGATGCAGATCGCGGTACTGGCCATTGATGAGTTGGGTCGGGTGAGTTTGCTTAATCAATCTGCGCAGCGATTGTTGGGATTAGATGATTTAGAAGCCGGTTTCAGTTTGAAACGATATGTGCCAACCTTGGCGGAACAGTTGCTGGATTGGCAACAACATAGTCCCGATGCTTTTAAGCCCTTTCAGGCGCGCCCCGATTTACCCGAATTACAAGCCAGGGCGACACGGCTCGATTCGGGGGAAATTTTATTATTTATTGAAAATACCACTGAACTGGCGCAGCAAGCACAACAATTGAAACTGGCCTCGCTTGGCCGCTTAACTGCCAGTATTGCCCATGAAATCCGTAACCCCTTGGCAGCCATCAGTCATGCAGGTGAATTACTCGCCGAGCGGCGAGCAGAAGATCAGAATATCGCTAAATTGACTGGCATTATTCAACGCCACAGTGGCCGGATGAACACCATTATCGAGACTATTTTACAGATGAGCCGGCGTAAATCGGTGGAGCCCCAGGTTATCGTTCTGGCCAGTTGGCTGGAAAAATTTATCGAAGAATTTACTGAGACGAAACAACTAACAAGCGATAAGCTTGACTTGTCCATTCAGGCGCCATTGGCCAGGGTCTGGACAGATGCGCAACAGTTGCATCAGGTGCTTTGGAATTTACTGGAAAATGCCTTACAGCATGCGGATCTGTCGGCAGCACATCCATTGCAGGTTCGGGTTAACGTTCAGGCTGATGAAGTCATTATTGATGTCATTGATAACGGACCCGGTGTCTGCGAACAGGCCTTGAAACATTTGTTCGAGCCGTTTTATTCTGCGAGACAAGGTGGCACTGGACTGGGTTTGTATTTAGCCCGGGAATTGTGCCAGGCCAATGGTGCCAGGCTGAGTTATCTGGCTGAGCCGAATTGCTGTTTTAGGATAAGTTACCCATTGCAGAGACGAGACATGATTCAATGAATCCGAAAGCACTGATTGTTGATGATGAAGCCGATATTCTGGAACTGCTTTCAATGACCCTGGCCGCAATGGATATCGACTGTGTGACTGCAGAAAATATTACTCAGGCGAAACATGTCTTGCAGCAACAGTCGTTCGATTTGTGTTTCACCGATATGCGTTTGCCGGATGGTAATGGCATAGATCTGGTCACCTGGCTTCAACAAAATAAAGCCGACTTGCCGGTGGCGGTGATTACGGCTCATGGCAATATGGATCTGGCGGTGCAGGCATTAAAGGCCGGTGCCTTTGATTTTGTCTCGAAACCGGTCAAATTAAGAGTGCTACGTGAATTAGTGGCCGCGGCGCTGAAGTTATCCCCGGCGCGTCCCATACATCAGGAACGCCGTTCGCGGGATCGCCTGCTGGGTGATACAGCGATAATGCGGGATTTACGTGGCAAAGTGACCAAGCTGGCGCGGAGTCAGGCGCCGGTATACATCAGTGGTGAATCGGGCACAGGTAAAGAGTTGGTGGCCAGACTGATCCACGATTTAGGTGCGCGCAGTGACAAAGCTTTTGTGCCAGTTAATTGTGGTGCCATCCCTGCTGAATTAGTTGAAAGTGAATTTTTTGGTCATAAAAAGGGCTCTTTTACCGGTGCCGTGTCTGATAAGCAGGGCCTGTTTCAGGCAGCCCATGGTGGTACGTTATTCCTTGACGAAGTGGCTGATTTGCCACTGATGATGCAGGTAAAATTGTTGCGCGCTATTCAGGAAAAAACTATCCGTCCGGTCGGCAGCCATGAAGAAGTTAATGTTGATGTTCGTATTTTATCAGCGACCCATAAAGATCTAGCTGCCGGCGTTAAAAACGGCAGTTTTCGCGAAGATTTATTTTATCGGTTAAATGTAATTGAGTTAAAAGTGCCGGCATTGCGCCATCGCCAAGCTGATATTCCCTTGCTGGCTGAGTACATTTTGCAGCGCGTTGCAGGCAAAAATCAGCAGAAAAAACCCAGACTCACCAGCAAAGCATTGACTAGGCTGCAGCAATATCCGTTTCCCGGTAATGTCCGGGAACTGGAAAATACGCTGGAACGGGCATTGACCTGGGCTGAAGGCGATGCCATTGAAGCGGCAGATTTGATGTTGCCGGAGACTGCTGTGGTCAGTTTATCGCCGGCAATGGGTGCTTATGCAGATACACAAAATGTGGCAGTGGGACCACCTGAGGATTTGGAGGCGCACTTGGAATCACAAGAGCGAGCAATTATCCAGCAGGCGTTGGAGGACAGTCGCTGGAACCGCACTGCCGCAGCCAAAAAGCTGGGTATCAGTTTTCGGGCCTTACGTTACAAATTGAAAAAACTCGATATTGATTAGTCATTGCCGAGCCAGGTTAAACCACTAATTTCATTGTGGTCCGGCAAGTAAAGTGTTTGCTCGGTCATGGTTAATTTCAATGTAAGTTGCACCAGACTGCGGCCATCATTCAGGCGACAGGCTTGCACCAACTGGCCGGCGACTTCTCCGTCAGCA
>JBFJJO010000026.1:0-20279 GCA_041612215.1 Methylophaga sp.
GCGCACCACCGGCACAGGTAAACCAAAACGACGCGCCAGATCATCGGGTTTGCGATAAATCTCTAATTCCAGCAAGGTGATGGCCGCCTGCTCCATACGAGCAGTAAATTCCCGGCTTTCTTCAGGTGTCATGCGGATAATGCGGTTTATTTAAGGCGATGACTTCATCGGTGATGTCACTGACCTTATCACCCGAAATGGCAATGTCGCGAACCGAAACACCCGCCGTAATAACGGATTGCGGATCACCTGTTATTAAAGGATGCCAGACCGGCAGTTTTTCACCTTCAGCTAATAAACGGTAAGCACAGGTATCTGGCAGCCAGTCGAATAAATGCGCTTTTTCAACACTGAGTTGAATACAATCCGGCATGCGTGTTTGCCGGTTGGGATAATCGCTGCAACGGCAGTTGCCAATATCCAATAAATCACAGGCAACCCGCGTGTAATACATGCGGTCATCTTGCTCATCTTCGAGTTTATGCAGACAGCAGCGGCCACAGCCATCACACAGTGATTCCCACTCATCATGGGTCATTTCGCTTAATCGCTTATGTTCCCAGAAGGCGGCAGATGTTTTATGCTGCTCAGTCATGGATAATGCAAATGCTCTTGGTGAATTACTGGATCCGCTACTGGCGGAATTCTCGCCGCAAAGTTTATTGTTAGCTGGTGAACTGGCCATTGCCAGCGTTCAACCGGCTCAAGATACCAGATCCCGACAATTGACAACACCATTCCAGCAACAACAACTAGATGATTTGGATCAGGTTGATGTCGCTATTATCAGCGATCTCACTGAAACCTTGTCAGTTAATAAAGGGCAACAATGGCTGGGGTCGTTGCGCAATGTATTTGCACCGCATGTCATTTTAATCAGCGATCCCAATAAAGCAAAACAACATGGCTGGCAATTTGCTGATTTTCTGGCGTTGGGACTACATCAAGTCGCCGTTAGCCAAAATGGCCTGCAAATATATAGTTACGCCATCGAAAATTATCAGCCAAAGCGAGACTGGTTAAACAGCCGGTTTTGGGCGAACCCCGAGAATTTCGGTAAATTTTGGTGGTAGGCTAAGAGCCATAAATTCGCTACCAGCAATGTTGGAATCAACATCATTGTTACAAAACTATCCTTTAATGAACCAAGACTCGCCACAATGCAAACACCTATTGATTTAAACAGCCCGGATCTCTTTTTAAACCGGGAACTTAGCTTGCTGGAATTTAACTGGCGAGTATTACAACAAGCCCTTGATACCAATGTGCCGCTCCTGGAGCGATTGAATTATCTGTGTATTTCCAGCACCAACCTGGATGAGTTTTTTGAAGTCCGAGTTGCCGGCCTGATCCAGCAGATTGAAATCGGCGACCCTTATTTAGAAGCAGATCAAATTAGCGCGCAGGAAGCTTTACGCCTGATAAGTCATCGTGCCCATGAACTTGTTGAAGAACAATATAGTGTGCTCAACGAGGTATTGCTGCCAGAACTTGAACAAAATGGTATCCGCATTATGCCGCGATCCATGTGGACTGAGGTGCATACTGACTGGTTGAAGCAATATTTTCAGGAGGAAATTCTGCCGATCCTGAGTCCCATCGGGCTGGATTCAGCGCATCCATTCCCGCGCCTACTCAATAAAAGTTTAAATTTTATCGTCGCGCTGGTCGGTAAAGATGCATTTGGTCGGGATCGCGGCTATGCGATTTTACAGGCGCCACGCGCCCTGCCCCGAGTCATCCAGTTACCGGCAGAAATGGCTGAGCAGGGTCAGTATCACTTTGTATTTTTGTCATCGATAATTCATGCCTTTGCTGAAGATTTGTTTTTTGGCATGAAAGTCAAAGGCTGCTATCAATTTCGTGTTACCCGTAACAGTGATTTGGCGATTGATACCGAAGAAACCAGTGACCTGCTGGCCACCATTGCCGATGAGTTGACCCATCGAAACTACGGTGATGAAGTACGGCTGGAAATTGCCCATAACTGCCCTGAAGATATGGTTAATTTTCTGCGCGAACAATGTGGTATGCATCAGGACAATGTTTATCTGGTTAATGGGCCGGTGAACCTGAGCCGTATTCAGGCAGTGCATTCGCTGGTTGAACGCTCAGATCTGAAGTTCAAACCCTTTACCCAGGGTCGCCCCACAGGTATGACCGGCGATGTTGATTTATTTGCCAGCATTAAAAAGAATGATTTTCTGCTGCACCATCCTTATGAATCATTCGGCCCGATTATTGATTTAATCAAACAAGCTGCGGCGGACAACAGTGTGCTGGCTATTAAGCAAACGTTGTATCGCACGGGCGCCAGTTCACCAATTGTCGATGCCCTGGTCGTTGCGGCGCATGCCGGTAAAGAAGTGACTGTGGTGGTCGAATTACGCGCCCGTTTTGATGAGGAAGCGAACGTTGCGCTGGCCGCTAAATTACAAGAAGCCGGTGCGCACGTGGTTTACGGCATCGTCGGTTATAAAACGCATGCCAAAATGTTGCTTATCCTGCGCCGCGAAAACAATAAGCTACGCCGTTATGTGCATCTGGGTACCGGTAACTATCACCGCAGTACCTCACGGGTTTACACCGATTACGGTTTACTGACCTCGGATAAACAGCTCGGCGAAGATGTTAATAATCTGTTTATCCAATTGACCAGCCTCGGTAAAGTCCCGCAAATGCATAAATTGCTGCATGCCCCATTTACCTTGCATACCGGTTTGCTGGAAAAAATTGAACGCGAAATTGACCATGCCAATAACGGTAAAACAGCACGTATCATTATCAAAGCGAATGCTGTAGTGGAGCCGGAAATGGTACAGGCATTTTATCGTGCCTCCATGGCCGGCGTTAAGATTGATTTGATTGTCCGTGGCATTTGTACGCTTAAACCCGGCATGGAGGGCGTTTCTGACAATATTCAGGTGCGCAGTATTATCGGCCGGTTTTTAGAACACACCCGGGTGTTTTATTTTGACAATAATGGCCATCCGGAAGTCTGGTGCGCCAGTGCTGATTTAATGAAACGTAATTTACTGCGCCGCGTTGAAACCGCTTTTCCGATTGAGTCGAAAAAATTACGGCAACGCATCCTTAATGATTTGCAGTTATACCTTGAGGATAATTCGCAGGCTTGGATTCTGTCCGCCGATGGCCGTTACAAACGCGTTGAAAGTTCAGAAGCCGATAACACCATCGCTGCACAAACGCACTTGCTGGAACAAATGGCCGCTACTTTCTGATGGAAAAAATTGCGTTTTTCAACCTTAAAGGCGGTGTCGGAAAAACGACCTCAGCTGTCAATATTGCCTGGCATGCTGCCAACGAAGGCATTCCTACCCTGCTTTGGGATTTAGACCCGCAAGGTGCGGCCAGTTGGCTATTGCAGCGTAAAGCCAAAGCCAAAAGTGAAACCAAAAAAGTACTGAGCGGCAAAACGGCGATTGGCGAGCTGGTAAAAAGTACGGATTATCCAAATCTGGATATTATTCCGGCAGATTTTTCATTCCGGCAGCTGGATGTGATGCTGGCAGACAAGGATAACAAAAGTAACCCTGTGGAAAAGCTGCTAGCGCCTTTCAGCGAGCAATATGCGCTGGTGATCCTGGATTGTCCGCCCAGTTTCTCGACTTTGAGCGAGCAAATTTTCGCCACAGCCGATGCGCTGTACTTGCCACTGATCCCAACACATTTGTCGCTGCGCACCTTTGAACAAACCCGTGACTTTTTCAAAGAACATGATCTGAAACCAAAACGCCTGCATGCGTTTTTTAATATGGTGGATCGCCGCCGTTCCATGCACCGCGTAATGTTGGCACATCCGCCGAAGATGCTAAAACATGGTTTTCAAACCGCCATTCCCTACGCAGCTGTTGTCGAACGGATGGGCGATTTTCGGGCGCCATTGCCAGCATTTGCTGCCAATACGCCGGTGGCCAAAGCCTATCAGCAGCTTTGGCAAGACATCAAAGCCACATTGAACAACATCAATTAACTGTTAATTTTTCCAGCGTCCAGCAATAGTGAATTTTTGGATTGCGGGCAAAATCAGCGGGTAGCGTTGCCTTGCTGATATCGTTAATTGCAAACTGGCTGAGCGCCGCAGTATCCCATTTAAAATCACGCCGATTGGTGGAAAACACGATTTGCCCGCCACTGTTCAATAATTGGCCGATTTTGCCCAGCATGGCAATATGATCCCGCTGCACATCAAATACCTCGGCCATCTTGCTGGAGTTGGAAAACGTCGGCGGATCGACAAAAATCAAATCAAACTGCAGCTGTTGCTGCACCGCCTCATCAAGCCAGACCAGCACATCAGCGCGCTGGAATTGATGTGTACTGCCATCAAGCCGATTCAACTGTAAATTATCCTGCGCCCATTGCAGGTAAGTATTGGACATATCGATGGTCAAGCTTGATGCTGCACCGCCCGCCGCCACATAAACGGTAGCACTGCCGGTGTAGGCAAATAAATTCAAAAAGCGTTTCTCGCGGGCATTTTCCAGTAAATATTGCCGAGTCAGACGATGATCGAGAAATAATCCGGTATCCAGATAATCGGTCAGATTCACCCAGAATTGCAGGCCATTTTCATGAACAATAAATCGCTGTTTCAATGCTGCTTGCGCTTCATATTGATTACTGCCCCGCTGCCTCTGGCGTAATTTAAGCGCTACATCTTGCGGTTTAACGGCCAAAATTTCCGGGACAATTTGCATCACATCATCCAGCCGTTGACTGGCTTTGAGCGGATCAATTTGTGTCGGCGGTGCGTATTCCTGTACGTGTACCTTGTCACCATAAATATCGATAGCCACGGCATAATCTGGTAAGTCGGCATCATAAACCCGGTAGCAATCCAGATCCTGTTTGCGCGCCCATTTGGCTAAATGTTTAAAGTTTTTTTGCAGCCGATTGGCAAACATCTGCGCATTTTCAGAGAGTACTAATGTTGGCGTTAATTCTGACGTTTTCTTGTCTTCAGAAACGTTTATGTCAGCTTGTGGCCACGCTGAAACTGGTCGTTTTTGAGCAACTTTGGGTTTGGCTTTAATGGCACGGTAGTACAGGACTTCGCATTCAATCGGCCCGTTATCAAATGGCACCTGATCAAACAACGTCAGCCCGGTAAATTTGCCCAGATTGGCATTATCAGTAATGACCGCACAGCGCCATGCCGGCAGATTTTCCTGCAAAATATTACCAATACTTTCATAGAGAAAATGCAGATCCCGGGCATTGCCCATTCTTGAACCATAAGGCGGATTACAAACCAGTAAACCCTGCCCTGGTAATTGCCGGCTGACGGCGGTCCAATCCAGCAAACGCCGTTCGCTGACTTCAATGCGATCAGCAAAACCAGCCGCAGCAATATTGGCCTGCGCCGCAGCAACTGCTTTGGGATCTTCATCACCACCCGAAATCATCGGCAACCGGGCCAAGCCACTTAACCGCCGACGTTCAGCATCCGCCTTTAACTGTTGCCAAGCGACCTTGTCATGTTGAGGCCAATACAAAAAGCCGTAATAGCTGCGATTTAAACCTGGAGCAATATCGGCGGCCATCATCGCTGCTTCTATTAAGAATGTGCCGCTACCACACATCGGATCCACTAATCCCCAGCCTTGCCGTGCCAGATTCGGCCATTCAGCGGTTAATAAAATCGCTGCTGCCAGATTTTCTTTCAGCGGCGCTTCGGTTTGTTGCACCCGATAACCACGTTTATGCAGGCTGTCACCCGATAAATCGATACTGACAATGGCCTGATTATGTTTCAGATAAACATTCACCCGCAGATCCGGTTGAAATAAATCAACCGATGGCCGTTGACCATACTTATCACGCAGTTGATCAACAATGGCATCTTTAACTTTTTGTGCGCCGTACTGGGTGTGATGAATTTTTGAGCGGAAACTGTTGAAGTCGATAGCTAAAGTCGCATCTTCAGCAGCAATATGCTGTGACCAGTCAATGGTCTGTATGCCGGTGTACAGTTGCTCGGGCGTTTCTGCGCCAAAATGGGCTATTGGCATTAATACCCGCACCGCGACACGCGACCATAAACAAACTTCATAGGCTTGTTTCAGTGTGCCGGTAAAACGTACGCTGCCTGCTTCGTGTTTGATTTGTTGGATGCCGAGTTGCTCTAATTCAGCTGTCAACAAAGGTAACATGCCTCGTGCGGCTGTTACTGTGAACTTATTTTGGGCTTGTTTATCTTTCGTTAAAGCCATACCGCTATCCTGATATAATCGGCGCATTTTAATACAGGTGACACTTCCATGGCAGTGAATGACAAACAACGGCGCTACTTAAAAGGCCTCGCCCATCCTTTAAAACCGGTGGTAATGATTGGCAACAGCGGCTTGACGCCGAACGTTCTCAATGAAATCGAGCAGGCACTGAGTCATCATGAATTGATTAAAGTCCGAGTTAGCGGTCAGGAACGCGCAGATCGGAAACAAATGCTCGATCAAATTGCCGAACAGACTGGTGCTGATTTGGTGATGGTTATTGGTCATATTGGTGGCTTTTACCGGCCCGCCGAAACACCGAAAATCAGCTTACCTTAATCAAGTAAACGAGAGGTCTCATGATTCAGAAACCCGCCGATACAGAAGTCACCATCGAAACTGTCATTGCCGAACGCTGGAGTGGCCGGGCTTATGATGCCAATACGCCGGTGACAGAAGCAGAAATTACCGCACTGACTGAAGCAGCGCGTTGGGCGCCCAGTTGTTTTGGCGATGAGCCCTGGCGCTATATTCTCTGGGATAAATTTATCGATCCTGATAACTGGCAAAAGGCTTTTGACTGTTTAGCCGAAGGTAATCAGCAATGGGCCAAGAATGCGCCGCTATTGATTCTGGCCGCATCAGTAGATAAATTCAGCAATAATGATAAGCCTAATCGCTGGACGGGGTATGATACTGGCGCCGCCAGCCTAAGTCTTTGTTTGCAAGCCACATCTATGGGGCTGATGTCACATCAAATGGGTGGTTTTGACGTCGAAAAAATACGTAAAGCCTTTGATTTGCCAAGTGACCTACATCTTTGGTCAATGATGGCAATTGGCCATGCGGCGCCCCTTGATGATTTAACGCCCGAACAACTGGAACGGGAACTAAAGCCGCGCGAGCGTCGTCCATTGGCTGATCAATTTTTTCATGGCGGCTGGCAAAAAAGCCGTTAAATTTAGTTGGAGAATCAGCATGAAATCAGTATTGTTAATGGCGACTTTATTGGTCAGCACCAGTGCGTTAGCTTATGAAAAAATTTATTTAAAAAGATTGCTGGAAACCAATCAGTGTCATCACTGCACACTGGATGAAGCACCGTTAAATGATAAAGATTTAAAGGGTGCGGATATGAGTGAATCCAGTTTGAAAAAAATCAACCTGCAAAACAGCAAGTTACAAGGTGTCTGGTTTACCCATTCCAAGATGCATGAAGCCAATTTAGAAGGTGCTGATTTAAGAGGCGCCCTGATGGATTACACACACTTGATTGATGTCAATTTAAAGAATGCCAACCTTGATGGTGCGCAAATGATTTTCAGTGATCTAAGTGGTGCTGATTTAACCGGTGCCTCAATGGAAGGTACCAGTATTCGTGGCATTGTGCTGTGTGATACCACCATGCCCGATGGCAGTATCGATAATAGCGGCTGCTAAATACCTACAAAATAGATAACCCGCTGTGGTTTTTGCCCGGCGGGTTTTATTTTGTCCGGCTAGTCGCAACGGATACTGCAATTTCTCTATACTATGGCGGCTGAATCGTCCTAACATTTTAGCTGACAGGCTCCTCTTTTGACCGCACCCACGCTACAACAACTTGAACAAATGCTGGCTGGCACTATGCTCATCGATCGGCATCGGTTGCGGCGCAATTTGCGGGCTTTAAAACAACAGGCATCAGCAGATGCCAAAAAGCTATCGCAACTGGCCCAGCAGATTGCTACTTCTGCAGACCGCCACCAAACCCGCCTAAGAAATATTCCCAAACCAAAGTTAGATGCCGACTTACCGGTCATTGCACGGCGTGAAGAAATTGCCAAAGCGATTGCCGATAACCAGGTCATTATTCTCTGTGGTGAAACCGGCTCTGGTAAAACCACCCAGTTACCACAGATTTGTCTGGATCTGGGCCGTGGTGTCAGCGGTCTGATTGGCCATACTCAGCCACGCCGTATTGCTGCGCGCACCGTCGCTACACGCATTGCTGAAGAACTTGATTCCACTATCGGCGAAACCGTGGGCTACAAAGTCCGTTTCCATGATCAAGTCCGTGCCGATCGCAGTTATATCAAGCTGATGACTGACGGCATTTTGCTGGCTGAAACGCAGAACGATAAATTCCTCAATCAATACGACACCATCATTATCGATGAAGCGCATGAGCGCAGTCTGAATATTGATTTTCTGCTCGGCTACTTAAAACAACTGTTACCAAAACGCCCGGATTTAAAGCTGATTATTACCTCAGCAACTATTGATACTGCACGGTTTTCCGAGCATTTTGAAGATGCCCCGATCATTGAAGTCAGTGGCCGTACCTATCCGGTAGATGTCCGATATCGTCCCCTGCTCAGCCAGGACGAAGACAGCGAAGATTATGATTTTATCGAAGGTATTGTGGTTGCCGTTGATGAACTCTGTAAAGAAGGTCCCGGTGATGTATTGGTGTTTTTATCAGGTGAGCGTGATATCCGTGATGTTTCTGAAGCGCTCCGCAAACATCATCCGCCGAATACCGAGATTTTGCCGTTATTTGCCCGCCAGTCAGCCAGTGAGCAAAACCGGGTTTTTAAAACGGGCGGACCACGTCGTATCGTTCTGGCGACCAATGTTGCAGAAACCTCACTGACTGTTCCGGGTATTCGATATGTAGTAGATCCGGGGCTGGCGCGAATCAGCCGTTATAGCGTTCGTAATAAAGTGCAGCGGCTGCCGATTGAAAAAATCTCCCAGTCCAGTGCCAATCAGCGATCCGGACGTTGTGGCCGGGTTGCCGCCGGTGTCTGTATCCGGCTTTACGATGAAGATGATTTTAAAGCGCGGCCGGAATTTACTGATCCGGAAATTCTGCGCACCAACCTCGCTTCGGTGATTTTGCAAATGACCGCATTGAAGCTTGGCGATCCGGCTAAGTTTCCGTTTATCAATCCGCCACCACCGAAAATGATTAACGACGGTTATCGGCTATTGGAAGAACTGGGCGCCGTAAACCGGCAACGGCAAATCACTGAGATTGGCCAGCAACTGGCCAAACTGCCTATTGATCCCCGGATTGCCCGGATGGTGCTGGCGGCTAACACTCAGAACAGCCTGCATGAAGTGCTGATTATTGCCAGTGCGTTAAGCATTCAGGATCCGCGTGAACGGCCGATGGACAAACAACAGGCTGCTGATGAAGCACACAAAAAATATCAAGATGAACGCAGTGACTTTCTGGCATTTTTAAAACTGTGGGATCTGTACCACGATAAGAAAAAACATTTATCACAGAATAAGTTACGCCGGTTTTGTAAAGAAAACTTTCTATCTTTTTTACGACTGCGTGAATGGTTAGATATTTATCAGCAACTGCAAGTGCAAGTCACCCAAATGGGCTTTAAGCCTAATCAGCAACCAGCTGATTATATGGGCATCCACCTGGCACTACTCAGCGGTTTATTGAGCAATATCGGTGCGAAAACGGAACAGCATATTTATACCGGTGCTCGCAATCTGAAGCTGAGAATATTCCCGGGCTCAGCACTGCACAAAAAAGGCCCGAAATGGATCATGGCTGCCGAACTGGTTGAAACCGGTCAGTTGTATGCGCGCATCGTTGCCAAAATCGAACCTGAATGGATTGAGCCGGTTGCCGGTGATTTGGTTAACCGCCAATACAGCGATCCGCATTGGGAGAAAAAACCAGCGCAAGTTGTTGCTTTTGAAAACATCACTTTATTTGGCTTGCCGATTGTCAATCGTCGCCGGGTGCATTTCGGGCCAATTGACAGGGCGTTATCCAATGAAATATTTATTCGCCAGGCATTAGTTGCCGGTGACTTTAACTGCAATGCGCCCTTTTTTAAGCATAATCAGCAGTTGGTTGAAGATATTGCCATTCTTGAAAACAAATCACGTCGGCGGGATGTACTGGTTGATGATGATGCTTTATTTGAGTTTTACCGTCAGCAAGTCCCCTCAGATATTGTCAATGGTGCAGGTTTTGAGCGTTGGCGTAAAAAAGCTCAGCAAAAAGAGCCGAACCTGCTTTTTTTGACTCGAGAAGCACTGATGCAGCATGAGGCAGACCAGGTCACCGTCGATGCTTATCCAGATCAAATGTTGGTTAATCGTGTGCCACTGGCACTGGAGTACCATTTTGAACCGGGCAAACAACAAGATGGCATTACCCAGACTATTCCGTTGTCATTGTTGAATCAGACGCAACCCGAACGTTATGAATGGTTAGTACCGGGTTTGCTTCGTGACAAAGTTATTTTTCTGCTTAAATCTTTGCCCAAATCATTACGCAGGCATGCGATTCCGGTGCCGCAATATGCTGATCGGGCGCTTGAGTTAATGTCACCGGAACAGGGTGCTTTATTACCAGCGCTTAGCGAGGCACTGCGTAAGTTGACCGGCGTAGATATCAAACCTGATGACTGGCGTCTGGAAGAACTGCCACTGTATTTACAGATGAATTTCCGTTTGGTTGATGAAAACGGCAAATTACTTGATGAAAGTCGTGATTTAGCCCAACTTAAAAATGACTGGGCTAAACAAGCCGCGGACAGTTTCCGGCAGATGCCGGACAGTGATTATGAAAAAACCGGGCTGGTTGACTGGACCTTTGGTGAATTGCCTGAACATATCGTACTGCAACAAAATGGTATCGAAATTACCGCCTATCCGGCGCTGATTGATAAAGGCGATCATGTCGACTTAACGTTGCTGGATACCCACGCTCAGGCCGACACCCAGACGTTTAAGGGGTTACGTCGGCTGTTTATGCTTGCAGAAAAAGACACCGTTAAATATCTGCAAAAGCATTTACCGGATATTAAAACCATGTGTTTGCAATATACCAATGTGCCGCCCTCGCCTTATGATGAGAATCACAGTGATTTAACACCGTGTGAACAGCTGAAAAACGATCTGATTCAGGTGGCATTTGATCGCTGTTTTTTACTGAATAAACCTTGGCCGCGCAGTCAGGCCGCTTTTGAACAGCGGCTGGCTGATGAGAGGCGGCATTTGATTAATACTGCCACTGATCTGGCAGCAGTCATTGCGACTGCGTTAAAGGAATATCATGCAATCGTCAAACGCCTGTCCGGCAATTTACCCATAGCGGCGATGCATGCGGTGCAAGATATTCGTGAGCAATTGCAGCATTTGCTGTATCAAGGTTTTGTTCATGATTTACCGGATAGTGCCCTTAAACGCCTGCCAGCCTACTTTCGGGCGATAGGTCTACGCCTCGATAAATTAAAAACCGATCCAACCAAAGACCGGCAGCGGCAAAATGAAATCACCCCGCACTGGCGTCGTTATTTACAACATTTACATCGGGCGCCATCTGAAGCCCGTGACCAATATCGCTGGATGATTGAAGAATTGCGGATTTCGGTATTTGCCCAGGAAGTCGGCACGGCATATCCGGTATCCGGCAAACGCCTGGATAAGCAATGGGCTGAATGTTGAGCCAATCATCTGAACTTACTTTTAAATTCCCTAACGCAAATTTACACAGCATTCAGTCATAGTTCAGTTTGAGATTGCTAACCTGCAATCATCATCTGACTATTAGGAGTGTTGTGATGAAAAACACAATAAACACATTAAGCTTCGCAACATTGCTGACTTTATCTTCCTCAGCAGTTATGGCGGGCGATAGATATCGCGATTACGATTACGGCGGTCAGGATCGTGCCAAAGTAACCTGGGTTGAACCGGTTTATAACGAAGTGCGTGTCACCACACCGGTACGTGAATGTTATGAAAGGCGCGATTATCGTCGTGGACCGCAACAATCTTATACCGGCACCATCGCCGGTGGTCTTATCGGTGGTGTTATTGGCAATCAGTTTGGTGGTGGCAATGGTCAAACGGCAATGACGGTGGCAGGTACTTTGTTGGGCGGGTCCATTGGCCGTGATATGAGTAATCAATATCGAGGGGGTAACTCTGGCTACCGCGGCGGTGATTATGGTTACAGCGAACAATGTGATGTCCGTTACGAAGATCGTTATGAGCAGCGCATTGAAGGTTATGAAGTCGGGTATCGTTACAGAGGACGTGAATACACTACCTTTATGGATCATCATCCAGGTAAATTTATTCCAGTTGAAGTTACAGCCAGACCCACACGCCGTTATTATTAACACTTGTGTGTAAAACCATAGAGCTGTGGCACATAGCCTATAGAGAGGCTGGTTTTTTGGCCTATATTTTGACAGCATGCAGAAACAGTCGATCTGCAAAATTGTTTTGAGGAGATATTTGATGGCAAGGAAAGTAACCTCAGCTCTGCTGCTGCCATCGGTTGTCATGTTGTCAATGCTCGCGGTGGTGCCGGTCAAGGCTGAATTACAGCCCTATATTGTCACCGACAATAACCAACTGGACGCTGAAACGTATAAGGGCTTCCAGCTTTTTCGAAATTGGTGTGCCCGATGTCATGGCACGTACGGACAGGGGCTGGCTGGATCGAATTTAGCTGATAGCTTAAATAAAATCAGCTATCAGGAATTTCTGGATATTGTTGCGAATGGCAAGATGGGCCGGATTGGCATGATGCCGGGCTGGCGGGATAATAAACAAGTCATGGATGGCCGCGAACAAATTTACCGATATCTAAAAGCACGTGCCGATGGTGCGATTGGCGCAGTAGAACCTTTGAAAGCACAATAAATGTGATATGTGGGCCCTGCTGGGATTGAAGGCTTTTGCATATTGAAAATTAATCATTATGATAAAAATAAAACAACAAGGTCTGACATGCGATTAGTGCACACTCTGCTAATACTAGCGATGCTGGCACCATTGCCATTGATAGCGAAACATTTACCTGAAGACGCTGAGCCAGGTACCAGCGTCAATGATATCCCGTTGCCACTTACCCGAAATACGGCGGCTGAATTGGCGCGTGTTGAAACTGGTGGCCGGGTACTATCTGTTTCAGAGGAAGATTATTACGAACACAACGTTTTTCGTGTCAAAGTGTTGCATGAAGATGGCAAGGTTAAAACTTACCGTATAGATCGAAATACTGGCCAAAGGATGTGATCCGCTTTCATGCGAATTCTGTTGATTGAAGATGAAACTGCACTGCGCGAACAAACTGCTCAACAATTACGCGCCCAAAACCTGACGGTTGATGCCGTCGCCGATGGCGAAGAAGGTTTATTTATGGGATCCGAATATCCTTATGATGTCGCCATTATAGACTTGGGTTTGCCAAAAGTTTCCGGGATTGAGGTGATCCAGCAGTTGCGGGCACTGAGTTTTAAATACCCCATTTTGATCCTTACTGCCCGCGGTCGCTGGCAAGATAAAGTCGAAGGACTGGAAGCTGGCGCTGATGATTATTTGGTTAAACCGTTTCATTTTGAAGAATTATCTGCGCGTTTAAACGCCCTTGCGAGACGTGCTTCCGGCTGGGCCAATGCCACCTTACGTTGCGGACCGATTGAACTTAATCCCAGCTCACAACAGGTTTATTTACAGCAAACGCAGGTAGAACTCACCGCTTATGAATATCGTTTACTGCATTTTTTAATGCTGCATGCCGGTGAAGTGATTTCCAAAAGCGAGTTAACTGACCATATCTACGAAATGGATCAGGACCGTGATAGCAACGTAATCGAGGTCTTTGTAAAACGGTTGCGTGGTAAACTCGACCCGGACAAAACATTGAATCCAATTGAAACGTTGCGTGGCCGGGGATACCGGCTAAATCTGCCACGTGATTAACCCTCGCCTATCGTTATCGAATCGCCTGCTGATCGCCGTATCATTGGTGCTTGGTGCATTCCTTGGCTTATCGGCTTTCAGTCTCAACAATGCCTTTAAAAGCAGCGCAGAAACCGCTCAAAAGCAACGATTACATAATTATGTGATGACCATTCTCACCGCTGCAGAATTAACGGATACCGGCGAGCTGCTGATGCCCGAAAAGTTACTTGAGCAAAAGTTTTCCATTCCCAACTCCGGTTTATACGCGCAAATTACCAGTGGTGATCAAATTGTCTGGCAATCACCATCGGCGATTGGTTTGTTTTTGGCTTTACCGTTTCATCCCGGACCATCGGTTGAGCAATATTCGGTCATTGACCTGCACAATGGGATGAAACTCATCAATCTGGCGTTTGGTGTGGTCTGGGAAAACGATCAGGGTAAGCAGTTTGACTACACCATTAACGTTTCTGAAGATCAGTTAATGCTGGAAGCGCAAACTGCCAATTTCCAGCGGAATCTATGGTACTGGCTGGGTGGCACCGGCATTATGTTGCTGATTGCCCAGTGGCTGATTCTGCGCTGGAGCTTACGACCGTTAACGGGCGCTGCGAAAGATTTACATGCAATTGAAACTGGCGAACATCCACGTTTAACCGGTGAATATCCGATGGAATTACAACAATTGACGCAGAATATTAATAACCTGCTGGATCACGAGCAAAGCCGCCGCTTACGCTATAAAAATTCGCTTGCCGACCTGGCGCATAGTTTGAAAACGCCACTGGCTGTGCTGCGCAGTGAGCTGGAAAATAGCCAAGATTTAAAGCACTTTAAACATGTTGGTCAAGAGCAATTACAACGTATTAATCAGCTGGTAGATTATCAATTACAACGCGCTGCCACCGAGGGGAAAAGCAACTTGCTGGCACCGGTGTCTTTAGGTGAAATCATTCACAAAATCATCGCCTCACTGAACAAAGTCTACCAGTCGAAAAATATCCATTGCCAGTTTGAAATTGAACGTGATGCCTTTATCCATGCCGACGAAGGCGATATGTATGAATTGCTCGGCAACTTACTGGAAAATGCCTACAAATATGGACGGCAACGGGTTAATGTTGTCGTCCAGTCACAGCACCAGAAAATCACCCTGCGTATTGAAGATGATGGCAATGGTATTCCACTCATTGCTGGTGAAGCCATTATTAAACGCGGCCGGCGTTTTGATTCACAGGTGGAAGGTCATGGTCTCGGTCTGGCGATTGTCAGTGATATTGTCGAGGCATACGAAGGGAGCATCAAACTCGAAAAAAGCTTTCTGGGCGGGGCCTGTTTCATTATCGAAATACCGGATCAATAATTTTATTAATCAGCAAGTTGCTGAAGATATTTAAACAATAATCTTGCTGATTTTGGCGGTTGATTTTGCTGCGCTTCGCGTTTGGCATTGCGTACTAACTGCCGGACGTGCTGACCATCAAACGCAGTAAATTGATTATGCAGTTCGGTCATTACCGCTGCATCACCAGCCAATAAACAATCCCGCCAGGCTTCCAACCGATGAAATTTTTGCGTGTCTTCACGCTGCGGTTGCTTTAGGGTTTCCAGCTGTTTACTTATTGCTTCATGATCTCTATTGGCAATCATTCTTCCAATGAACCCAGTTTGCCGTTTCAGCGCACCCTTTTGCAAGCTCTGCGCCAGCAGTACCGCATCGTACAAACTTTCATCTAAATCCAGCTTAGCCAGCTCACTCGGTGATAAAGCAATCAGGTCACGTCCCAGATCCTTAAGCGCATCGAGATCACGTTTGATTTGTGATTTACTGATTGGCTCCTCACCATTTTCATAGTCAAAGCCGTCATCATCATTTTCATCTTGCCAGTCGTCTTGCATCATTCGCCCTGTACCGTAACAATAATCCGCCGCTGATGACGCTGCGTGCGATGTTCCCATAGATATATTCCCTGCCATATGCCAAGCGCACATTGCCCATTACTGACTGGCACCGTTAAATCCGGATTCGTCAGCACTGTACGGATATGGGCACTCATATCATCAGGACCTTCATCCTGATGTAAAAACATGGCATCACCATCGGGAACAATATGCTGCATAAAGGTTTCCAGATCACGGCGCACATCCGGATCGGCATTTTCACAAATCATTAATGACGCACTGGTATGTTGGACAAAGACATGGCAGGTACCAGTTTGAATGCCAGACTCAGCAATAATCGCATCAACATCCTTGCTGATATTACTGGTACTGCGGCCATTGGTATTAAAAGATAAGGTTTGCTGAAAAATCATGGTTTTGCCTGATTAAAACGCGCTAATACCAGACCATTATCCAGATTTTTTCGTACCAAATCTGCAGCGTGTTGTGGTGACTCATGCGCACGGCACTGCAATAAGGCCAATGCAGCGCCCAATACCAAAACATCACGTGCGGGCCCTTTTTCACCGTTTAAGGCAGCCAACCCCTGTTCGGCACTTTCATGTGCAGTGGGCCTGTCTTTCTCAGCCACGACGCCGCGGGTTTCCTGATGAATACCAAAATCCGCCGGGTGTATAGGCATGAAATGTAAGGTGCCATCATGCAAATAATGATTCATCGATGTTTCCCGTAACGTCGGCACTACGCCGCCTTCCAGCCCGCGAACAATTAAAGCCCTGTCATAACCAGCCTGGCGTGCCAGAAAATCCAACACCGGCGGATAAGCTTTATGGACAAAACCAATCTGCAAATGCGTACGCTGGGCTTTGACGGGCATGATCAGTTTTTCCAGTGTCGCGATGCTCGGCCGCTTAATCATCAGTTTACGCAAATGCTGTAAGGCAAACAGCGATGGTGTCATCTGCGCCTGATCGCTGTATGCCCAGCCACAATCGGGATGTTGTAATTGTTGCGCGATTTGCTGCGGATTTAAATTGACTGGTAAACCTGCAGCTTCCAGCACTTGGGCATGGGTAATACCAAACTTCGGGCCCATTTCATAAACACCTTGCGATACCGCCGGCAACCCGCAGGCCGCCAAAACAGCCGGTAAAAACGCGGCGACCGGACAATGCCGGTTAAAACCATTAAATGGATCGGCAATAATTAAAACATCGGTTAAATCCAACGTTTGCTGATGCGTTAATTGTTGCATTGCCTGCAACATCCCAAGATTTTCATCATCAGTTTCGCGCTTCATACGCAACGCTATCAACATGACGGCGGCCTGTACCGGATCCACTTTATCTTCGAGGATTTCCAACATTGCCTCGCGGCTTTCATCCAGCGTTAAATCTTTGCTCAGATGTGGCCCGGTAGCGACTTTTTTGATGGCTTCTGCAACAGCGCTCATGATTGGATCCATTGTTGTAATTGGGCTTCATCGACAACAGGGATACCCAGCGATTCAGCTTTATTGCGTTTAGAGCCGGCATCACGCCCAGCTACGACAAAATCTGTTTTTGCCGAGACACTGCCGGCCACTTTCGCGCCCAGCGCCAGCAGTTTTTCTTTGGCTTCACTACGCGACAAAATATCCAAAGTACCGGTCAAAACAATGGTTTTGCCATTTAACACTGAATCAGAAAATGCTGGTTTTTCTTCCGGCCAGTCAATGCCTTGCGCCAATAATCGGTCTATTACTTCGAGATTATGCGACTGCTGAAAGAAGGTGACAATATGCTGTGCCACGATGGGGCCAACATCTTCAATTTCCAGTAACTGTTCTTCGGTCGCAGCTTTCAGTTTGTTTAAGTCGACAAAATGCAGCGCCAGAGCGCGGGCGGTGGCCTCACCGACTTCCCGAATGCCTAGGGCATATAAAAACCGGGCAAATCGGGTATGTTTGGCAGCCTGTAAAGCATTGACCAAATTCTCAGCAGACTTGTCGCCCATCCGCTCTAGCCCTGACAATTGTTCGGACGTTAACTGAAATAAATCGGCTGGATCTTTAACCAATTCCGCATCGACCAGCTGCTCGACTAATTTATCGCCTAAACCATCAATATCCATGGCTTTACGTGAAGCAAAATGCTTCAGTGCTTCTTTACGCTGTGCGGCACAATATAGACCGCCACTGCAACGCGCTACCGCTTCACCTTCAGCGCGTTCAACTGCCGAGTCACATACCGGACATTGTTTTGGCATAACAAATTCAACGGCATTTTCCGGCCGTCTAGCCGTCACCACGCCAACTATTTCCGGAATCACATCACCGGCACGTCGAACAATCACAGTGTCGCCGATACGCACATCTTTGCGGCGGATTTCATCTTCATTATGTAACGTTGCATTGCTGACCGTGACACCACCGACAAATACCGGTTTTAAACGGGCAACAGGGGTCAGAGCACCAGTGCGGCCAACCTGTATTTCGATAGCTTCCACTGCCGTCATTTCTTCCTGAGCCGGGAATTTATAGGCAATTGCCCAACGTGGTGCCCGGGAGACAAAACCCAGTCGATTTTGTAATTCGCTGCTATTAACCTTAAACACCACGCCATCAATTTCATACGACAGCGTTTCACGCTTATCGGCCAGCTGATGCAGATATTCCAAACAGGCGCTGACATCGGTTAAGACTTTAGCTTCGGGACACACTGCCCCGCCCCAACCGGCAATTAAATCCATGGCTTGTTGATGACTGACAGGCCTTGCCATACCCTCAAGATCGCCCAGCGCATAACAAAACAGCGCCAAAGGCCGGCTGGCGGTAACAGCGGAATCCAGTTGTCTTAATGAACCGGCTGCAGCATTTCGGGGATTGACAAAGATTTTTTTACCGTCGGTGAGTTGCTGCTGATTAAGCTTTTCAAAACCGGCTTTGGGCATATAAATTTCGCCGCGGATTTCGACCACGGCCGGTACATTGTCACCCTGTAATTTCAGTGGCACGTTGCGAATGGTCCGGACATTTTCGGTGACATCTTCACCAACGCTGCCATCACCACGCGTTGCTGCCTGAACCAATAATCCATTTTCATAACGAATACTAATAGCCAAACCGTCCAGCTTGGGTTCCGCTACGTATTCAATGGGCTGTGTACTGTTCAGCCGGTCTTTTACGCGCTGATCGAAGGCTGTGAGTTCAGTTTCATCAAACACATTATCCAGCGATAACATGGGCATGGCATGCGTCACCTGACTGAATTTTGCCAGAGGCGCGGCGCCGACCCGCTGGGTCGGCGAATCCGCAGTCTGTAATTCAGGATAAGTGGCTTCGAGTTGTTTTAGCTCGTTAAATAATCGGTCATATTCTGCGTCACTGGCTGCCGGATCATCCTGGCTGTAGTAATGATAATTAAGGCCATTAATGATGCCGCGTAGTTCGGCGATACGACTTTTGATATCTTCAGAAATCGTCATATGGGCGAGCGTCTTTTTGCAGAGTGAGATTCAGTTCAAAAATCCGGCCGCGAACCGATTCCAGAGCTTGATCGGTCAAAGGCTGGCGTTGTTCATCACAAACGACGCCATCCAACTGTTCGGCCATTTGTGTTGCACAATCAAGCATCGCGTCTAATACCGCCAAACCGTTAACGGGTCCCGGCAGGCGTGCAAACAACAAAATACCCGGCGTTTTCATCGAAATCAGTTCAGCAGGCAGAAACGTACCCGGATCGACAATATTGGCTGCGCTGAACAAGCTCTGTTTGCGGCTGCCCAACGTGAATCGATGGTAAATCTGCATTTCACCAAAATGCAGCTCCTGATTATCCAGGGCGTTTTTCACGGCGCGGCCGGTAAATAACCGATCTTTGGGTGCCATCACGGTCAGCGCAATCACTAAATCCCATTCAGGTTCTTGCGATGCGGCTTCGGCTGGTTCAGGGACAACCGGCTCAGCAACATCCGGTGCCATATTTGTCTTTACTGTGGCTTGTGGTTTTTCCCCATCAAGAGTGACCGGATTGTCGTCAAAATCGACATCGTCATCACGAGCAAATACGGCGTCATAGCGCGCATGAAAATCACTGCTTTCCGCATCATCATGATCCAGCTCACGTTCAAAATCATTGGCCAGTTTCTGATTACGCTGATAACTGACAGAGCCCACCACCGCAATGGCCAACAACAGGACAAATATCAAAATGATGATTTCTAACACTTAATTAAATCTGCCAACTCAGGGATAATAACGATTTTGTTTAACTTTCAGAGACTACCGATGTCCACGCAACCAAGCAAACAACTTGAAACCTTCGATAATGCCGCGCCGGAGCGGGATTATACCATTCACATTGAAACACCGGAGTTTACTTGTCTTTGCCCGAAAACAGGTCAGCCTGATTTTGCCACGATTAAAATTGATTATGTGCC
>JBFJJO010000027.1:0-19746 GCA_041612215.1 Methylophaga sp.
CCAACATTAATTCAACGCATGATGATGGCTATCGTGATAACAACGAATTCCGCCAGAATAGTGGACAACTTGATTTCCGCTTGCCAATTTCAGGCGATGAATTCTATGTCAAAATTGGTAGTTACAATAATCACATTCAGTTCCCAGGGGTCAGAAACTTCCGTCCGCGCGAGATAGTTAACGATTTTGGTATTTTTGGAATTTTTACAGACCCTGTTGATCTATCCTTAGAAAATGATCGCAAGGGTACTGATACGCCTGATGATAAAGCCAGAGAACGTGCCCATTATTCCAATATCGGTTATACAGCCAACATATCTGAGCAAATCACGTTAGTTATAGATGGTGGTTACAGGAAAAAAGACTCAACCGCAGAGTTTGTCAGTTCTTCAAATACTGTTAAGACTGACCATACTGCATACTCTTTCACTCCCAGACTCATTCATGAGCAGGCTCTGTCGTTCGGCTCGATGACCACTATTCTTGGTATGGATTGGTACACACATAATTATGACAGTGTTTCAAGCTTTGGTAGTCGAGAAATTGACCAGAAAAATCATGCTTTTTACTGGCAATCATCCCTGACTGTTGCCAATAACACTATTTTGACCGGAGGCTTAAGAACGGATGAGGTCAACTTTAATGGTCAGAATCTGACAACTAGTGATGAACTAAAAAATCAATATAGAGAAAATTCCTATGAGATCGGAATCAGGCACTTCCTCTCAGATAATTGGTCGTTATATGCCAGAACAGGAACTAGCGCCCGTTTTGGAAGTGTCGATGAGCAGGTCGGTGTATTCGGTACGATTAGTGATCTCGAACCGCAGACAGCACGCACACATGAAATTGGCACCGCTTTTTCTGCCGGTCGCTTAAATAGTAACGTCAGCTTTTTTTACCAAAATCTAACCGATGAAATACGTTTTAACCCCATATCTTTTACCAATGAAAACCTTGATAAAACAAGACGTAAAGGTATTGAAGTTTCTAACCAGTTAGCTATAAATGAGTGGCTTAGCATCAATGCTAATTACACTCACCTGAGTGCTAAGTTTCGCGAGGGGGAACTTGATGGTAATACTGTACCACTAGTGCCTGAGCATATTTACAATATCGGCCTAAGTGCAAGTTTACCTTATGATTTAAGGTCATCACTGAACTGGCAGCATGTTAGTAATAGCTATTTTGCTAATGATTCAAGTAATGAATTTGGTAAAAAAATACCAAGCTATCAGACAGTAAACTTTTTATTATCAAAACAAATTAATGATTTGGAAGTTTCGCTGATAATCAACAATCTATTTGATGAGGAATATTATAATTTCGGCGTCAATGGCTCAGCTGAAAATGGTAACTTTAATGCCTATCCACTTGCTGAGCGTACAGTCTTTATCTCTACCTCATATAAGTTTGACTGATATCTAGTTCCAATATTACTTTTCAAAATTTAAATTCGTGCAGTTCTCTCTCAAAAGGAGGACTGCTTTCATTATAAGACTCTCAACATTATCAGAGATTTCTTTATGAACGGTAAAACCGAACGTCATAACAAACGCATGCAAAAACAAAAACAGATCGTCGATACGCAGATCCAGCAAGCTAATAAAGATAAAGGCTTATTGCTGTGTATAACTGGCAATGGCAAAGGCAAAAGCTCATCCGGCTTTGGCATGATTGCCCGGGCGTTGGGCCATGATATGCAGGTGGGCATTGTGCAGTTTATCAAAGGTGCGATGAGTACCGGAGAGGAAGCGTTTTACCGGCGTTTTCCGGAGCAGGTCAACTACAATGTGGTCGGTGATGGTTTTACCTGGGATACGCAGAATCTGGAGCAGGATAAACGTTCCGCTGAAAAAGGTTGGGCGATTGTTAAAGATATGTTGGCCAATCCTGACATCAGTGTGATTTTGCTGGATGAATTAAATATTGTCTTAAAAATGCATTATCTCGATACCGAGACTGTTTTGGCTGATCTGGCTAACCGGCCTGCTATGCAACATGTCATTATTACCGGACGTGGCGCACCACAGGCGGTCATTGACGCTGCGGATACCGTGAGTCGCATAGATGATGTTAAACACGCTTTTCGTGATGGCATTCGTGCACAAAAAGGTATTGAGTTATGACGCCTGTAACCTTACTGTAAAGTTACTCACATTTTCTGTGGATAAGTCTGTGTTTAACTTTGGCGTTAAACGCTAAGTTGTTCAATTTGCAGGGTTGGCCACAAAATGGTCAAAATTTAAGCAATTAAAAAACATTATAATTTTCAATTACTTATAATCATTCATTGTAGATCAAGCAGTTAGCATTCAATGTTGCACGGCCTTGTGAGAATCATGTGAAACAGGTGCATAACTTGCTATGAATATATCCTCTGCTACAGCATATTCTGATGAATGAACCGATACAAGTATTCCCCCGGGTAGTAGTCACTATCCGGGAGACTTTACCATCGGCTCAAACCGACTCGGTTTCGTTAATAATTTCCAAATGCAGCTCATTATCTTTGAGCAACACCCTGACATGACCACCTTCACTGAGTTTGCCAAACAGCAACTCATCGGCAAGCGGACGCTTGATTTTCTCCTGTACCAGACGTGCCATGGGCCGAGCGCCCATTTGTATGTCATAACCATGCTCAGCGAGCCATTCACGGGCATCATTATCAATTTCGATAGTGACATTTTTATCCTGCAACAACATTTCCAGCTCAAGCACTGACTTGTCTGCAACACGCAAAATGGCATCGGGTGTCAGTGGTTTGAATTGAATAATGCCATCAAGACGATTACGGAACTCAGGCGTGAAAGTCCGTTTCAGCGCTTCCGTACTATCACTTTGATGCATTTCCTGCTTGGTAAAGCCAATGCCCGCACGATTCATTTCCTGAGCGCCGGCATTACTGGTCATCACCAGCACTACATGGCGAAAATCGGCTTTGCGGCCATTGTTATCGGTTAAGGTACCGTGATCCATGACCTGTAACAGCAAATTAAAGACATCCGGATGCGCTTTTTCTATTTCATCGAGCAGCAATACGGCATGCGGTTGTTTGATAATGGCATCGGTCAACAGACCACCCTGATCAAAGCCAACATAGCCTGGCGGCGCACCAATTAACCGTGACACGGTGTGTGGTTCCATATATTCGGACATATCAAAACGTATCAGCTCAACGCCTAAAATATGCGCTAACTGGCGAGTGACTTCGGTTTTACCAACACCGGTGGGACCGGCAAACAAAAAGGCACCGGTCGGTTTTTCCGGATGTCCTAAACCAGAACGCGCCATTTTGATGGCGGAACTCAGCGCAGAAATCGCTTCATCTTGGCCGAAAATAACGTGTTTCAGATTAGGCTCTAAATTACGCAGATTGTCCTTGTCAGCATTGCTGACCGTTTTCGCCGGAATACGGGCGATTTTGGCAACAATTTGTTGTACATCACCGACACCAATCATTTTTTTACGACGTGATTTAGGTAAAATCCGTTGCGCCGCACCCACTTCATCAAGCACATCAATCGCCTTGTCTGGCAGATAACGATCGTTGATATGACGAGCGGCAAGCTCTGCTGCCTGAACAATCGCCGCTGCTGAATAACGCACATTATGATGCGCTTCCAGACCTGGTTTCAGTCCCTTAAGAATTTCGATCGTTTCAGAAATTGACGGCTCAGGCACATCGATTTTCTGAAAACGTCGAGCCAGCGCCCGATCATGCTCAAAAATGCTGCGGTATTCCTGATATGTGGTGGAACCGATGCATTTCAATTCACCATTCGCCAACAATGGCTTCAGTAAATTGGCGGCGTCCATCGCACTGTTACCAGCACTACCGGCCCCAATGACAGTATGAATTTCATCAATAAACAAAATTGCGTGTTCTTTCTGGTTGATTTCGCGCAGTAGTGCTTTCAAGCGCTTTTCAAAATCACCACGATATTTGGTGCCTGCCACCAGCGCCCCCATATCCAGTGCATAAATCACTGCATCTTCCAGTACTTCTGGCACATCACCATCTTCAATACGCTTGGCCAGTCCTTCAGCCAAAGCCGTTTTACCAACGCCTGCCTCACCAACAAACAAGGGATTGTTTTTACGACGGCGACATAACACCTGCAAAGTGCGTTCAATTTCATGAGCACGACCAATCAGGGGATCGATTCGGCCCAGTTTGGCTTCAGCATTCAAATTAGAGGCATACAAGGCCAACGCACTTTTATTTTCGCCGCTGCCTTCACCCTCTTCACCCAAAGGCTTTTCGACTTTGGTCTCCGGGCTGACTTCACCGATACTGCTGTGACTGATGGCATTCACTACATCAAGGCGTGTCACATCTTGTTTTTGCAGTAAATATACTGCTTGCGACTGCTGCTCAGAAAAAATTGATACCAACACATTGGCACCGGTCACTTCTTCACCACCGGATGATTGCACATGCATCACTGCACGTTGCAAAATCCGCTGAAAAGCCAAGGTTGGCTGCGTTTCGCGCTCGGTATCTTCCGGCAAGGTTGGCAGATTATCGGCAAGAAAATCGGTCAGATCCTGACGCAAAGCGGCAATATCCACCTCACAGGCTTTCAAGACCGCCAATGCCTGACCGTTTTCAAGCAAGGCCAGTAGCAAATGCTCTACGGTCAGAAACTCATGCGAACGTTGTCGGGCGTAATTAAATGCCTGACTCAGCGTGTGCTCTAATTCTTTACTTAACATACGTCATTTCGCCTGTTGTCTTGCCGCCACGGTTAATCCTGCTCCATGGTGCACTGTAAAGGATGCCCGTTATGCTGGGCATAACTGTTGACCTGTTCCACTTTGGCCTCAGCGATTTCAAAAGTAAATACCCCGCACAAAGCCTGGCCTTCCGTGTGCACCTGCAGCATGGTGCGTGTTGCCCGTTCACGCCCCATATCAAACAGTTTTTCCAACACTTCGACGACAAAATCCATCGGCGTATAGTCATCATTCAGCATAATCACCCGGTACTTGGGCGGCTGTTTCAGTTCAGGCTTTGAAGGGGCAACCGCAAAGCCATGTCCGGTGGTCCAATCTGGTGCCGATTTTTCAGTCATCGTCTAAATTAGCTCGCTGCATCTACCAGTTTTTTGAGTTCACCTGATTCGTACAGTTCCATAATAATGTCACAACCACCTACTAATTCACCATTGATGTACAACTGTGGAAATGTCGGCCAGTCAGCATAACGATGTAAATTAGCTCGTACATCCGGATCTGCCAATACATTTACATAAGCAAATTCTGAACCACATGCCGCCAGCGCCTGAGATGACCGACTGGAAAAACCGCATTGTGGAAATTCCGGTGTGCCTTTCATAAACAGAATGACAGAATTGCCTTCGATTGCCTGTTTGATCCGGTCCATAATATCAATATCCATACTTTTACCTCTTTAGATTGATTCGTTGTGCAGATGGGGATTATCTGCTGATAATTCAAGATTACGCCTGTATTACAGGGTGCTGCAAGAGGCCTAAAACGCCATCCAGCCCACTGTAATTTAATGCCGTATCAGCTTGCTGTTGCACTGTTGGCTTAGCATGATAGGCAACGCTTAAACCCGCTTCTGCCATCATCAACAAATCATTGGCACCATCCCCCATAGCGATGGCCTGATTTGGCCTGATATCTAACTCATAACAGCGTGCCAGCAAAAAGTCCGCTTTGGCCTTGGCACCGCACACCGCGCCCACCACTTCGCCGGTCAATTTGCCCTCTTTTTCGGCCAGCACATTGGCTTGGGTGAAATCTAGATTAAGACGTTTTTGTAAACGCTCAGTAAAAAACGTAAAACCGCCCGACACTAATGCGGTTTTAATGCCCAGCTGTTTTAAACCCGCCAGCATCATTTCTGCACCAGGATTCAGATTAAGTCTTTCGTAATAAACCGTTTCCAGCATGGCGACAGGCAAACCGGCCAATAACTTCACCCTTTGACGCAGTGAAGCTTCAAAATCCAGTTCACCACGCATCGCAGCTTCGGTTATCGCTGCAACCTGCGGTTTAATGCCGAGACAATCCGCGATTTCATCAATGCATTCGATGCCTATCAGTGTCGAATCCATATCCATTACCAGCAACTTGCATTGATTGACATCAAAGTCTGCGGGTAACAGGTTGATATCAAAATGATAGTTGTCACGCAGCAAGCTGATTTCCGCTGGCAAGATATCGGCTTCAACTTGTGCAAAACTATCTTGCCACCGCAGTTCACCATGCACTGTCTTGGCAATTTCTGCAGCGGCCATTTGCTCGAGTCCAGGGCCCTGAAGGATCAATGTCGACATAAATTGCTGCCTGAAAACATACAAACGGCGAGTCTGATCTGCATCAGCTCGCCGCTGGTAAGGGTTGGTAATGACTTAAAATTTTGGCTTAACCGGTGCCGCTTTGAAACGTGCAACGCTGTCATTAATTTCCTGCATGGCAGCATCTTTGCCTTTCCAGCCATCAATCTTGACCCATTTGTTCTTTTCGAGATCTTTGTAGTGTTCGAAGAAATGCGCTAATTGTTCCAACAGACGCTCTGAAACATCATCGACATCGTTAATATTGTCATACATTTTATCATGTGGCACCGCCAGCACTTTGGCATCTTCACCCGATTCATCAGTCATTTGCAGCATACCCACTGGGCGACATTGCACCACTGAGCCACTGATCAGCGCATAAGGGCTGATCACCAGGACATCCACCGGGTCGCCATCGTCAGACAAAGTATGTGGCACATAGCCGTAATTACATGGATAAAACATCGCAGTGTTCATAAAGCGGTCAACAAACAAGGCACCGGTTTCTTTATCGACTTCGTATTTCACCGGATCCGAATGTGACGGAATTTCGATGATAACGTTGATATCTTCAGGTACATTTTTGCCAGAACTGACGCGATCCAGATTCATTGATTAAGCGCTCCACATGCGGATAGATAAAGCCGCTAAGTATAAAAGAAAACACTTATTTATTAAACTGATATCAGCTTTTATTCTGGCAGCGGTAACATATCAAAATCATCTTTGGTTGCGCCGCAATCCGGACACACCCAATCATCCGGAATATCTGCCCAGGCGGTTCCCGGCGCGATCCCCTCTTCAGGTAATCCAATAGCTTCATCGTAGATAAAACCGCAGATTTGACACTCCCAACGTTGCATAACAACCTCCGTCATTAACTGAAGAAAAATAATGCTACTGCTAATAATGCAATAGAAAACAATTGTCTGAGCAATTTATCCGGCAGTCTCTTTGCGAGTTTAACACCCAATGGTGCGCAAATGCTGCTGGTAATACTGATGGCAAAAAATGCTGGCCAGACAATATAACCAGTTTGCCAATCGCCACTACTCTCCGGTGCCCAGACAATAAATCCCGCTACCGCTGACAAGGCAATCGGCAAGCCGCAGGCAGCTGCACTGCCTATGGCCAGTGTGATAGGTAAGCCCGCCAGCAATAAATAAGGCACCACCAATGTGCCACCGCCAATACCGACAAAGGCTGATACCACACCAGTGATACTGCCAAAACCAGTCGTAACAGCCGGTTTTAATAATTGTGGATAACCGCTATGAGGCAATTTAATCCAGACGCGTATGGCCATTAACAACGCAAATACCGCAAAAAATCGCTGCAGCACCTCGCCGGATAATTGGCTGGCCAGCCAGGCACCCAAAAAACCGCCCAGCATTAAGCCGAATATCAATTTATTTACGGTTGGCCAGTCAATATGGTGGTGACGATGATGGGCCGTCAGTGAGGCCAGCGCCGTCACACAGATAGTCATCATCGATGTACCGATTGCCAAATGCATGATCTGCTCTGCAGCCATGCCTTGCCAGCTAAATAAGACTACCAGCACCGGCACGATCACCAGACCACCACCTAAACCGAGCAATCCGGCAATGACACCGGCAAAAATCCCGGCAACAGCAAAACTCACCCATTCCATTTATAAAATCCTTTTTGGGGCATATCTGTGGCTGACTTTACAGCCTGAAGTGTTAAAGGTATAACCAAATTTCCATACAAAGAGCGTCTATTTTCAATGTAAGTTAAATTCTAAGACAAAGAGGTCAGCCTATGTGGTTAATAAATGCAGTCCCAGTGGTTCTGGGTATTCTCGGACTCGTCTGTGCTTTATTGGTTTACAACAAAGTTAAAGCCTCTCCGGCAGGTACCGGTAAGGTGGTTGAAATAGGTAATGAGATTCATTTGGGCGCGATGGTGTTTATGCGCGCTGAATATTCCAGGCTGGCGATTTTTTGTCTGATTTGCATTATTGCCCTTGGGCTCTCTGATTTAGGCTGGCACACTGCGCTGGCCTTTTTTGTAGGTGCTGTGGCATCTGCCAGTGCCGGTTTTATCGGCATGTATGCCGCAACCAAAGCAAATGTTCGCACCGCTATTGCAGCACGTGACAAGGGTGCACCGGAAGCATTGACTATCGCTTTTTTTGGCGGCTCGGTGATGGGACTGACTGTGGCAGCAATGGGCTTACTCGGTTTGGGGTTCCTGTATTTGTTGTTTGGCGGTGATCCGCAAACAGCACACACCATTCATGGTTTTGGGATGGGTGCGTCATCGGTTGCCCTGTTCTCACGGGTGGGTGGCGGTATTTTCACCAAAAGCGCCGATGTCGGTGCAGATCTGGTTGGTAAAGTCGAAGCCGGCATTCCTGAAGATGATCCACGTAACCCGGGCGTTATTGCCGATAATGTCGGTGACAACGTTGGGGATGTCGCAGGCATGGGCAGCGATATTTTTGAATCCTATTGCGGCGCCATGATTGCCGGTATTGCCATTGCTTCGACCATGTCGATGATGACCATTAACGAGTTGGGTGGCGGCAATCAGCAAACCCTGATGTTTATGCCATTAGCGTTATCGTCTCTGGGCATTTTGTGTTCGATCGCCGGTATTTTCGCTGTGAAAGTGTTTTCAGCAAAAAGTCCGGGGGATGCATTACGATTTGGCACCCTGGGCGCATCAATAATTTTTATCCTGCTGTCATATTTGTTGATTCAAATACTTGGCGCCAGTAGTAATATCTGGTTTGCTGTGCTGGCTGGTGCAGTTGGCGGCATCATTGTTGGTCTGGTCACCGAGTATTACACCGGCGGCGCACCGGTACGTAAACTGGCCAGAGATGGTGAAACTGGTCCGGCGACGGTCATTATTGGGGGTCTGGCATTGGGAATGCAATCGGTTGCCATTCCGGTATTAACCATTGCAGCAATCATTTTTGTCTCCAGTTATTTTGCTGGTTTGTACGGTGTAGCGATTGCTGCTGTCGGCATGCTTGGTACCGTCGGTATTACTATGGCGATTGATGCTTACGGGCCAGTAGCGGATAACGCGGGAGGAATTGCCGAAATGTCGAAAATGGGCAAAGAAACCCGGGATATCACTGACTCACTGGATTCACTGGGTAATACCACGGCGGCAATTGGTAAAGGTTTTGCCATTTCAGCAGCTGCATTGGCGGCTTTGGCGATTATCAGTGCCTATATCGAAACCATTAATGTCGAAAGTGGTGGTGATTTGCAATTGTTGATTACCAATCCAATCGTGCTGGTTGGTATGTTTATCGGGGGCATTTTCCCATTTTTGGTCAGTTCGATGACCATGACTGCGGTTGGTGATGCAGCCTTTGATATGATCCATGAAATCCGTCGCCAATTCCGTGAAATCCCCGGTCTACTGGAAGGGACCGGCAAACCCGATACTGCCCGATGCGTCGAAATCGCGACCAAAGCGGCTTTACGAAAAATGATCCTGCCAGGTACTTTGGCAGTATTGGCACCGATTGTCGTTGGCTTTGGTCTGGGGCCGGAAGCGCTCGGCGGTATGTTGGGTGGCGGCTTACTTGTCTGCGTGCTGATGGCACTGATGATGGCCAATGCCGGAGGCGCCTGGGATAATGCCAAAAAGTATGTCGAACAAGGCAATCTGGGGGGCAAAGGTTCTGAAGTGCACAAAGCCAATGTGGTTGGCGATACCGTCGGCGATCCGCTGAAAGATACCTCCGGTCCGTCGATGAACATTTTGATCAATGTAATGGCTATCGTCAGTCTGGTGATAGCCCCGTTACTGGTCTGAGTTTATTAAAACGCTTATAGAAAAGGCCATCTTCGGATGGCCTTTTTATTTAACCGGCCGGATAATTTGCCAGTCTCGCTACACTAAGCATTACCCTCTCAACCACATGTGAATAATTTTTTGGCTGATTCTGCAATTTCTCACCGACAAATCTGGCTGATTGCCGGGCCGATGATTCTGGCCAATATTTCCACGCCACTGTTGGGCATGGTTGATACTGCCGTGGTCGGCCATTTATCGTCCGCGCATTATCTGGGCGCAGTCGCCATTGGCAGCATGATTTTTACCTTTGTGTTTTGGGGCTTTGGTTTTTTGCGCATGGCGACCACCGGACTCAATGCTCAGGCTTATGGCCGCGAAGATTCCATTGCGATGCAAGCAGTATTATTTCAGTCAATTTGGCTGGCCATTTTAATCTCCGCAGCGCTCCTCGTCATACAAATACCGATACGTGATTTGGCTTTATGGCTGGTCAGCAGCTCCAACAATGTTGAGCAATACGCTGCTATTTATTTTGATATTCGCATTTGGAGCGCGCCGGCCACACTAATAAACTACGCCATTCTCGGCTGGTTAATTGGCCGCGAGGCTTCAAAAACCGCTCTATTGATGGTGCTGATCATCAATATTGCCAATATCATGTTGGATTTATTGCTGGTCAATAGCTTTGGCATGGATGTAGACGGCGTCGCCTGGGCGTCGGTAGCGGCTGAATATTTGGGTTTATTGGCTGGAATTGCTTTGTTAACGCGCTATGGCGTCAATTTACACGCCTGGCAGTTGGCGCGGCGTTGGCAAAATTTCCGCGCGGGCTTCCGGGGGCTGGAAGTGCACGGTAACTTTATGATCCGCACCTTTGTGCTAATCCTGTGTTTTGCTTTTTTCACCAGTCAGGGCGCCCGACAAGGTGATACCGTTCTGGCTGCCAATAGTGTCTTGCTTAATTTTATTACCTTTATGGCATTTGTTTTGGATGGCTTTGCCAATGCCACTGAAGTATTAACCGGCAAAGCACTGGGCCGCAAAAATCAGGCCGATTTGAAACGAGCTTTGTGGCTGACCGGCATCTGGTCATTATTAATGGCATTCATCTTTATGGTGATTTATGGCCTGTTAGGCCATCAAATTATTCGGCTGCTGACCAGCATAGATGCCGTAGTGGCATTGGCAGATCAATATTTGTTATGGGTGGTGATCGCACCGATATTCGGCGTTTGGTCTTATTTGTTCGACGGTTTGTTTGTTGGGGCTACGTGCAGCCGCGAAATGCGCAATACCATGTTGTTCTCAGCAATTTTGGTGTATTTACCGACCTGGTATTTGTTACAGGATTTTGGTAATCACGGCTTGTGGGCGGCGATTTTATTTTTTTTACTGGCCCGGGGGATCAGCCAGAGCCTGTATATCCCGAGAATTATGCGACTGACGACTTAAATCGGGTCTTCGGTGCCCCAATTGTCTTTTGCCGAACCCCGACGGTCTTTACCCTCACGGCGATCATCTTTAGTAAGGTCAAACCGAAACATTTCACGCCGATCATCGCCAGTGCGGCGGATATCTTTTCGGCGTTCCGGCATACCATTACGTTCATATTCAGTTAACGGTGCTGTGGATGCTTTTTTATTTTCACTCATAGATTTACTCCAGCATAACCCTAATTTGAAATTACGCCAGGGATGGGGTCTTGTCAATCAGTGAAAACGTCTGACGTTGCCGGGTCAAAGGGCAATCAAAGGCCAGATAAATCGCCTGTAATTGCAAACCGGCAGGATCTACTTTGCCATAACGACTGTCGCCCACCACAGGATGCCCCACTGCTGCACAATGCCGGCGAATCTGGTGTTTACGGCCGCTATCGATACTGACCTGCAACAATGATTGGTTTTTATCAACCATGTAATCTAGCAGCGTCAATGTTGTACTGGCTGATTTGCCATCCAGAGGCTGGTCGATGGTTAAGGTTTTATTGGCCAGCTGCCCTGTCACACTGACCTGATAATGCTTATCAATCTGACGCTTTTGAAATAACTCGGATAACGCCGCAGCCGCCTGTTTGTCATGCGCTATCAACATTAAGCCGCGGGCTTCACGGTCCAACCGGTGCACCAGAAAACTTTGTCTGGCTGGGGTAAAAAACTGCTCGGTGAACCGTAACAAACTGCAATGATCACCCCACATCGTGCCCTGTGCCAACATACCCGACGGTTTATGCCAGACACTGTAGCGTTTTAAATCGGCGATTAAGCTGGCCTCAGGCACTGGCTGTGCCAATATTAACGGGTCAAAATACAAATGTATTTTCTCACCCTTACGCAACACTTTTTTGACACGACGTAGTCGCTGTTGATGTTTGCCTTTTTGTAACCAGACAGCACCTTTAGCCAGACATTGTTTGATTTGCTGTTTGGAAAGCGGTGTCTGTTCGGCAAGACAATCCAAAACCGTAACGCCGGGCTGATTCACGGTATGATGAAATTCTGTTCGAGAAGGGCTTTCTGACATTTGATGATGATACGCTTTGGCGTAGAATTAGCTTTTATTTTGAGGGATCGGTCATGGTTATACCGCATTTGCGTATTTACTGTCTTGCTCTGGTCTGCAGTCTGCCGTTTTTGGCCCAAGCAGAAATCTACAAATGGACCGACGAAAATGGACAGGTTCATTACACTCAGCAGCCGCCAGCTGATCGTCCTGCAGAGCATATCGCGCCACCACCGCCACCGGCGATTGATCCTGAAAAAGCGCAACAACAATTAGAAGAATTGATTAAATCACAAGACGCTGAAGCAGCGGCCGAAGCCGAACGGCAAGAAGCGCAGCAGCAAGCTGAAGCAGCAGAACAAATTCGTGAAGAGAACTGCCAGACGGCGCGCAATAACCTTCAACAATATCAGGATAACCCCGGTCGCCGCGTAATGAATGCTGACGGTGAAATAACCCGGCCCACTGAAGAAGAACGGCAAGCAAAAATTGCCGAGTTTCAACAACAAGTCGACGAATTCTGTCAATAAAGGAGACAACCATGCCTTATTTAAATATTGTCACCAATCAAACAGTTACTGATGAAGCAGCGCTACTGAAAGCTGCCAGTAAAACCGTTGCCCAGGTCAGCGGCAAACCAGAAAGCTACGTGATGATCGCCATCGAACAAAAAGCCAGCATGTCGTTTGGCGGTAGCACCGAACCAACGGCTATTCTGGATTATCGCTCGTTGGGACTCCCCTCAGATCGCAAAGCATTTTCAGATGCAATGTGCACGATGATTGAACAACAAATCGGGGTCAGTGGCAGCCGAACTTATATCAGTATGACGGATAGCGAACGCCAGAACTGGGGCTGGGATCACAGCACGTTTTAACAATGATTCCTGCTAAACCGTCTCACCCAAAATAATAACAATTCACAGGACTTTAACTTTTACATGCGTACTTCCAAGCTACTTATTTCGACCTTAAAAGAAACCCCGGCGGATGCCGAAATCGTCAGCCATCAGTTGATGCTGCGAGCCGGTTTAATCCGCCGGCTGGCTTCTGGACTTTACACATGGTTACCATTGGGGCTGCGCGTGTTACGCAAGACCGAAGCTATCGTCCGTGATGAAATGGATAAAGCAGGCGCGCAGGAAGTATTGATGCCATCCATACAACCGGCCGAACTATGGCAAGAGAGTCAGCGCTGGGAAAAATACGGGCCGGAACTGCTGCGCGTAACCGATCGTCATCAGCGTGAGTTTTGTTACGGCCCGACCCATGAAGAGGTCATTACCGATCTGGTGCGTCAGGAAATTCGCAGCTATAAACAATTACCGGTGAATTTTTATCAGATCCAGACTAAGTTCCGTGATGAAATCCGGCCGCGTTTTGGTTTGATGCGCGCCCGCGAATTTTTGATGAAAGATGCCTATTCCTTCCATCTGGACCAGGCTTCTTTGCAAGAAACCTACGAACAAATGCATGCAGCTTACTGCAGTATTTTTAATCGTATTGGCCTGAATTTCCGCCCTGTTCAAGCCGACACCGGCAGTATTGGTGGTAATGCCTCTCATGAATTCCATGTTTTGGCGAGCTCCGGCGAAGATGCCATTGCCTTCAGTAATAGCAGTGACTATGCCGCCAATGTCGAATTGGCTGAAGCCGTCAAACCAACGCAGGCACGCCCGGCCCCATCGGCAACGATGCAAACAGTGGATACGCCCCATAAACACACCATTGAAGATGTCAGTGCCTTTCTGAAAGTATCTGCCAGTCAGTGTCTGAAAACATTGCTGGTAGAAGGTACAGAGAAAAACAGCGTGGTTGCTTTAGTGCTGCGCGGTGATCATGAACTCAATGTCATTAAAGCTGAAAAACATCCATTGGTTGCAGCGCCTCTAACCTTTGCCACGCCGGAACAAGTGCTCAATGCCTGTGGTGCCAATATCGGTTCGGTTGGCCCGGTGGGTCTGACTATTCCAGTGATTGTTGATCATGCTGCGGCGCAAACTGCTGACTTTGTTTGCGGTGCTAACCAAGATGAAAAACATTTGACCGGTGTCAACTGGGGGCGGGATTTACCGGAGCCGGATTCTGCTGATATTCGTAATGTGCTGGCCGGTGATCCCAGCCCGGATGGCAATGGCACGCTGGAAATCGCTCGCGGTATTGAAGTCGGCCATATTTTCCAGCTGGGCGAAAATTACAGTCAGAAAATGAATGCCGTAGTGCTGTCTGAAACCGGCCAGTCAAAAGTGATCACCATGGGATGTTATGGCATTGGTGTATCACGTGTGGTTGCTGCAGCGATAGAGCAGCACAATGATGATCGTGGCATCGTCTGGCCACAGGCCATTGCGCCATTTGAAGTGGTGTTGGTGCCGGTCAATGCCCATAAATCACAGCGGGTTCGTGACAAAGCTGAAGAAATTTATCAGCAATTACTGGCTGCTGGCGTTGATGTATTAATTGATGATCGTGGTCTGCGACCAGGTGTGGCATTTGCTGACTGGGATTTGATTGGTATTCCGCATCGGTTAATTCTCGGTGAGCGTGGTTTGGATAATGGTGTAATTGAATACAAACATCGTGGCACCGGTGAAAGCGCTGAATTCAAACTGGAAGACACGCTGCAAGCCATCCAAGAGCTGCTGGAAAAGTAATCATGACGGTCATTCGCGAACAGGATCTGGTTGATAGTGTATTCGCGGCATTACAGTTTATTGCCAACTATCATCCCAAAGATTTTATCGACGCGATGTATGCCGCCTATCAACGTGAGCAATCGCCAGCGGCCAAAGATGCCATTGCCCAGATCCTGGTCAACTCACGGATGTGCGCTGAAAACCAGCGGCCCATTTGCCAAGACACTGGCATAGTCAATGTCTTTGTCAAAGTCGGCATGCAAGTGCAATGGGACAGCAACCGGCCACTTGCCGACATCATTAACGAGGGTGTACGCCGTGCTTACCTGCACCCGGATAATGTGCTGCGCGCCTCGATTGTTGCCGATCCCATTGGCAGCCGAAAGAACACCGGCGATAACACCCCTGCCGTGGTCAATGTCGAACTGGTTGCCGGTAATAACGTGGAAATTGATATTGCTGCCAAAGGCGGCGGCAGCGAAAACAAAGCCCAATTCACCATCCTTAACCCTACTGATAACTTAGTTGACTGGGTGCTGGAAACCGTCCCCAAAATGGGGGCAGGCTGGTGCCCACCGGGCATGTTAGGTATCGGTATTGGCGGCACCGCTGAGAAAGCCATGCTGATGGCCAAACAAAGCCTGATAGATGAAATTGATATTCAGGATTTAATTGATCGTGGTCCACAAACTGCGGCTGAAAAACTGCGTATTGAGCTTTACGACAAGGTCAATAAACTCGGTATCGGTGCCCAGGGTTTGGGAGGGATGACCACGGTGTTGGATGTCAAAGTGAATGATTTTCCGACCCATGCGGCTTCTTTGCCGGTTGCCATGATCCCCAACTGTGCAGCGACCCGCCATCTGCATTTTGTTCTGGATGGCACGGGTCCTGCTGAATTCACCCCACCATCATTGCATGACTGGCCCGATATCACCTGGCAGGCGGCTGAAAATACCCGGCATATCAATCTTGATACGGTGACTGCTGACGATATTCAACAATGGCAGCCCGGCGATACATTATTGCTAACGGGACATTTGCTGACCGGCCGGGATGCCGCTCATAAAAAAATTGCGGATTTAATCGCCAACGGTGAACCGCTGCCAAAAGGCCTCGATTTTCATAACCGGTTCATTTATTACGTGGGTCCCGTCGATCCGGTGCGTAATGAAATTGTCGGCCCGGCCGGCCCGACCACGGCGACGCGGATGGATAAATTTACTGAAATGATGCTCGCCAAAACCGGCCTGCTGGGTATGATAGGTAAAGCGGAACGTGGTGAAGACACCATTGATCTGATTAAAAAATACCACTCGGTATATTTGATCGCCGTAGGAGGAGCCGCCTATCTGGTATCCAAGGCCATCAAATCTTCCCGACTGGTCGCGTTTGGAGAACTTGGCATGGAAGCGGTACGTGAGTTTTATGTGGAAAATATGCCGGTCACTGTGGCCGTCGACAGTCAGGGCCAGTCAGTACACCAAACCGGCCCCAAAGAATGGCAGCAACGCATCGCGGACATTCCAGTAAAAGTAGTTAATTAAATAAAGGAACATATTATGGGCATTGCTGTAAGTCTGCATTTACTTGCTAGCGTTATCTGGGTGGGTGGTCTGTTTTTCGCCTTCATGTTTTTAAGGCCTGCCGCTGCAGCCATGTTGACACCGGAACAGCGTTTACCGCTTTGGCAAAATGTTTTCAGCCGTTTTTTTCCGTGGATTTGGGCCAGTATTATCACGCTTATCATTACCGGCACAGTAATGATTATCATGCTCGGAGGCTTTGGTGGCATGGATGGCGTTGGCCCGCATGTGCACATTATGCTCTTGTTGGGAATTTTGATGATGCTGTTGTTTATGCACGTGTTTTTTAACCCCTATCGCAAATTAAAATGGGCCGTCGCCGAACATGATTGGATCACGGCTGCAGATGCCCTGGACAAAATCCGTAAATTTGTCCGCGCCAATCTGGTCCTGGGTCTGATAGTCATCATCATTGGCAGCAGTGGCCGTTACTGGTAACAGTTTATGCGCGGGCTGATTTTACTATTAGTGGCCATATTCAGCAGCAACCTGCTGGCCGACCCCATCCGGCAGTTCATCAATGATGACGGCTCTGTAGAATTTACCAATGCCGATGTGCCGACCAGCAAAGCCAACCAAACCAGCCGGCAAACCATCATTTACAAATCTATCAACAATGCCAATGATGGTGTTGTCTTTTCAGATCAAAAACCGCTGGCTGGTGAATTTGAGGTGCTGCGCTACGACTGCTACGCCTGCAACCCTGACTCACCAATTAACTGGTATTCGATTGCGCTTAATACCAATGCTTACCGCAACGAAGTCAAACAACTTGCAACAAAATATCAAGTTGATGCCGCTTTAGTTCGGGCTGTGATGCATGCCGAATCCGCTTTTAAAGTCAACGCACTATCCAACAAAGGCGCACAGGGTTTAATGCAGTTAATGCCCGCCACGGCCAAAGATATGGGGGTTATGAATGCATTTGACGCCCGGCAAAATATTGAAGGCGGTGTTAAATATCTGGCCTGGTTACTGGAAACCTTTGACGGCGATATTATGCTCGCTACAGCTGCTTACAATGCTGGTCCCGGCGCCGTCAAACGTTATAACGGTATTCCGCCCTTTGCCGAAACCGAAGTCTACGTCGAACGGGTGGGTATTCTGCATCAGCGTTATAAAAACGCTGGCTAGCCAGTGTTTTACTGAAAGCAAAAACTGTCACCATTAACCCGTTCCATAGTATTTATGAAATGAATTACTATTGCGGCTTATCACTCACCCCGGTTTTATTTCACAGGAACTTCATCTGCGTCAAAGATACTCTCTTAGCTAAAAATGAGATAAGTTACCTACTTCATTTTGAACATTACGATAAGATGTATTAACGGTTATATGATTCAGAGGCCCCAAATGTATTCTGGTAAATATTTTGCAGGACTAGTCCTATTATTCAGTAGCGGCCTTGCTTTAGCTGATATGACCTTTCTGGTTCAAGATCAAGACGGAAAACCACTGGCCGATTCTGTGTTGGAAGTCGTCAGTGATCCGCTCAAACCAGGCGTCAATTCAGATTTGGGGATTATCGACCAGATTGAAAAAGCTTTTGTACCTGAATTGGTGGTCATTCAAAAGGGTCAGCTGGTAGACTTTCCCAACAGCGATAATATTCGACACCATGTCTATTCCTTTTCACCGGCCAAAACGTTCGAACTTAAACTTTACGCTGACCGACCTGAAAAGTCGGTGTTGTTTGATGAACATGGTGTTGTGGTTCTCGGCTGTAATATCCATGATTCCATGGTAGGTTATATTTATGTCGCTGCTGATCAACGTGTTGTTAAAACCGATTCTCAAGGTCTGGGCCAACTGCCAGTCAGTTCCGATAACAGCCAAATCAGCGTCTGGCATGCGCATCAAAATAAAAGTGCCGAGCAGCGTGATATTTATACTTTAAGTGAGCTCAAACAGAGTGCAGACAAACAACGATATATTGTGACAGTTGAAGTGACGCAACCTCCGGCGCGAGATACTTTTGAAGATACTTTCCGTGCAAATTATTAATAAAAGTTTACACAAACAAATTGTTTTACTGCTCGTTTCACTCGTTTTACTGACCACTGTTGCGATTCAAGTAACATCCTGGTGGTCAGCCCGAAACTTTAATAACCAACAGATCCAACAGCAGATTGATAATTCAATTGCGATTCTCGCAGAGTATTCACAAACACGCGAAGAGTTGCTTATTTCTGCCTCAAGTGTACTGACAGCTGATTTTGGTTTTAAACAAGCAGTGGCCACCGCCGATAGAGCAACACTTGAGAGCATGTTACAAAACCATGGCGAGCGGATTAATGCTGATTTGATGCTTCTGACGACCCTGGAGGGTGAGCTGGTTGCTAATTCCGGGGATTTTGAGGGTGCAACACAGTTACGCACGCTGGAAAGATCATTGGAAGCCACGCCTAATCGGTCCCAGCTAGCAGTTATAAATGGCAATTTATATCAGGTAATTTTACAGCCCGTTTTGGCGCCAAGGGCCATTGCTTACACGTTAATCGGCTTTGAAATTGACCAAAAAATTCTCAACAAACTGACAGATCTGACGATGATGGATCTGAGTTTTTTGGCCGGAAATCAAGTGCTGTTGACCAGTCTTAATAATATAACTTCCAAAGATGCCTTTATGGCTTCACTTCAAAAATCTGACAATGAGTGGTTCTTTTGGTCAAGGCCCGCCTTTATCAATACAGTTATCAAGCCGTTATCCCCTGAAACAAATCCTGTCAGCATCATCCTGACTGCCGATCTGCGGCCAATTTATAAAGAATATGATGGACTGGCGATTAAGATTGGCGTCGTTGCGGCATTGATTATGCTGGGTGCCATATTCACAGGGCAGTATTTTGCCAATCGAATGGTACGACCAATTACGCGCTTAGTGTCGGTTGCCAAAAATTTCTCAACAGGCAACTACACGCAA
>JBFJJO010000028.1:0-19528 GCA_041612215.1 Methylophaga sp.
TGGGTCGTAATTATTTAGATGAATCGCTGCTGGTCAGTTCCGCTGAAAAAAATACCGTTGAACCAAATTGTGATGTCAATTTAGCTTTAAATGACATTTAATATTGCACTACCCGCTATAAAAGCAGCCGGTGTCCATCAGCAACGGCTGCATTATTTCTGTCATGAATCAATCAGGCTAAAATGCTAAGGTATGGGTTTATCACCTCGCTGAGGCCGCATGGCAAACAACCAGCTTCGCATCCTGACTTACAACCTGCACAAAGGCTTTAATGCAGGCAACCGGCAGTTTATTTTGCATGAAATGCGTGATGCGCTGACCGATACTGATGCCGATATTATGTTGCTACAGGAAATTCAGGGCGAGCATCTGACCCACCAGCTGAACCATCGTCACTGGCCGGATTCTTCACACTGTGAATTTATCGCCCGTGATGTCTGGCCACATTTTGCTTATGCCAAAAATGCCGTTTACAACGTCGGCCATCATGGCAACGCTATTCTCAGCAAATTCCCGCTGGTACGCTGGGAAAATATCAATATTTCACCCTACAGCTGGGCCAGTCGCAGTATTTTGCATGGCGTGATTCATCTCCCCGGCAGTGCTGATGAACTGCATATTATCTGCATTCATCTCGGCCTGACCGGTGGCGAGCGCCGAAAACAGTTTGTGCAATTATGTGATCGTATTGATGCGCACGTGCCGCATGATGCACCGTTAATTGTTGCCGGTGATTTTAATGACTGGGGAGTTCAGGCCGAAAAAAATCTTAATCAACATTTAAATCTCAAAGAAGCTTACCGTACGCTGCATAACCGCCATGCTCGCACCTGGCCAGCCTGGATGCCGATACTGAAAATGGATCGGATTTATTTTCGTGGTCTGGAACCGGTGTTATGTGAACGGCCACCCCGTGCCGACTGGAACAAACTCTCCGATCATTCACCGTTAATCGCGGCTTTTGCGTTTTAAATCTCTTTAAAAATCAGTTTTTTTCAATAAACGTTTAACGCCTGCAATTATGGCCATTAGTGAAAGGCGCAACTATTGCATAAGTTAATGTATTGTCAGGCTATTCCAGCAGAAGCTGTTTTTTTAAGCAGCCATCACCTGTAAAAACGTGCCTATCGCGGTGTTATTGACAGCAAATGTTTAAATTCACGCCATTCTGAAAAGCCTTGTTTTGGTGCGTAATGGCTACAAAATATGGCATCAGTACCGTCACTACATAGGGAAACAAGATGCAATCGCTGGCATTGTTAAAACCTATTCGCTCGATTATGTGGAGCGTGGCGCTATTACTGCTGGGTAACGGTTTGCTCAGCACATTACTGACGCTGCGTGGTGTCAGTGAAGGTTATTCCAGTGCCATGCTGGGCATCATTATGTCCGGCTATTTTGTCGGCTTTATTTGTGGTACCTGGGTCAGTAGCCGGCTGATCAAACGCATGGGTCATATCCGCACGTTTGCCTTTTGTGCTTCAATTTGTGCCTCCGCCGTCCTATTGCATGTCATTTTTCTGGAACCGTGGGCATGGCTGGGATTCCGGTTTGTTTATGGTTTATCCTACATTACATTGATGACCGTCATTGAAAGCTGGCTGAACAGTCAGGCTGCAAGTCATGAACGAGGCCGTATTTTCGCCTTATATATGGTGGTGAATTTGGGCGCATTGGCGGCTGCCCAGCAACTCCTGCGTTTAAATAGTCCCGAAAGCTATATTTTATTTGCTCTGGTGTCGATTTTAATCAGCTGGGCCTTATTACCGCTCGCGCTCACCCGTCGCAGTCAGCCAACCATCACTGATCGCCCCAAAAGTAGCCTGAAAAGCTTATTAAACTTTGCACCGCTGGCCGTAGCAGGCGCGTTTTTATCTGGCATGGCGATGGGCGCTTTCTGGTCGATGACGCCTATTTATGCCATGCAGTTGGGATTTGATCTGGGTGGCATTGCATTAATAATGAGCATGACCATAATCGGGGGCGCCGCTTTGCAAATCCCCATCGGCCGCTATTCCGATAAAAGGGATAGGCCGCAGGTAATGACCTGGGTGCTGGTATTTGCAGCCGTGACGGCATTATTAATGCCGCTTGCACCGACGCAAACCAGTTTGATGTTCATGTATTTCATCTGGGGTGGACTGGCCTTTGCGATTTACCCATTGTCGGTTGCGATGTTGATCGATCAATTACATCCTGAAGAAATTGTTTCAGGTTCATCTGACATGTTGGTATTACATGGTGCTGGCTGTGCGTTTGCACCGGTCTTGGCAGGTTCGTTAATGACGGTTATCGGCAGTCATGGACTGCCGTTATATATCGCTCTGGTGTTGGGATTACTTGCTGGCTTTGCAGTGTATCGTCGTAAACGAGTCACTGATTTGATAGCGGGTAATAGCGCGCACTTTGAACCCATGGTTCAGACCAGTTCACAGGCACTGAATATGGTGTTTGATGACAGCCAACCGGATCTGTTTAAAGATCCCAGCTTTTATGACGAAAAAGAACAAAAGCGCATTGTTGAAGCACTTAATCTAAGTCGGCATAATGCAGACAATTAAATCAGTAACATTTTTTCTGCTGTTAAAGGTTAATTGATGATAATCGCTAAGCTTAGAGGCTGATGAATCATCTTTTTTCACAATAAACTACGCCAACAAAAACACCTATAAGCATTGGATACACATAATCAATGGCATCTGCTTCTATATCCAGTTTTATGAATGTAACCAGCATTTTTAGGTCAGAACAAAATTGCCTGCTGTTTAAACGTGCACATCATGATAGGCTTAATTTTTAAAGAATTTAGAGAAGGTTTAACAATTTTGACTAGGGCTTGAGTTGACGTTGGTTCATCGCGTCTTTCATCAACAACAAAACGCCATTATCATTTTGATAATGTTGCTGTTTTGTTATTTTTTACAACAGCCTGCCCATGCTAAAACGACGCCGGCTTTACAGAAAGTCAATGTCCAGCTGAAATGGAAACATCAGTTCCAGTTCGCAGGATATTATGCAGCCATCGAACAAGGTTACTACGCTGATGCCTACCTTGATGTTTCCCTGAAAGAACTCACACCAAACATAAGCCCGATGGATCCACTAATATCAGGTCGTGCAGACTTTACAGTTGCTGACGCCCGAGCCCTGCTTTACCGAGCAAATGGTTTACAGGTTGTTGTCTTAGCCAATATTTTTCAGCACTCCCCATCACTGATACTTGCCCTCCCATCTTCAGGTATCAAAACGCTGGAAGATATCCGTGGGAAACGGGTTATGTTGTCAGGTGGCTATATGAATGCTGAACTGATGGCCATGCTGAGTAACGTTGGCATTGATATTGAAGATGTAAAATTGATTGGCGTCAACCCGGACATTTCAATACTACTTCAAGGTGAAACAGATACCTTTAACGCTTACTCCACCAATGAACCTTATTACCTTGAACAAAAAAACATTTCTTTTTTGAGCTTTGTACCACGAAATTATGGAATTGATTTTTATGGCGATACACTGCTGACAACTGAAAAAGTTATTAGACAAGACCCGGAAATGGTCAAGAGGTTTGTCGCCGCTACATTGAAAGGCTGGGAATATGCTGTCAATCATCCAGAAGAGATGGTCGATCTAATTTTGAAGCAATACAATACCCAGCAAAAAACACGTGAACATTTGTTATTTGAAGCAAAAGAATCCATCAAGCTGATTTTGCCAAACTTAGTGCCTATCGGTTACATGCATGAAAAACGTTGGCAACACATTCAACAGGTTTTCATTGACCAAGGACATATCAAAGAACCACTTGATCTCGATAAGTTTCTCTACCGCTTTCCTCAATCCAACAATGAATCGTTTACGGACATTATCTTGGCTTATAAAAAAGAAATACTGTTTAGCATTTTTTTTATTACTGGATTAGGCTTAATTTTGCATATTCTTCGCTTGAGAACACAGATCAAGTTACGAACCATGGAGCTTGAAGCCGCAAAAGCATTGGCCGAAACTGAAGCCCGTACAGATTCACTTACCAACCTGCCCAACCGTCGCCATTTTCTTGAAAATCTTAGCCGCGATATTGCCAATGCCGTTCGCCACCAATGGCCATTGACAGTGATCAGTATAGACATCGACTTTTTTAAAAACATTAATGACCAATTCGGTCATGCAGCAGGCGATGAAACGTTGCGCCAGGTAAGTGAAATCTTCAAACGCTACAGTCGGGCCAGCGATGCCGTTGCGCGAATTGGCGGTGAGGAGTTTGCAATGATTTGTTTAAATAGCAGTGCGACTGAAACCGAGAAATTATCGACCCGGTTACGTAAAGAAATTGCTGAAACAGCTATTAAGTATCAAATGCAACAATTTAATATCACGGTGAGTATCGGTATTGCTGTTATGCAGCCGGGTGATGATGTTGCGCAGTTACTGCGTAAAGCCGATTTGGCACTCTATGAAGCCAAACAAACGGGTCGTAATAAAGTCTGCGTCTGGTCAACCGATACGTCTAACAATCAGCAGAGTCAAAACTAATTTTATTTTAGCCAATAGCTAAGCAATGCTGACATCAGGCTGTTTACCTGCTGGTAATGGATAGCATTTTGCTTGCAGATAAGCTCAGCATTTTGCACATCCTTGCCCGCCGACCGTTAAATTGCTTTTCAGCCCCGCCAGCCGTGGTAATTTAGCGCTGCAATTAACGTTGATTGGCCCGCCTGTGACAATCAAGACGTCGACTTCTGCAATATCCGGTAATACAACGTTATTGAACAAAGCATGTGGATGCACGCTATGATCCTGCTTTATTATCGACGGTAAAATAGTGTCTAAGCCTTCAAAAGGTAGATGTTGAAACCAGTGAAGCCTCAGATAAATTCTTCCAGACTGATCAACATTTCAAATTTTTAGCAGACGCTGATTGTGAAAGCTATGATTTAACAGGCATACTCAATACACTTTTAATAAACTACAAAGGATTTGCTCATGTCTATTGCACTTACACCACTTTTGTCGCTTATTGCAGGTATTTTGATTTTAGTCGTGCCGCGTTTGTTGAATTATATTGTAGCGATTTATCTGATTATTATTGGCGTAGTAGGTATTTTCGGTGTCAGCATAAATTTATAACATCATGCCCGGTGTTGTTAGACAGCACCGGGCATTGTTTTCAGCATTACTCACGCAAGCGTGGATCGTCCTGTTTATCAATATAATTGATTATCCATGGTCCAACTGAAGTTAGCTGGATCACGGTTTCACCTTCAGTAACCGCATAATGCCGCATTTTCGGTGGCATCGCGGTGTAACTGCCTGGTAGTAATGCTTGCGTATTGTTTGCATCGAATGTTTCACCGGACCCGAGCTTAAACGTACCGGACAAAACTGTTACCCGTTCGACATTAGGATGCCAATGCGGTGAAATACGAAAACCGTCTGGCATTTTAATGCGCATGGTAAAAACGCCGGCTTCCGCCGGATTGCCCTCCAATACTGCAACTTTAGCGCCTGCTTCCAACGATTTCGGTGCCGCTTGCCATGGAATATTCTCGTTACTGTATTGAAGATGACTGGCCGGGCCTTTATCGACAATGGCCTCAACAGCGAGTGCCTGCGCCGGCCCCAGCAACATCAGCGCGCTGATTAAATAAGATAATGGCAGATAATGCATGACGTTTCCTCCTCAATGGAGTCAACCAGATTAAGTCAGCTAAATGGCTGACAGTACTAGCATTTTAATACATTGTGTTTTGAACCTGTAAAACCTTCAGCGATGCTGATCACGATCGACAATTTCACCCTCGATGACATTCTCATTTTGCTGCCTATGCGTGTGCGATTGTTCCTGATAGGCATGCTGCTGACGACGCATCATCCGCCGGGTCCGAAAAATCACCAGTGGTACCAGCAACCAACCCAGTAACAATAAACATAACAATGCGGCAAGACTAAATAACATCAACACACCCAGCATCAACCACACCAAGAGCCGTTTCAGCCAGTTTCCTGACTGACTTTGTTTGAGTTGTGCTTGTATGGCCGTCCATCGCTGGCGGAAAAAAGCTGAATTCAATCGTTTACTCCTGAACTCCGGCATTGTCGTGCCCTAAAAAATCACCAGAAACAATTTGCGGTAAATCGCGGATATCCCAGTTATATAAATACACCCAGGCTTTGAACTTTCGGCCATCAGCCAGACGTATCTGACGCTGTTCACGTCGGTATTCATGAGGCTCGGCAAACGCCGCCGAACATTCTTCATAATCATCCAGTATCGCAAATAAGGCAGCCGAATGGTGGATTTGATATAGCTCGCCACGCACCGAATCAGCAAAATCAGTCGAATCGACCACTCCCGGATAGCTATCCACTAAATATAAGCGCCCCTGCATAGTGGCTTCGGCAATAAATTCGGCGTGATGTTGCAAACGTTGGTTTTCAATTAACTGGCGACGTAATGTGCCATAAACAAATAAAAATTCTGCCATGCTGAAACTGCTTAATCCTGATTTATGTACTGGCTGATATTATTGCAGGCGAATATGAAGCAAACCTTAACATCTGATATTTATATTGGTCGTTTTGCGCCCTCACCAACCGGGCCTTTACATTTTGGCTCTTTGCTCGCTGCAACGGCCAGTTTTCTTGATGCCAGAGCACATCAGGGCCAATGGCTGCTACGAATGGAAGATCTGGATAAACCACGGGAAGTGGCCGGTGCAGCCGATGATATTTTGCGCACTCTGACAGCATTTGGCTTTCACTGGGATGGTGAAGTAGTTTATCAGAGTCAGCAGTTACAACGTTATCAGGCGATTCTCGAAAATTTACAGCAACAGCAAGTGGTATATCCCTGTGGCTGCACTCGGCGTGAAATTGCCGATATCGCCAATCCTGGTAGCAATGGGCTGATCTATCCCGGTATTTGTCGCAATGGTTTACAGGGAAAACCGGCCAGATCATGGCGGTTATCCGTACCGGAAACGACCATTAGTGTTAAAGATCAAATTCAGTCAACCATACGGCAACATCTTAGCCGTGACGTTGGTGACTTTATCTTGCGCCGCGCTGACGGCATTTTTGCCTATCAATTAGCGGTGGTCGCCGATGATGCCTGGCAAGGTATAACCCATATCGTTCGGGGTGCTGATTTGCTGGAATCAACACCTCGGCAAGTTTTGCTGCAACGTTATCTGAATTATCCTGAGCCCCACTACGCGCATTTACCGGTAGCGACCGATCGTGCCGGTCAAAAACTAAGCAAACAAAACCGTGCCGAACCTGTTCGTGCTGAGGAAAATGGCCGGGTACTTTGTGAGGTACTGGCCTTGCTGGGCTTACAACCGCCCATCGATTTAGGTGTCGCCACACTGGCCGACATTTGGGCTTGGGCTATTCAGCACTGGCACATCGATAAAGTACCGCGCTGCCGTCGGCTTTTGGCCCCTGACTGGTGTGATTAATTATGCGCATAAAGTATTAATCAATGACCAAGCCTGATTTGTAAATATCCATGTGCTGTTCATGCGCCAAAGTGGTCAAATCCATAAAATTATTGGCATCGCCACGATAATTACCAGTAAAGATAATGGCAAAGCCAATCACCAGTCATCATTTAATGCGTAACCATAGGGTTCCATAACCAGCGTATTAGCCGGGATATCGCTCATAATCAATGCAATAACCGCAAGAAATATCAGTGAGACAGTTAATACCTTACGAGATTTACCCGCTCGTAAACCACGTTCCGCCAGTGGCAGGCAACCCATTTTTTGGGGAGCAGAGTTCAGACTCTCATCATCGCCCCCACGCCATAACGCCAGTGATCCCAGATACATAGTCCTGACATAATCAGCAAGATGCTGAAAATTATGATTTGTTCGTATGCCATCGTTTGCCATGACGGCAGCATCGATCGCTTCTTATCGGTCTGACAAAATAACCCACAGCAACCTGTCTTGTCAGGCTTTCTGCTAGACTTAATTTATTGTTTGAAATCGGAGTATTTATGGCCCACGAAGAGCTGCACCTTAATCTACGTAATCTGCATTTAGATGATTACGATCAGCTCAAGCACCTGATGGATGTGGTTTATAACGACATTGGTGGTGCATGGCCCCAACCCACCATTGAAGGGCTGGTCACACAATTTCCCGAAGGACAAATTTGTATTGAAGATTCAGGTGAACTGATTGCCGTGGCATTGACTGTTATGGTCAGTTATGACCGTTTCAGTAATCCACATACTTATGATGATTTGATCTTAACCAACGATAAGATCTGGCATAACAGCCAGGGCGACTCACTATATGGGCTGGATGTATTTATTCATCCAGAATATCGGGGTTATCGCCTGGGACGCCGGCTATATGAAGCCCGTAAGGAATTATGTCGATCAATGAATTTACGGGCAATCCTCGCCGGTGGCCGTATTCCTAACTATCACAAGTTTTCTAATGAGATGACTCCGGCGCAATACATTGAACAAGTCGCCCGCAGGGAAATTTACGATCCCATCCTGACTTTTCAGTTATCCAATGATTTTCAGGTCACGCGGCTGATGCATAAGTATCTGCCAGAAGATGAAAAATCACTGGGCCATGCCACTCTGCTGGACTGGAACAATATTCTGTATACGCCGCCCGAACCGGTGGTGCGGACCCGTAAAACACAGGTTCGGCTGGGCGCTGTTCAGTGGCAGATGCGTGAATTTGGTTCGGTCGAAGAAGTTCTGAAACAAGTTGAGTACTTTGTCGATGCCTTATCCGATTACAAAAGTGACTTTGCCTTGTTTCCGGAATTTTTTAATGCACCACTGATGGGCCTTACCGACCAAATGGATCAAACCCGCGCCATTCGTTATCTGGCCGGCTATACCGAGCAGTTTCGTGACGAAATGTCGGAAATGGCGGTCAGCTATAACATCAATATCATTAGCGGCTCGATGCCACTGCTGGAAAATGATCGGGTCTATAACGTTGCCTATTTATGCCATCGTGATGGCCGCGTCGATATGCAACGCAAAATTCATATCACACCACATGAACGCCGTGACTGGGTTATCGAAGGTGGTAATGATTTTCAGGTATTTGAAACCGATGCCGGCCGTGTCGCCATCATGATTTGTTATGACATTGAATTTCCGGAATTAGGCCGTATCGCCGCCGAGCAAGGCGTTGATATTATCTTTGTGCCTTACTGGACCGACACCAAAAACGCCTATTTGCGGGTGCGTTACTGCGCCCATGCTCGGGCTATCGAAAACGAATGCTATGTAGCGATTACCGGCAGTGTTGGCAACTTACCGAAAGTGGAAAACCTGGACGTGCAATATGCGCAATCATCAGTGTTTTCACCGTCAGATTTTGCCTTCCCGCATGATGCGGTCATGGCTGAAACCACACCAAATACCGAAATGATTATGTTCTCAGATTTGGATTTGGAAAAGCTCAAACTGGTGAGAAGTGAAGGTGCGGTGACCAACATCAAAGATCGCCGTAAAGATTTGTATCAATTACTGAGCAGTAAAAATACACTGGGCTAATGCAAGCCCTGAAAGATCAGGGCGCAGTAAAAATTGATTCGTATTCAGCGGTTAATGATGGCGCTCCTGGCACTTCAGCAATAAATTGCAAACTACTGATCCCTTTCGAAACAACATTAGCAGGGACCCTGACCAGAGCATTCAGTGGGATCACTTTACCTGGCGCAACAATATAGCTTGATTCTAAGCCATGCAGACTAGCATCGGGCAAACCCGCAATCCGGTATTGAACCGTAATTGGCTGATTGCTTTTATTGAGTAACTTCAATGTATAGCGATTTTGAATATCACCATTACTTAACTTGACGAATCTAGGTTGGCGCTCGGGTATCACCGACAAATCCGTGACGGAAAGGGTCGTGAAACCATAAAAAACCCCCGCCAGCGACAACATTAAAATCAAGCCATACAAAACTACCCGGGGCCGCTTAAATAGCGCAACATGTCCGGCTTTTTGATAAAGCTCTGCATAAGATGCATAACGAATGAGTCCACGAGGCTCATTAATTTTATCCATAACAGAATCACAAGCATCGATACACAGGCCACAGGTAATACATCCCTCCTGTTGGCCTTTACGAATATCAATGCCGGTTGGACAAACCGCAACGCACAAATGACAATCAATACAACTGCCTTTCTGGGTATCTGCTGTGTCGCGTTTTAATTTGCCTCGTGGTTCACCACGTTCAGCGTCATAAGCAGGCAGCACTGTGTTCTGATCGTACATTACACCTTGCAAGCGCGCATAAGGACACAGCCAGAAACACACCTGCTCGCGCATAAAGCCGGCAAATATATAAGTAAAAACAGTAAACACCAACAACACAATCCATACTGCAATATGTACCTGCAGATTAAATATATTTACCCATAACTGATAAGCATCGGTAAACCAGGCAGAGAATGTCACACCGGTTAATAGCGCGATGGTTAACCACAGCGTATGTTTGAGTGTGCGTCGACTAATTTTGTTAACAGTCAAAGGCGCCTGTCTAAATTTCGCTTGTTTTTGTGGCGTATCGCCTTCCAACCAAGTCTCAATTTTGGTGTAGACATCTGTCCAAACGGTCTGGAAACAAAAATAACCACAAAATACCCGCCCACCGATACTGGTCACCGCCGCCAACAAGATGGCAAAAAATAATAACGTTAACGATAGCATCCAGATATCTTGGGGAAACAAGTTAACCGAGAACAAATGAAACTGTTGATTGGCAATATCCAAAAGGACAGCTTGCTCACCTTGCCAACGTATGTAAGGTGTTAAGAAATAAATGAGCCACACCGACATGGCAAACCATTTTAAACGCCGATGTTTACCAGACATCCGTTTCGCAACTACATGCTGATCCCCAGCATTAACATCCCAGTCAAACATCTCTTCGTATAATGCATCTGCTTTACTAACAAATTTAATCGGTTGTTCAGTCATAACGTTATCCTGTAACACTCTAAACAATCGCCTTGGCGGGCAAACGATCATCGGTTAGCAAGCTAACAATGATGCCCAGTGCTTGATGAATGGCAGCATGATCCGGTAGTAATCCCAGTGAGATCCGAACCATGGATGAGGGCTGATTCGTCGCACTAAAAACACGTCCATCAATAACGCTGACACCAGCCTGGCGTGCTTTTCGTGCAAACTCGTCTGCTTGCCAATGTGCCGGCAAGGTCAACCAGCCATGATGACCTGCGTCATGACATTGATAGTGCTGTTGGGCAAACATCTGCTGAGCAATTGACTGACGTAGTTGGTTTTCTTCACCAATAGACTTTGCAAACCGTGCAATTCGGCCATCGCTTAACCATAACGATGCCAAAGCGGCCATAAGTGGGGGTGCCATCACACTACTGGCCCCCAATATATTGGCAACCTTTGAAGCCTTTGCTGTATCTGGTGCGACCAGATAAGCGATGCGTAACGCTGGTGAGACACACTTTGCTAAGGTCCGGATATACCAACTCTGTTTTGGCAAAAAATTAGAGAGTTGTTGCAGAGGATTATCCAAAAGTACTGAGTAGGGATCATCTTCAATGATCTGAACTTGATATTGTTCGGCGATCGCTGCCAACCGTTGACGTCGGATAATCGGTAATGTACTTGTGGTCGGATTATCTATCGCTGGCACAACATACAAAGCACGGATAGTTTGCTTTTGGCAGGCCTCTTCAAATGCTTCTGGCACTATGCCCTCATGATCCATTGCCAAGCCATGTAATTGCAGCTGTTGACAGGCAGCAGCTGATTTCAGACCGGGATAGACCCACTCCCCACATGCAATGACTTCATCAGGCTTAGTGATGCTTTGCAAAATCGTAAATAGCGCTGCCTGTGCACCACCGCATATAACCGTATTTTCTGTCGTTGTATGGGGTAAGGTTTGCGCTAACCATGCTGCGGCGATATTACGATCTTCCGGATTACCCGCACTGTCCTGGTACTGCAATTGCAGCACGCGCTCGCTGCCTGAAATTATTTGGTTAATGCCTTGTGAAATGGCTTGCTGTAATCCAGCGGCTGACGGCTGAGGTGGACTATTCATACTCAGATCCAGCAAAGGTCGTTGTTCGGAGATATGCGAAATCAATTTCGCTGATACATGTTCACGAATAAAACTGCCACGACCTGTAGTGGCATTTAAAAGCCCGCGTTCACGTGCTTCATTAAAAGCGCGCGTGACAGTAGTCAAATCAACCTTGAGTTGCTGAGCTATGCGACGTTGTGGTGGCAGGCGATCACCTGGCTTCAAAATACCCGCGTAAATGTCAGCCTCAAGGGCTTCGACAATACCGAGATACTTTCGCCGCGCACCGGCGGCAATTCTTGGATGCCAGCTTGTCATGGTCAATTCTCAGAATGCTTAAGATAGTTAAGAAACTATTCTTGTACGGCACTCAAGACAAGCACTTTTAAAGACAAATTTTTAAATTGTATGGCTTAAATAAGCATTTAGTGACTGATTGTATGGCTATAAGGGCCAAAAAAACGGCTTTACGCCAAAGACCATACAATTATTTAGGCCAGAAAATCATAAATACCAATCATTTTGAAGACGATGCGCAGAAACCAGCATGGCAAAACTAAGTGACGGGCGTTAATGGCCATGAATACAATGGATTATAAACAGGCCCATTGTCGGTGCTTTTTGATTGCATCAAAACAAATTGGTCGGCAGTAAATCTTACAGGTGCAAAATCGATGTGAATCACTTCACTGGCCTTTCGGGCCAACGTGATATGCGGCCGGTAAGGCCGCTGGTCAAGTTTGATATCAAATGAACCGGCAATTTGATTGAGGGCCTTTACCAATGCCAGCAATTCGTTGGGTACAGCTTGCGAAAGCAAACACAATACCTTTGGCTGTGGCCAGAAAATCAGTTGTTCAAATTGCATTTCAATAGGCGGCAAATGAATACTTTGGCAAGCCGTGATCAACGCCATCAAATCGGCTTCGGCAAATTCACCAAGGAAAACCAGTGTCTGATGCAGGTTCTCTACATCATAAAGACGCAACTTATCTTTGGGTAATTGCTGCTGTAGTGAACTAATCGCTGCCTTAGCTGGAGCATCCGGCAATAAAGCAAAAAATAAGCGCAGTGACATCAGGATCTGAACGACAGTGGCTGCAAGATTAACAGCCCGATAAACGGGAGAACCTGAACAATCAACTTCCTTGTTGAAGACATGCAATCAGACTGTCAGCGCATTAGTTATGATCACGGACAAATACCCAGTCATTACCTTTGCTCATCTCAGCACTGAAATGGTAGCCATCGTAATCAAAATCTTTAAGCGCTTCCGGCTTATTGATTTGTTTATCGATAATGAACCGACTCATCAGTCCCCTGGCTTTTTTAGCGTAAAAACTGATCATTTTATACTGACCGTTTTTCAAGTCTTTAAATACTGGGGTAATGATACTGGCATCCAGCTGTTTGGCACCGACCACTTTGAAATATTCATTAGAGGCCAAATTGATAAGCTGTTTATCTTTAAAAGCCGGATCGGCTGCTAATGCTTCACGGATTTGACTGCCCCAAAAAGCGTACAAATCCTTGGCATTTTTAACGCCAAATTTAGTGCCCATTTCCAGCCGGTAAGCCTGTATTAAATCCAACGGTTTCAACACACCATATAAACCGGACAAAATCCTTAAATGCGTTTGCGCAAAATCCAGACCTTTTTGATCCAATGTATCGGCATCAAGCCCGGTATAAACATCACCTTTAAACGCCAATACTGCTTGTTTGGCATTATCGGTGGTAAACGGCGTCTGCCATTCCTGGTAGCGGGCAACATTAAGGCCGGCCAGTTTATCGCTGATCGACATTAAACTGGCAACCTCCTGAGCTGCTAATTTTTTCAGGCCATCAATCAACTGTTGCGATTGCTTTAAAAAAGCCGGCTGGCTGTATTGTTCAGTGGTCGCCGGTGCTTCAAAATCCAGCGTTTTGGCAGGCGAAATGACGGTCAGCATAATTGGCGATTCACTCCATCATTTTTTCGAAGTTTGACTATCATCGTCTTTGTCGCTGATATCCTGATATTCAGCCACATACTCATCGGACTCTTTGACCTCCGTGGCCACCACTTCATCGTAGAGGGGATTAAACGGAAATGGACGGCGTTCATCGTTATAAGTCAAAAACAAGGTGATTTGGTGAAGGTATTGCGCCAGATCACGGGAAAAGTTGCGAATACCAGTATTCGCCTCACCGGCAAACAGAGCAAAAATAAACTGCACAATGACCACGACTACCAACACCATCAATGCCAAGTACATCACTAGACCAAACAGCAGCATGTACAGTAGCCGGATCAATTGTGTTCGCTCAGTAGTGTTGGGTTTGTCTTCATGGATCTGCATGATTTTGCTCCTTATAAATCAATTCATATCCTACTTTAGCATTTCCGGTGCAGCTAAGGATAATCAAATCAATTATGTAAATAACAGTTGATTGGCTGGCACTTAAATGCCGCTTTGTGGGACACTTTCAACATTTTTTGCCAGACGAATCTTAAATGATGACTGATTGGATGCCCGGCTGCTTAGAGCAGATAGATAAATTCACTGAATACAGTGGCAGGATTATTTCCTGGCTGATTTTATTGCTGGTGTTACTGACCTGCTATGACGTGTTTATGCGTTATGTATTTAACAGCGGTACTGTAGCCCTGCAAGAGCTGGAGTGGCATTTGTTTGCGCTGATTTTTTTACTCGGCGGTGCATATACGCTCAAGCATGATGACCATGTCCGCGTTGATGTTATTTTTAACAGTAAACGGCTTAATGACCGTCAACGGGCATGGATCAATATTGTTGGCATGCTGGTGTTTCTAACACCATTTTGTATTTTAATTTTGATAAGCACCTGGCCTTTTGTACAAAACGCTTTCTGGTATCAGGAGGGCTCCCCCGATCCGGGCGGCTTGCCCTATCGATTTGTTATTAAAAGCAGCATTTTAATTGGTTTTGGCCTGTTGTTAGTACAAGGCTTCGCTGAATTGCTCCGTAATATTTTAGTGTTGAAACAATCGGAGGCCCGTTGATGGAAGTCTGGGCCTTAATGATGTTTGTGCTGCTGTTTGTCTTGCTGCTGATCGGTTATCCGGTGGCATTTACACTGGGCGCCATTGCTTTGCTTTTTGGAAGTATTTTTCTCGGCGGCAGTTTTTTTGATTTGTTACCGCTGCGTATCTGGGGGGTAATGACCAATTTCACTCTGCTGGCTGTCCCGCTCTTTGTATTTATGGGCGTTATTCTGGAAAAATCGGGACTGGCCGAAGAGTTGCTGTCGACAATGGGCCGGCTATTTGGTCGTATTCGCGGCGGGTTGGCAATTTCAGTGGTAATGGTCGGTGCATTGCTGGCCGCGACTACCGGCGTGGTAGGCGCATCCGTGGTCACGATGGCGGTCATCGCCCTGCCGGCAATGCTCAATCGTGGTTATGCGCCGAGTCTGGCCAGTGGCACCATTGCTGCTTCCGGTACGCTCGGACAAATTATTCCACCCAGCATCATTCTGATTTTATTAGGTGATGTTATTGGCGTACCGGTCGGCGAATTGTTTATTGGTGCTGTGGTGCCGGGCATGTTGTTGATTGTTTTATATATGGCCTATATCGCTTATACCGCCTGGCGACATCCCCATATGGCGCCCGCTATTACCGAGGATGATCCCGATTTGCCGCATCTGGCATTAAGTATCATCAAAAGTCTGCTACCACCGTTGTTTCTAATCATTGCCGTGCTGGGTTCAATTTTCTTTGGCGTTGCTTCACCCACCGAATCTGCAGCTGTTGGAGCATTGGGCGCGCTTATTCTGGCCGCGTTTAATAGACGGCTGACATTGGATAACCTGCAGGATGCCATGCAAAAAACCACCCGGTTGACCAGTATGGTATTTCTGATCTTTATCGGTGCCACCGCGTTTGGTCTGGTGTTTGTGGGTATGGGCGGCGATCAACTGATTCTGGATATTTTCTCCGGACTGCCTGGTGGCAAATGGACCTTTTTATTACTTAGCATGCTGCTGATTTTTGTATTGGGTTTCTTTCTCGATTTTATTGAGATCTGCTTTATTGTCGTACCGGTGCTGGCACCGGTCGCAATGGTGCTGGGGTTGGATCCGCTGTGGTTTGCCCTGTTGATTGCAATAAATCTGCAAACCTCATTTTTGACGCCACCATTTGGCTTTTCACTGTTTTACTTAAAGGCCAGTGCACCACCGTCATTAAAGCTGGCTTCCATATATAAAGGCATCGTGCCGTTTGTGGTCATTCAACTATTTGTGCTGGGTTTACTGATTGCTGTGCCGGATTTGAGCTTATGGCTACCGTCTATGATGGCATGATTCAGGCTTCGTCGAACGGTATTGGAGAGGTATCGGTGAGCTGGTCATTATCTGACATCAGCATGAGCAACCGATCCAGCCCCAAAGCGACGCCACTGCAATCAGGTAAACCAGTCTGCATCGCTGATAACAAATGTTCATCAACAGGCATCGTGGCTAAGCCTTGTTGCTGACGCTGCAAATTATCTTTAGCAAAGCGTTCAGCTAATAAAGCAGCATCTAACAGCTCATCATAACCATTGGCCAGTTCAAGACCACCGGCATAAACCTCAAAGCGTGCGGCAACTTCAACACCATCATTATTTCGCCCGGTTTTGGCCAGTTGTGCCTGATTGGAGGGAAAATCATAAACCATCACCGGTACATCATAGGTCTTAAAAGTCGGTTCAATCACTTCACTCATCAACAATTCCAACCAACCATCCCGGCTGTTTTGCCAATCCGGTGTTAAGCCGGGGATATGTGTCAAAGCCAATTGGCGAAGTATTTCAGTATCGCAATCAAATACATCAATTGACAGAGTCTGGCGAAAAGCCTGTTGGTAAGACAGCCTTTTAGCAGGTCCTGTCGATAACAGCTGCTGCAATAAAGCATCAACCTCAGCCATTAAATCCGTTAGGGAAAACCCAGGTCGATACCATTCGATTATGGTAAATTCGGGACTGTGTAAACGCCCCGCTTCACCATTACGAAATACTGGACAAATCTGAAAAATCGGTCCGCTGCCGGCCGCCAGCAAACGCTTCATGGCAAATTCCGGTGAGGTGTGTAAATACAATGGGGTCTGTTGACTGCCCCGCAGGAATGATGTGCTGAAACTATCCAAGTAAGGCGCCGTCGGCGCGGCATGAGATAACACAGGCGTTTGCACCTCCAGAACCTCGCGCTGTGCAAAAAAATGGCGGACATCGCTGTAAAGCTGTGCCCGCCGTTTTAATAATGCTGGAATGTTTTTAGCTTGCGTCATCTCTAAATTTTGGGGACGCAGGATTTTGTTTCAGTGCAAGGCGTTTTGCGGACGCAGAAAGGGATCATATGCTTTATATATGACCTTTTGAGTACGTAAAACAACGCCGCAATGAAGCAAAAGACAAAGTCACAATTATGATTTTGCGCGTTCTACATATGACGCGCTGCGGGTATCGACCCGTAACAATTCACCAATTTCGATAAATAACGGCACACGGACCACAGCGCCAGTTTCCAGCGTTGCCGGTTTGCCGCCACCACCGGAAGTGTCACCACGCACGCCCGGATCAGTCTCCGTTACGATCAGATTAACGAAATTAGGCGGTGTCACCAGCAGTGGCGTACCATTCCACAAAGTGACAGTATAACTGTATTGTTCTTTCAGCCAGTCTTTGGCTTCGCTGATAGCATTAGCGTCGGCAGCAAATTGTTCAAAACTGCTGGGGTCCATAAAGTGCCAGAATTCCCCATCGGTATAGGAATATTCCAATTCCATTTCGACGACATCGGCGCTTTCAACTGATTCATTGGATTTAAATGTGCGCTCATTAACGCGACCGTTTTTCAGGTTCCGATACTTAACACGGTTAAAGGCCTGGCCTTTACCGGGCTTAACGAATTCATTTTCAATAATGCTACAAGGATCGCCATCCAGCATGAATTTCATTCCGCCTTTAAATTCACTCGTACTAATTGTTGCCATGCAAACCTCTTTAAGGGACGATCGTCGCCTGTTTCTCAAAATAAGCGCGCTATGATACCGCAATCCAACGCCGCCGTAATCTTTGCTGACTGGCAACAAGAACTCGCTAATGCTATTAGTGATCCGATTGAATTACTTCGTCTTTTGGGACTGGAGCAGCAATTGGCAACGCTTGATACGACATTGCTGAAAAACTTCCCGGTGCGCGTAACACAAAGCTTTTTAAATAAAATGCAGTTTGCTGATGCGACAGATCCGTTACTGCGCCAGGTATTTCCGCTCAGTGATGAAGGTCTGCCAGCAATGGGGTTTTCAATGGATCCGGTCGGTGATCATCAGGCGCTTAGCGCACCCGGCATCTTGCATAAATATCAGGGTCGGGCACTTTTGCTGACGACTGGCGCCTGCGCCATACATTGCCGCTACTGTTTTCGCCGACATTTCCCCTACAGTGAAAGCAATCCATTAGCCAGTCAGTGGCCGCAAACTTTGAATGCGCTGAAAGCTGACAGCAGTCTGAGTGAGGTCATTTTAAGTGGTGGCGATCCGCTGGTACTCAGCGATCAAAAGCTGGCGACGATGATTGCCGATTTACAGCAAATCCCGCATCTGAAACGGCTGCGGATTCATACCCGTCTGCCGCTGGTTTTGCCAAAACGGATCACTGAAAATTTGTTATGCACGCTTACGGAAACCCGACTGCAAATCGTTATGGTAATCCATGCCAATCATGGCAATGAAATTGATTCAGAAACCACTGACATCCTGAACAAATTGCGTATTGCCGGCTGCCAGTTGCTGAATCAGGCAGTCTTATTGCGCGGCGTTAACGACAGCGCCCAGGCATTGATTGAACTCAGCGAACGGCTCAGTGATGTACAGGTACTACCGTATTATCTGCATCTGCTGGACAAGGTTCAGGGAGCGCAGCACTTTGATGTGCCGCAAATTCAAGGTGAAGCATTTATTGCCGAAATGCGCGCTGCCCTGCCTGGTTATCTGGTGCCGCGACTGGTTCGCGAAATTGCCGGCGAAGCCAGTAAAACCGTGATGGCCTGAATTAAGATTTAATGGCTGCCTTGCCCCGCTTGGACATAGGCACATATTCACGTTCGGCATGACCGACATAAATCTGGGTCGGCCGATAAATGCGGTTATTGGCGATTTGCTCACGCCAATGAGCCAACCAACCTGCAGAGCGGGCAACAGCAAATAAAGCAGTGAACTGATCTTCTGGAATACCCATTTCCGAATACAAAATACCCGAATAGAAATCGACGTTAGGGTAAACGCCTTTATGGCCGAGGCGATCGGCACAGACTTCTTCGAGCTTCATGGCAATTTCAAATCGATCATCAAGCTTGCCGCCCCGTTCTTCAATCAACTGGGTAGTTAATTTATGCAAAATGGTTGCCCGGGGATCCTTGACCTTATATTCACGGTGGCCCATTCCCCAAATAA
>JBFJJO010000029.1:0-19480 GCA_041612215.1 Methylophaga sp.
AAATATCACCCCGATGTCAGCAAAGAATCGAATGCTGAAGAAAAATTCAAAGAACTCGGTGAGGCTTATGAAGTGCTGCGCGATGCCGAAAAACGTGCTCAGTATGATCAGTTTGGTGGTCAGTATCGTCATGGTCAGTCGTTTACACCACCTCCCGGCTGGCAAGAGAGTGCCGGCGGATTCGGTCGCGGCAACAGTAATTTCAGTAGCTTTTTTGAAAATATGTTTGCTGGTGGAATGGGCAGCAGTCGTGGCAATGATGGCTTTTTTGCCCGCGGCGATGACGTCAACGCCAAAATTACTATCAGTTTGGAAGAAGCATTTCACGGCACTAATAAAACGATCCGCCGACCAACCGGTGCCACACAAACAGGCACCGTTAACGTAAAAATTCCAGCCGGTGTGAATGCCGGCCAGAAAATTCGTTTGGCTGGTCAAGGAAAAGCTGGCATGGGGGGGATGGACGGTGATTTGTATCTGGAAATCCAGATTGCTACACATCCTTTTTTCCGGGTTGAAAACAAAGATTTAATTTTGGATTTACCACTCGCACCGTGGGAAGCGGCCTTGGGTACCAAAGTCACAGTGCCCACTTTGGCCGGCAAAATCAGCCTGACCATTCCTGCCGGCGCCCGTAGCGGCCAGAAAATGCGACTCAAGGGTCGGGGCCTGCCTGGCAAACTCGCTGGTGACCAATTTGTTGTGTTACAAATTCAGACACCACCGGCTACCAGTGATTCGCAAAAAGTGCTTTACCGAAAGATGGCCGACAGTTTTGACTTTAATCCGCGTGAGGCGCTGGAAAAAGCATTTTAAGGAGAAAAACACACCATGACACGTTTCAAATCTGCTTTGCTATGGTTGGCTGGTTTGACGCTGATGGGGCAACTCGCCTTTGCCGCATTGCCATTCCCTTGGCTGAATGATGATCAGCAAATGCCGACTTTGGCACCGATGCTGGATCGCAGTAAACCGGCGGTGGTCAATATCGCCACGCGCGCTGAAGTACCGGTGCGTGATAACCCGCTGATGAATGATCCGTTCTTCCGCCGGTTTTTTAATATTCCGGACCAACCGCGTACCCGTCAGGCACAAAGTCTGGGGTCGGGGGTAATTTTTAACGCCCGTGAGGGGTTGGTACTGACCAACAATCACGTGATTCAGCTTGCCGACGAAATCACAGTGTCATTGTTGGATGGTCGTAGTTTTCAGGCAGAAGTCGTCGGTACCGATCCAGCCACCGATGTAGCATTGATTAAAATTCCGGCCGAAAACCTCAATGCGCTGCCATTGGCAGACTCCGATAAATTGCAAGTCGGTGATTTTGTCGTTGCCATCGGCAACCCCTTTGGTCTTGGTCAGACGGTCACATCCGGTATTGTCAGCGCCCTGGGTCGCAGCGGCCTGGGACTGGAAGGTTATGAAGACTTTATCCAGACCGATGCCTCTATTAATCCGGGCAACTCTGGCGGTGCTCTGGTCAATCTGCGTGGTGAATTAGTCGGTATAAACACCGCGATCTTTTCACCACAAAACTCCGGCAATATTGGTATTGGCTTTGCCATACCCAGCAATCTGGTCAAACAAGTTACAGACCAACTGCTGGAATTTGGTGAAGTACGCCGCGCTTATTTGGGCGTGCAAATGCAAGACATTACGCCAGAACTGGCACGAGCCTTTGACATTGAATACAGTCGTGGCGCGATTGTTACCAAAATCGCCCCCAATTCAGCCGCTGAAAAAGCCGGCCTTAAAGTTGGTGATATTGTCACTGCGGTTGATGGTATTTCGTTGAAAAATGCTGCAAACCTGCGTAATGCTATCGGTCTGGTATTGGTCGGCAAAACCATCGAGCTGGAAATTCTCCGCGATGGCAAACCACGCACCATCAAAGCCAAAGTAACTGAGAGCCAAAAAAACCGACTGGATAACGGCACGGTACACCCCAAACTGTCTGGTGTGACCTTTGAAGATATCGATCCGGAATCGCCCTATTATGGTCAGATACAGGGCGTGATGATTCATCAGGTTCAACGTGGCAGTCCGGCCTGGCAGGCGGGTTTGCGTAACCGCGACATCATTACATCGGTAAATCGTCAGCCGGTTACTGATCTTGAGCAATTTAAGCCTCTTGTCAAAAATCAACCTGAATTATTGCTCAATATTGTCCGGGGCGATCGCGCACTGTTTTTATTGTTACGTTAATCACACTTCTGGCCGGCGCATCTTTACGTAGCTGGGTTTAAGGCATAGGCTGACATGAAGGTGTAACGATTGCGCCACCTGACGGTCCAAGACGCAATACGCTGCTCGCACTGATTCGGTGCACAAAAAGAGGGTTATTCGCCACAAAAATTAAAGGTGTGTTATGACGTCAAATCCGCACAATATCGACTATCTTTATGAAAAGATCGTTAATCGCAATCCTGGTGAACCGGAATTTCATCAGGCGCTACATGAAGTGCTGGAAACCCTGACCCCGGTGCTCAAAAAACACCCAGAATATGTTAAACACAAAGTCATTGAACATCTCTGTGAGCCAGAGCGGCAGATTATTTTTCGTGTGCCTTGGCAGGATGATAATGGTGAGTTGCAAATCAATCGTGGCTTCCGGATCGGCTTTAACAGTGCACTTGGTCCTTACAAAGGCGGTCTGCGATTTCATCCCAGCGTCACCATCGGCACCATCAAATTTCTGGCTTTTGAGCAAACGTTTAAAAATGCCCTGACTGGCCTGCCGATTGGCAGCGGTAAGGGTGGTTCGGACTTCGACCCCAAAGGAAAATCCGATAACGAAGTGATGCGTTTTTGCCAGAGCTTTATGACTGAACTATACCGGCACATCGGCGAATCCACTGATGTACCAGCCGGCGATATCGGTGTTGGCACCCGCGAGATTGGCTATTTATTTGGCCAGTACAAACGCATTACCAATCGTTATGAATCAGGCGTGATTACTGGAAAAAGTCCCGGCTGGGGCGGCACAGTAATCCGTAAAAAAGCCACCGGCTACGGTGCGGTATTTTTTGCCGAAGCCATGCTTAACAGTCGGGATATAGAGATAAAACGCAAAACTTGTGTGGTCTCCGGCTCGGGCAATGTGGCAATTTATGCCATGGAAAAATTGCGGGTAATTGGCGCCAAGGTGATTGCCTGTTCAGACTCTGGTGGCATTATTATTGATAAGCATGGCATTGATGTCGATACGGTAATCAAAATCAAAGAAGTTGAGCGCGGCAGGATCCAAAGTTATGTCGATCACCACCCGCATGCTGAATATATTGAAAACGGCAATATCTGGCACATTCACTGTGATCTGGCATTTCCCTGCGCCACCCAGAATGAACTTGATGCCAATGACGCCCGAATGCTGATTGATAATGGCTGTATTGCTGTCTGTGAAGGTGCCAATATGCCTTGTACACCGGAAGCAGTGGCTTTATTTCTGGACAACAACATTGCTTATGGTCCAGGCAAAGCGGCGAATGCTGGCGGGGTCGCCTCTTCAGCGTTGGAAATGCAGCATAACGCGTCGCGCAGCTCAGGATTTGAACTCAGTGAAGAACGGTTACACGAAATTATGATCAATATTCACCGCCAATGTTGCCAGACTGCTGACGAATTCGGGGTGTCCGGTAACTATGTGGTCGGTGCGAATATTGCCGGCTTCCGGCGGGTCGCCGATGCCATGCTGGCATTCGGAGTGATTTAACCTTACGGCCTAAGCAACACTATATTTATCGTTAACCCGTCGGCCAGTGCGTCTGACGGCGCGCCGATCTCTATGCTGAATGGCTTCAGGCACCACATAGTCCACCTCGCGCCGATCTTCTTGTTGACGCCGATCGGCAAAGTGCCGGAACTGACAACCACAGTCAGCGATACGGTCACAGGCATTGAGTGGTAATTTTGGGGCATGCGAGGACAAAAAAATAATCTGTGAGGTTTGTGCAGCTGCCTGGCAAGCATTTTTACAAGGCTGTATCTTCACCGCTGGGTATGGGTGCTCCTCCATTACCTCGATATCTGACGGTTCCAACACCGTAGTCAAAGAAAAAACCAGTACACCAACCATAATTGCCATAAATAAAAATAGCAAAATCTCCATACGCCATTCCTTATTTATATCTTGCGTATGACTTATTTATGCGCTTTTTTCAGGCTGGGTGCAACGTCTTTTATCAGGCCTAAATTGCAAAAAAAAAGTAATTAAGCCGCTGTTTTTACAAATTTTTACATGCCTTGACCCAACTTCGCGTTGTAAGGGATTAGTCTGATAACCGTAGTAATAGAGATATGCGAGGACAAGACGATGACAATACAAATGTTAAAAAAAACCGGCATTATTTTGCTGGTCTCGGGCATGCTAATGGCTATGTCGGTGAACCAGGCCAAAGCGGATGTTGATGTCCATATTGGCTTCGGGTTTCCGGTATTTAGTGGTTATCACCATGGTTACTCTCACCAGCATCATAATCACTATTACAAAAAACATTACTACCAGCCAAGGCACTATTACCAACCCAAACATCATTACAAACACAAAGCACGTCACGGCTACCGTGATTATGGCTATTCGCGCAATTACAAACATGATTACCACCGCGGGGGTGACCACCATTACGGTTACCGTAACGATCATCGTTACTGGCGTTAAAAAAAGGGCTCACCAAATCATCTGGTGAGCGCAATTCAGTTGTGACTGGAGAGAGAAACATAGGCCCTGTGTAACAGGGCCTGTTGTTCTTAAAATAGTAGTGAATGTTGGCAGTTACATTACGGCGTTCACCAAATCACAATCTGTGCCTTCGCTGCGGCACCGTGAAACAAACGCCACATCGTTCAAGTTTTTGGCATTCAGATCAATATAGCCAAACTGGTCATCAAAAAAACGGTGTCACGGCCTTTTTTTCGCGATCATATTTAGTTCTCCAACAAAGGTTTACGAACCAATATAGGCCAGACTGACACGATCCAGCCTACCGGCCTGCGGTAAAAACGGTGCTGACACTTTGTCCTTGTTTTCCTGTCGGTTAAACAACTGTGACATAGTGGTTTTATCACTGATATTCCATGTAAATGAAGACGCAATCAAATAACCGTCATCTTCATCATGATCGACCGGCATAATAATTTTAAAAATCCAGTAACGCTTTAATTGCGGAATTATTCAGGGTGGTTGGCTAAAAAAACAACTCGCTTCAAAAACGGTTGTGAACAAGCTGGTTTTATTTGAACTTGGTTGACCAACTATGCAAAAATTACAAGGTTACTAATTTCAACAGCTCTTTGTGCTCTTGGCATGTTCATTCAATGACGAATTCGGATAGTAAATGGATAGTATTATCAGACTGCTATATACCAGCCAGGCCCGTGAAGATTTATCAGAAGCCGATGTGCTGGACATTCTCAAAAAGTCCCGCGCCAACAATGAGCAAACACGCATCACCGGCATACTTTGTTATAGTAAACAGGATTTTATTCAGGTGCTGGAAGGCCCTGAGAAAAATGTCCTGAGTCTGTATGTAAAAATTCTTGAAGACCCGAGGCACTATCGCTGCAAACTAGTGAGCATTGATCTGTCTGGCAGACGTATTTTTGATCGCTGGTCGATGGGTTATATCAGCGTATCAGGTGAAAAAATGCAGCAACTTCGCCACGAGTTACCGAGAAAAATCAATCACGATAATACCGATAAATTTGTTATGCATCTGCGTGGCTTTTTGCATAACTCAGCACCTAAAGCCGTTATTTAAACTACGCTCAGTAGCGTGCTGCTGCACTTTAATCAATGCGAAACATAAATTGCATGGCGATTTTTTATAAAGCAGCATGCATGGTACAAAGATGCTCAAGGTGATGGCTTCCTGATGTATCTACAAGTTTGTCGAGCGATAACCCTATAGTTAATCTGTTTGACCGGTACCTGAAACATATATTCAAACTGGGCAACGTCCCCAGCTGACCAATGCCCCAATCACCTAACGCTTTTCACCCATCTTCTTCATATTCAGACACCGGGAATAAGTCATGGAAATGTTGCCGCAGAGATACACAGCAAAATGTTTGTCATGACCGTGTTCTCTGTTTCATTACTGATGGAGACTAAAAACAAACGGCAGCTATGCAACAATCATCTAAGGATAAGGCGCTGCGTTTAAATTAATTTTCAGAAGTGAATCCAACCATCGCCAAGCCCTGTGAAGCTAAGCTATTTCATCCATAATTTATTCTAAGTCAGGCACCTAAATCCCGTCAGTTATCTCCTATTCTAATTATTGATTTTTAAATTACTTTTAATAATATAAACGTATGTACTTTATTTCTTGAGCGTATAATGAATCTATCGGCTCGAAAACTATCGCCGAACTTAGAGATTCACATCATGAAAACTATCAAAACCATTTCATCTACCATTTTGGTTACTCTGGCCGCACTGACATTAGCTGCCTGTAGTGGCATGTCCAGCCAGGATAAAAGCACAGCTGCGGGCGCAGGCATTGGCGCTGTGGCTGGTGCTGTCTTAACTGGTGGTAGTGCGGTTGGCACCGTGGGCGGTGCAGCGGTCGGTGGTGTTATTGGTCATGAAGTTGGTGATTGATTTACCTGCCAAGCAATAATCAAGAAGCCCCGTCATTGACGGGGCTTTTTTACCCCTAATTTTCACTTAGCCAAAGTAACAGCATTACTTTTATTCATTAATTTTTATAAACCCATCTCACTCAGGCTGGGGTAATCATCGGGACGGCGTCCTTGCTGCCAGCGTAACTTTCGCTCGCTTTCCTCAATCGGCAGATCATTGATGCTGGCATAACGGATTGCCATTAACCCATTTTCATCAAATTCCCAATTCTCATTGCCGTACGAGCGATACCATTGACCCTGAACGTCATGCCATTCGTAGGCAAATCTGACGGCGATACGATTATCAGTAAAAGCCCATAACTCTTTCACCAACCGATATTCATTTTCTTTTGCCCATTTTTTGTGCAAAAAGGCTTCAATCTGTTCACGGCCGATCGGAAACTCAGATCGATTCCGCCACTGACTATCAATGGTGTAAGCCAGTGCGACCTTTGCCGGATCGCGGTTATTCCAGCCATCCTCTGCCATACGTACTTTTTGTTTGGCAGTTTCCAGCGTAAAAGGCGGAAACGGTGGTTTCTGTTCAGTTTGCTGCATGTTTTATCCTCTCTAGTTAACGGTATACCAATTTGTCTACTTTAAGAATAGACAGATCGGTCTGCTACTGTCAAACTAACAGCAAGCGCGAGGAAACCATTATGGATAAACGCCAGCAACTGATTCAAACCGCTTTTGATTTGTTTTACCGTAACGGCATTCACGCCGTCGGCATCAATCAGATTTTGCAGACATCAGGTATTGCCAAAAAAACCCTTTATCATCACTTTTCCAGCAAACAGGCATTAATCGAAGCTGTGCTTCAATTTCGTGATGAAAAATTCTATAACTGGTTAGCAAGCAGAGTTGATGCCGTAAAGCCCGGCTATGATGGCCTGAATGAACTGTTTGATGCGCTGGATGACTGGATAAATAATCGGGTCAATATGTTAACTGATTTTAATGGCTGTTTTTTTATAAATACCTGCGCCGAGTTCAGCGATCCAAAGCATCCACTACACCAAATAAGTCAGCAGCATAAACAAAAGGTAAACGGCTTAATCGAGAGACAACTCCGCGCCTTGGGCGTGCATGAGCAAGCCGTATTTTCAATGGCCGAATCCATCAGCTTGCTGAAAGAGGGTGCTATTGTCATGGCCCATGTGCAAGGCAAACTCTCTGCAGCCCAGAAAAGCAAAGATATGGCCTGGCTAATATTGGCCGCCTATTTTTCTTAATCTGAATGCTGGATTTCGCAACCTAAACACAAGTCTGCTGGTCATTGGTATGCGTTACAGCCGATAATATAAACATTAAGCGTGCACAATGCTTCAAATAAAACATCAGGAAAGCACTTATGAAAGGTAGCCCGAAAGTCATCCAATTGCTTAACAACCTCCTCGCCGGGGAATTGACCGCCATCGATCAATACTTTATCCATTCCAGAATGTATGAAGACTGGGGCCTGAAACGTCTGTATAACCGCATTGCTCATGAAATGCAGGATGAAACTGCGCATGCCGACCTGATGATCAAACGACTGCTGTTTCTGGAAGGCATGCCCGATCTGACGCATCGCGAGCCATTACGTGTCGGCCGCACCGTCCCGGAAATGCTGCAAAACGACCTTGACCTGGAATACGCCGTAGTGAAAAACCTACGTGAAGGTATTGCCCTCTGTGAAGCTGAAAACGACTTCGAAACCCGTCAGATGTTACTCAAGCAATTAGAAGATACCGAACTGGACCACACTCACTGGCTGGAACAACAACTGGGTTTAATCGAGAAAATGGGTTTGCCTAACTATCTGCAAGCGATGACACTAGCCGAAGCCTAATAATCACGTTCAAAACAACTGACTTTGTCTAAGGATTAATCACTAAAAGCCCCCTAAAAATGGGGCTTTTATGTAATTTTCAATCGTGTGTGACACCTTTGATTCAACAAAATAAACAAACTCAGGCTTTAGTCCGAAATAAAGTCTTTCCAATCATGACAATGCAGTCATTCAATTCTATCGCTCTTGCTTAAATTGTGCCTAGCGCACAACAACTGAACATTTTCTGCCTTAAGGGAAGTGCCGCCTTTTGCGTATGGCAGTATATGGTCAAAGTGAAGTTCGTCGCTAGCACCACACTTTGTGCACCTGCCTCCATCTCGCCTCCAAACTTCCAGCTTAACGTGAGTTGGAATAATTCTCCGATGCTTAGTTATTTTGAACTCAGTATCCACTGAAACAGAGCTATCTGAAAGCTCTTCAATTGCCTCAAGTCGAAACTTGAACACTTCACGGTTTCCATCACTCTCGTGCCAAGAATCTACAAGATGAAATAATCCGTTATATCCCCAAATACCTTTCCGAAGCTTTTCATAAACACGAATCAGATCGGGTGCTTTTTCACCGCATTTAAATTCTTGAGCGGCTTTATGAAATTTGCCATTCTCAGTCAAGTTACCGCTTGGTAAGAACTCAGGTTGATCAACCAGTTTTGGAGTTGCAACCTCTGGTGTCCTCACATGGTCATGACCCTCATAAACTAAAACGGCTCCATCCTCCAACAACGCATCTTGGTAAGGAGAATTTGGTTGCACTGACATCAGCAATACAGAGTGCCCACCATGAAGTCTAAAATTCATGCCTCTTTGTAAAGATGCACCCTCACGCCTACACATTTCAAAGTATGAAATGATCTCATTTTCAGAAGCCATAAAATCCCTTAGAGCTTTTTATTTCTTCTTAACCGGCCTCTTCCAACCCTTAACCGTCTTCTGCTCCGACTTAGTCAATGTCAGCGCATCTGCCGGCGCATCCTTTCGAATCGTCGATCCCGCCCCAATTGTCGCACCATTTTCCAGCGTTACGGGGGCAATTAACTGTGTATCTGAGCCAATAAATACACGATGACCAATGGTGGTTCGGTGCTTGTTAGCACCATCATAATTACAGGTAATGGTGCCAGCGCCGACATTTACATGCTCGCCCATATCGGTATCACCGATATAGCTAAGATGATTGATCTTGGAGCCAAAACCGATATTGGCGTTTTTGATTTCGACAAAGTTGCCGACTTTGGTTTTGGCCGCTAGTTTGGTACCGGGGCGAACGCGGGCAAATGGACCTATTTCGGCGTAATCACCGATTTCGGCATCTTCGATAATGCTGTTGGGTAAAATCTGCGCACCAATAGAAATCGTGCTATTTTTAATAATACAGTTGGCACCGATTTCGACATTGTCGGCAATACTGTTTTTGCCTTCAAAAATGACGTTAATATCGATAGTGATATCCTGCCCAGTGGTCAGCTCACCACGAATATCAATCCGCGCTGGATCCCGCATTGTGACGCCGCTCATCATCAGTTCGGTCGCCCGCTTTTGTTGGTAGTAACTTTCCAGTTCCGCCAGTTGCACACGGTTATTTACGCCGGCAACTTCCATTTCGTCGTCACACACTACAGAGTTAATTTCGATATCCTGATCGACGGCTTTGGCAATTAAATCAGTTAAATAATATTCACCCTGTGCATTGTTGTTATCCAATTGTTCCAATGCCTGGGAAAGCCATTTAGATGGAATACACATAATGCCGGTGTTGATTTCATTGATCATTTTGATGTCATCGTCAGCGTCTTTTTCTTCGACGATACATAGCATCTGATCATTATCATCACGAACAATACGGCCATAACCGGTAGGATCATCCAGAATCGCTGTCAGCACCTTTAAACTCTTGCTGTCACCACAATCAATCAGCGCTTGCAGTGTGTCGAGCTGAATCAAAGGCACATCACCGTATAGCACCAATGTTTGATCACTATTGGCAAAAGCGGCTTTGGCTTGCTCAACGGCATGGCCGGTACCCTTTTGTTCAAGCTGCATGGCAATATCGATATTTTGTACTTGTAAGTACGGCACAACTTCATCAGCACCATTGCCACAGACCACGGACAGACTGGCAGGGTTAAGCTGTTTAGCGGTATCGATCACGTGTTGCAGCAGGGATTTTCCAGCCAGAGTGTGCATCACTTTTGGCTTGGCAGATTTCATACGGGTGCCTTTGCCGGCAGCGAGGATAATGATAGCCAGAGACATAAAGAATTCCTTATATTAGCACTGTAGTTTAGCAAAGACCTGTAAACAAAAAAGGCCGTCCGAAGACAGCCTTTTCTGGATCATCACTTTCGTGATTAATGCTTGCGTGTTTTACGTGCTCTTTCAATAGCCCGCAATTGCGCCATTGCTTCAGCCAGCTTAACTTGCGCTTCTGCAAAGTCCATCTTCGCCGATTTATCACTAAGCGCTTTTTCCGCAGATGCCTTGGCTTCCAAAGCAGCAGCTTCATTAACGTCATTAGCGCGTAATGCAGTATCGGCCAAAATGGTAACGATGTGTGGCTGAACTTCTAAAATGCCACCAGAGATATAAAAATGCTCTTCTTTACCATCTTTAAGTAACCGTACTTCACCTGGCTTCAGGCGAGTTAGCAAAGGGGCGTGACGCGGGTAAATACCCACTTCGCCTTCTTGTGCTGACGCGATTACCGCTTCTACCATTCCAGAATAAATGGATTCTTCAGCACTTACGATATCAACATGAACTGTCATAGCCATCAGCTACCTCCCAAGAGATTAGTACTTTTTGGCTTTTTCAATTGCTTCGTCGATGGTGCCAACCATGTAGAACGCTTGTTCTGGCAGTGAATCATATTCACCATCCAGAATGCCACGGAAACCAGCCAGAGTATCTTTCAGTGAAACATATTTACCAGGGGCACCGGTGAATACTTCAGCAACGAAGAATGGCTGCGACATGAAACGCTGAATTTTACGCGCACGTGATACAGACAGTTTGTCTTCTTCAGACAATTCATCCATACCCAGGATCGCGATAATATCTTTTAGTTCTTTATAACGTTGCAGCGTGTTTTGCACACCACGGGCGATATCATAATGCTCGTTACCGACAACCAATGGATCCAGCTGACGTGACGTCGAGTCCAGCGGGTCAATCGCAGGATAGATACCCAATTCGGCAATTGAACGCGACAGTACAACCGTTGCATCCAAATGCGCGAAAGTGGTCGCTGGAGATGGATCGGTCAAGTCATCGGCAGGAACGTAAACGGCCTGGATTGACGTGATAGAACCGGTTTTAGTTGAGGTGATACGTTCTTGCAGTACACCCATTTCTTCGGCCAGTGTTGGCTGATAACCTACCGCTGAAGGCATACGACCTAACAGCGCAGATACTTCAGTACCGGCCAATGTGTAACGGTAAATGTTATCTACGAAGAACAGGACATCACGGCCTTCATCACGGAAGAATTCAGCCATGGTCAGACCGGTCAACGCAACACGCAGACGGTTACCTGGTGGCTCATTCATTTGACCGTAAACCAGTGATACTTTATCGATTACATTGGAGTCAGTCATTTCGTGATAGAAATCGTTACCTTCACGAGTACGCTCACCCACACCGGCAAATACCGAGAAACCGCTATGCTCGATAGCGATGTTACGAATCAATTCCATCATGTTGACGGTTTTACCAACACCGGCACCACCAAACAAACCGACTTTACCACCCTTAGCGAACGGGCAGACCAGGTCGATAACTTTGATACCGGTTTCCAGCAATTCGTTACTGGCAGACAGCTCATCAAATGCAGGCGCTTTGCGGTGGATACCCCAACGCTCTTCCTCACCGATGTCGCCTTTTTCGTCGATTGGGTTACCCAATACGTCCATGATACGGCCCAGTGTTTTCTGGCCAACTGGAACGCTGATGGCTTTACCAGTATTCGATACGGCTAAGCTGCGTTTCAAGCCATCAGTGGTACCCATGGCAATGGTCCGGACGACGCCGTCACCCAGTTGTTGCTGTACTTCAAGGGTTAAACCAGCTTCTTCAACCATCAAAGCATCATAAATATTTGGCATGCTGTCGCGGGGAAATTCCACGTCAACGACCGCGCCGATAATTTGTACAATCTTTCCAGAGCTCATCTCGCTTCCTCTTTCCAATAGGTTCGGGCTGCTAAGCCCTTTAATTCAGTTATACCGCAGCGGCACCGGCAACAATTTCCGAGATTTCCTGCGTAATCGCAGCCTGGCGGGCTTTGTTGTAAACAAGCTGCAGATCATCGATAAGGTCGCCGGCATTGTCTGACGCATTTTTCATCGCAATCATCCGCGATGCTTGCTCAGAAGCGATATTTTCGACAACGCCTTGATAGACTACGGATTCGATGTAGCGAACCAACAAATCATCCAGCACTTCTTTAGCATCCGGCTCGTAAATATAATCCCAGTGATGAGACATTTCTTTACTTGGCTCGCCCGGTGTTGCTGGCAGCAAACGAATGAATTTATCTTCCTGGGTCATGGTGTTTACAAACTGGTTATAGACCAGATATAAACTGTCAATTTGACCCGATTCGAAAGCATCCAGCATCACCTTGATGGTACCGATCAATTTTTGAACGCCCGGTGCATCACCTAACTGTGTGACCTGGGCAACCATATTGACCGGCAGACGACTGAAAAATGTCGAGGCCTTTTGGCCAATTGCACAAATATCAACCTTTAAGCCTTTATCAGACTTAGCGCTAATATCTTTCAGCACTTCCTTGAACAAATTATTGTTCAAACCACCACATAAACCGCGATCTGAAGACACCACAATATAGCCAACGCGCTGGGTTTCTTCACGTTCCTGCAAATATGGGTGCCGATACTCAGGGTTGGCATACGCCAAATGCTGAATAACATTCAAAATCTTGTCAGCATAAGGACGCGTTGCCGCCATGCGTTCTTGAGCTTTACGCATTTTACTGGCAGCCACCATTTCCATCGCAGAGGTGATCTTCTGCGTGCTTTTGATGCTCGCTATCTGTGTGCGTATCTCTTTACCGCTAGCCATGAATTATGCCTCGCTTACCAGCTGCCGTTGGCTTTGAATTTTTCAATCGCGCTGCGCATCTGGCCAGCGATATCGTCATCAAATTTGCCTGTTTCATTGATGGTATCCATCAACTCAGCATGTTGTGAACGCATGTTTGCCAACAATGAAGATTCAAAAGAACCCACTTTGCTCACGTCAACATCATCCAGGAAGCCTTCATTAGCAGAGAACAGCGAAATCGCCATTTCAGCTACAGACAGTGGTTGATATTGTTTTTGTTTCATCAGCTCAGTTACACGCTGACCACGGCTGATTTGTGCACGGGTCGCTTCGTCTAAGTCTGAGGCAAACTGGGCAAATGCTGCCAGTTCACGATACTGCGCCAAGTCCAGACGAATACCACCACCCAGTTTCTTGATGATTTTAGTTTGCGCTGCACCACCAACACGCGACACCGACAGACCGGCATTAATCGCAGGACGGATACCGGCGTTAAACAAGTCAGTCTCGAGGAAGATCTGACCGTCAGTAATTGAAATCACGTTGGTCGGTACGAAAGCAGATACGTCACCAGCTTGGGTTTCGATGATAGGCAATGCGGTCAATGAACCGGTTTTGCCTTTTACTTTACCGTCGGTGAATTTTTCTACGTAATCTTCATTGACGCGGGCTGCACGTTCCAGCAAGCGTGAGTGAAGATAGAAGACGTCACCAGGATAGGCTTCACGACCTGGCGGACGACGCAACAACAGAGATACTTGACGATATGCCCAGGCTTGCTTGGTCAAATCATCATAAATGATCAGGGCATCTTCGCCTTTATCACGGAAGTATTCGCCCATTGAACAACCAGCGTATGGCGCGATAAATTGCAGTGCAGCTGAATCAGAAGCTGATGCCGCAACGATAATGGTGTGACCCAAAGCATCATGCTCTTCAAGCTTACGAACGACGTTGGCAATTGAAGATGCTTTTTGACCAATCGCTACATAGATACATTTAACGCCCGTACCTTTCTGGTTGATGATAGCATCAACGGCAATAGCGGTTTTACCAGTTTGACGATCACCGATAATCAATTCGCGCTGACCACGACCAACCGGGATCATGGCATCGATTGATTTCAAACCCGTTTGAATAGGTTGGTCAACTGATTTACGCGCGATAACACCGGGAGCAACTTTCTCAATCGGTGAAACTTCTTTAGCGTCAATGTCGCCCTTGCCATCAATGGGTTGACCCAATGAGTTAACCACACGACCAAGCAATGCTTCACCGACTGGCACTTCCAGAATCCGGCCAGTACATTTAACTTTATCGCCTTCGGTAATGTGTTGGTAAGCACCTAAAATAACGGCACCAACGGAGTCACGCTCAAGGTTAAGCGCCATACCGAATGTGTTACCAGGGAACTCAAGCATTTCCCCGGACATGACATCGGCAAGACCATGAATACGCACGATACCATCAGTTACACCAACTACGGTGCCTTCGGTACGTGCTTCAGTTGCCCCGTCAAAGCTTGAAATACGCTTTTTGATCAGGTCACTGATTTCTGCTGAATTCAGTTGCATCTCTGTTTCCTCTTTAACGGGCCGATTAGCGAATCGCGTTGGCCAGTCTGTTCAATTTACCTAAGGCAGATCCATCAATAACCAGATCGCCTGCCCGAATGATTGCGCCGCCCAGCAGGCTTTCGTCGACTTGCTCAGTTAAGGTAACCTCTTTGCCCAGACGCTTTTTCAATGCGGCTGCGATTTTGGTTTTTTGCGCATCGCTCAGGGCACGAGCAGTGACCACTTCGGCGGTCATCGTTTGCTCCGACTCGGCACGCAATTGCTCATAAAGTGTGGCAATTTCTGGCAGCAGTAGTAACCGGTTATTTTCGGCTAACAGCAGCAGAAAGTTGCGCGCATCGGCGGATAATTCACCCACCACATCACCGAGCAGATTAACAGCCTGTTCGTCGCTGACCGCTGGATTGGTCAGAATGGCCTCGACCTCAGCGGTATCTGCACATTGTGCAGCCACCTGCAGCAAATCAGACCAAGTCTGTAAATCGCCTTTCTCCTGCGCCAGCGAAAAAACTGCGACAGCGTAGGGGCGTGCGATGGTTATTACTTCTGCCATCCTATGATTCCTCTAGATTTGGCTGACCAGTTCATCAAGCAGCTCGGTATGCGCTTTATCATCGATTTCACGGCCAAGAATTTTACTGGCACCGGCCAATGCTACGACAGATACCTGGGTTCTCAACTCGTCACGTACCCGGTTGGCTTCCTGATCAATTTCTGCACGGGCAGATGTCAGAATGCGCTCACCTTCGGTACGGGCATTGGTTTTTGCTTCATCGACAATTTCGTTACCACGGCGCTGAGCTTGTGAAACGATTTCGCTTGCCTGATTTTTAGCTTCATGAATCACTTGCTGGGCACGTTTTTCGGCCAGCTCCTGTTCATGACGACCACGTTCAGCCGCTGCCAAACCATCGGCAATTTTCTTTTTGCGCTCTTCCAACGCGTGCATGATGGGAGGCCAAACGTACTTCATGCAAAACGCGACAAATACCGCGAACGCAATCAACTGGCCAATCAAGGTTGCATTGATATTCATGCTAATACCTCTCTGTTATCGCAAATGGGGTTCAAAAAATTCCTTAACCCGCAACCGCGAACAGAACGTACATTGCCAAACCGACAGCGATCATAGGTACCGCATCAACCAGACCGGCAACCAAAAAGAACTGTGTACGTAGCATTGGCACTAATTCAGGTTGACGAGCAGCAGCTTCAAGAAAGCGACCACCCAACATACCAACACCGATAGCAGCGCCCAGTGCGCCCAAACCAATCATCAGAGCACCTGCGATGTAAACTAAACCCATATCCATTTTTCTCTCCTACAACTAAATATTGACTAAAAAAAGAAATTAAAACCCAATAAAACCTAGTGATGTTCCTGATGCGCCATATCTATATACACTACGGTCAGCACCATAAAGATGAATGCTTGCAAAGTAATGATCAGAATATGGAAAATTGCCCAACCGACTTGTAACAAACCGGCAAAAGAACCCAAAATTATGCCGGCACCGTACATGGTGGCGATCAAGATAAATACCATTTCACCTGCATACATATTACCGAACAACCGCAATGCCAACGAAAACGGCTTGGCAATCAATGTCACTGTTTCCAGAACCAGATTGATTGGCAAAGCCCATTTACCGAAAGGTTGCAAGGTCAGTTCACCAATAAAACCGCCAGCACCTTTGATCTTGAAGCTGTAGTACAACATCAGCAGGAAGACAAACAAGGCCATGCCTAACGTGGCATTAGGATCGGTGGTCGGTACAATCTTGAAGAATACGTTATGTGGGTCAACACCAAATAATGCCCCGGCACCATGCATAACCGCCAGTGGTATCAAATCAACCGGAATTAAATCCATCAGGTTCATTAAAAACACCCAGACAAAAATTGTCAGTGCCAGTGGTCCAACCATATTATTTTTGCCGCCGGAGAAAGAGCCCCGGACAGTGTCATCGATGAATTCAATAATCATTTCAGCGAAGTTTTGCATGCCAGTTGGGATACCGGCAGAGACTTTTAAAGCGACGCTGCGGAAAAACCACATCATCAGGCCGCCCAATAAAATCGACATAAACATGGTGTCGACATTGATAGACCAGAACCCCATGTTGGCGGCTTCACCAGATGACATGGCAAAACCCCAGTCACCTGTTGGCGCCCAAACGCCAGGCTCTGTTTCAGCTTGTTTTTGACCAAAGGTCAGGTTCTGAAGGTGATGCTTGATATATTCTGATGTAGTTATCTGTTCACTAGCCATGTCTGGATTCAAGTCCGGTTCGTATATCCCAAAAACAACATCAGTTGTGTCAGCACGAAGCCAATCAGCAGGGGCAGCGGCAATAAAGCCAAAACCGCAAAACCGATGGCAAATAACACTAAGCTTGTTAGCCAGCGCTCAACGACACATCTGTATGCTTTACTTAAGTTTTTCTCGGCATCGGCGCGTGCGGAATAGGCTGCACGATGCAAATGCCATTTCATTAGCAGTGTATTAATTATCGCTATGACGGCCCCGTAAAAGAGTCCTATAGCGGTAGCTACACCCTGCCAAACAAATCCAACTAAGGTTATCAGTACCAGCATCACACATTGCCAACGCAACACATGGTTGACAGGCTGTGCTCGGACTAATCGATCCATCGGCGCCTACTGGATTTTAATTTTTTGCTTGAAGCAAATCGCGACATTATAGATAGATGCCGCTTACGGGGTCAACGCATTCATGGCTTTACTTTATTCTGGCCAGTAACTTTTTCAATTCTGCGACATTGCTGTATTGAATAACCACGCGGCCTTTGCCGCTGCTCAGATGCTTAACACTGGCTTGCTGGCCGAGCTTTTCGTGCAACTGCTGGGTTAGGTCAGACACTTCTGCTTGCGCACGAGCCAATTGTTTATCTACAGATTTGCTGGGTTTTAGTATGCGTCGAACCAATTGCTCGGTTTCACGAACTGACAATCCTTTTTCAACAACTTGCTGGGCGGCGTCAGCCTGAGCTTCATCTTCAAGCGCCAATAAAGCCCGTGCATGTCCCATTTCCAGATCGCAATTTTCCACCAGCCGTTTGACCGAATCATGCAAATTACGCAAACGCAGCAAATTGGTCACTGCAGCACGCGATTTCCCCACTGCTTCGGCCGCCTGCTGATGCGTCATTTCAAATTCTTCGCGCAAACGATGCAGGGCATTGGCCTCTTCCATCGGATTGAGATTTTCACGCTGGATATTTTCAATCAGCGCCATGGCAATGGCACTGCGATCAGAAACATCCTTGACCAGTACCGGTATGGTCGTCAGCCCGGCTAATCGCGACGCCCGCCAGCGACGTTCACCGGCAATAATTTCATAGCGACTATCACCAATAGGCCGCACCACAATCGGTTGAACTAAACCCTGAGCGCGAATCGAATCCGCCAGTTCTTCCAGCGACTCTTGCGACATATCTATACGCGGCTGGTATTTCCCGGGCTGGAGTTGATCAAGGGCAAAATGCTGCAAACTATCGTTACTTACTTCCGTTGACGTTTCCTGGACATCGGCGAGTAATGCGTCAAGTCCGCGCCCTAAACCTCTTTTTTTTGTTGCCATCTGAATTATCCGCCTGCTGCTTCGGTTGCTTTTTTATCACGACGCATCAGCTCACTGGCCAACGCCATGTAGGCAATCGAACCACGTGATGCCCGGTCATAATTTAACACAGGCAGACCATGGCTGGGCGCCTCGGCAAGACGCACATTGCGCGGAATAATGGAGTGAAAAACTTTGCTCTGAAAATGGTTAATCAATTGCCGAGACACCTGATTGGCCAGATTATTACGCGCATCAAACATGGTGCGCAGTAAGCCGGTGACTTCCAGCGTGGGATTGGCACGCTGCTTTACCCGCTCAACCGTCTTCAACAATGATGACAAACCTTCCAGTGCGTAATACTCGCATTGAATGGGGATCAACACGCCTTTAGCAGCGACCAGCGCATTTACTGTGAGCATGCTTAGTGAGGGCGGACAATCAATTAGGATAAAATCATATCTTTCGCGGGTGGATTCCAGCGCTAACCGCAGCCGGTGTTCGCGTAACTTGATATCTAACAACTGTACTTCAGCAGCCGTTAAATCAGTATTGGCGGGCATCACATCAAAGCCCAGATCATCAGGCCGGATAATGGCATCAACGGCTTTGCTTTCCGCCATGATGACTTCGTAACTGCTGCTTTGTAATTGCTCTTTATCAACGCCACAGCCTGTGGTGGCATTGCCCTGCGGATCCAGATCAATCAGCAATACCTTTTTGCCATAATCGGCCAGTGATGCCGCCAGATTAACCGTTGAAGTGGTTTTACCTACCCCACCTTTTTGGTTGGTCA
>JBFJJO010000030.1:0-19193 GCA_041612215.1 Methylophaga sp.
GCCAATGATGCTGCGCAATTTGCCGAATTACGCACATTGGGTGAGCTGACGCAGATTGCCTGGCAGCATGATGTGCAGGTCATGGTGGAAGGGCCGGGCCATGTGCCGATGCATAAAATCAAAGAGAATATGGATCTGCAATTAGAGGTCTGCAAAGAAGCACCGTTTTATACGCTAGGGCCGCTGGTGACTGATATCGCACCGGGTTATGACCATATTACTTCCGGTATTGGCGCGGCGATGATTGGCTGGTTTGGCACCGCGATGCTCTGTTATGTAACGCCCAAAGAACATCTGGGGCTGCCTAATAAAGACGATGTCAAAACCGGCATCATTACCTACAAAATTGCCGCTCATGCTGCCGATTTAGCCAAAGCCCATCCGGGTGCGCAGATTCGTGATGATGCGATTTCCAAAGCGCGTTTTGAATTCCGTTGGGAAGATCAATTTAATCTTGGTTTAGATCCGGACACGGCGCGTGCTTTCCATGATGAAACCTTACCAAAACCGAGTGCCAAAGTAGCCCATTTTTGTTCCATGTGTGGGCCAAAATTCTGCTCAATGAAAATTTCTCACGACGTCAAAGCAGCCTTTGCCGAAAAATCGGAAGAATTTAAGGCGGGTGGTAGCAAGATTTACCGGCAGGTCTGATTTGTAGGTTTCGTTGCCATGAGACGTTATTTGATTATCGGCAGTGGTTTGATTGGCCGGTTAGCTGCCTGGCGGTTGCTGGCTGAAGGTCACGATGTCACGATTTTATCCAGCGATGATAGGACCGGTAAGGACAGTGCTGGTTATATCGCGGCATCAATGATTGCGCCATTTACCGAAGCGGTCGGTGATGCGCGTGTGCTGAGGGATTTGGGATTGCAAAGTCTGACTTTGTGGCAACAATGGTTAAACGAACTACCCGAGTCAGTATTCTTGCCAAAATGCGGCACGATGGTTGTAGCACATACCGGCGACCTGGCTGAATTTCAACGTTATCAGCGCCGTGCGTTGCATGTTCTGGATGACGGTGATTTTCAGCTGCTGGATCAAGCTGCTTTGCAGCAACGGTCGCCGGCACTGTCGAACAATTTCAGTGAGGCTTTATGGTTTGAACAAGAAGCCTGTCTGGATAACCGGCAGTTATTTCAATTACTCGGTGACTTGCTACAACAAAACGCAGATTGGCGGCAGATAAAACCACTTGAACACATCGATGAAAGCTCACTGGATGCTATTTGCCAGCAGGCTCTTGGGCATGGCTTTTCGCAATTTGATTTGGCGCTGGATTGTCGTGGTAATGGTAGTCATCAGGATATCTCCGACTTACGCAGCGTACGCGGTGAAGTAGTCCGGGTGCAGGCGCCGGAAGTGTCGATTGAACATTGCGTGCGTTTATTACATCCGCGTTATCCGCTGTATTTGGCCCCGCGTCCCAATCATCAGTTTGTGATTGGCGCAACGGTCATTGAATCATCGGATCGTAGTCCAGTCAGTGTCCGCAGTGCGATGGAATTACTGTCGGCTTTATACACCATCGATAAAGGTTTTGCTGAAGCGAGGGTTTTGGAAATGCGTGCTCATTGCCGACCAGCCTTGCCGGATCATTTGCCGGCATTAAGGCGGCAATCGTGGGGTTTTCAATTAAATGGTTTTTACCGCCATGGCTATTTGCTGGGGCCGGTGATGATTAATGAATTGCTGTTGCAATTAAATGTGCAGCAGGAGGCAGTTACTTATGCAAACTGAAATGCAGATTTGGATCAACGATCAATCTGTTGCGCTAACTGCCAGTTTGAATCTGGCTGAAATATTGGCGCAGCAGGGGCTGGATCAGGGCTGTTTTGTCGCAGTGGTCAATGACACTGTCGTACCAAAAACCACCCTGGAACAATGCTTGATTCAGCCGGGCGATCGCATCGAAATTTTATCACCGATAAGTGGAGGCTGATATGCACACATCAAGCTGGAATGTATATGGCAAGACGTTAAACAGCCGCCTGTTTATCGGCACAGCTTTGTATCCATCACCCAAGGTTATGTGTGATGCGATTCGTGCTTCAGGTACTGAGGTCATTACCGTGTCTTTGCGACGGCAAACCGCCAGTGATGCTGCAAATGGTCAGCAGTTTTGGCAGATGATCAAAGATTTGAACTGTCATTTATTACCGAATACTGCGGGTTGCTACAGCGCCGCCGAGGCTGTTAAAACAGCATATATGGCGCGGGAGTTATTCGAAACCAATTGGATTAAACTGGAAGTGCTCGGTGACAGCTTTAATCTGCAACCAGATCCATTTGCTTTGCTGGAGGCTACCAAAACACTGATTAATGACGGTTTTAAAGTGTTTCCGTATTGCACTGATGATTTGGTGCTTTGTCAGAAACTTGCCGATCTCGGCTGTGAGGTTTTAATGCCCTGGGGCGCGCCAATTGGCACGGGGCAGGGCTTGTTGAATCCGTATGCTCTAACGGTATTGCGCGAACGCTTGCCGGATTTGAATTTATTGGTGGATGCCGGTATTGGCAAACCATCAGATGCCGTTCAGGCAATGGAATTGGGTTATGACGGTATTTTGCTGAATACCGCGGTAGCCGAAGCGCTGGAACCAGCAGTGATGGCGCAGGCTTTTAAACAAGCGATTAATGCCGGTCGTCTTGCCTATGAAGCCGGTATTATGCCCAAACGTTTACAGGCCAAACCGAGCACGCCGACATTGGATCAACCACTGTGGCAACAACATGGCTAAACCGGTTGTTTTATTAATTGGCGGCCTGGATCCGCAAGGTGCGGCTGGGTTGACTGCTGATATTCAAACTGTCAGCCAGTTGGGGGGACACCCGGTTTCATTAATCACATGTCTGACTGAGCAAACGGCTGATGGCCTTGAGGCACTTAATCCGTTATCAGAAAACGACTTTGCCAATCAGCTGCATTGCTGCACCACTGATTTCAACATTGCCGCAGTGAAAATCGGCCTGTTGCCGAATGCAGAAATTGCCAAAATCGTTGCCGATTATTTGCAGAAAACTGCATTACCGGTGGTGATTGATCCGGTGATGTCGGCAAGTAGTGGCGGACAAGGCGTTGATCGCAGTGTCATTGATGTGATTAATCAGCAGTTATTGCCGCATATCGACTTGCTGACACCCAATCTTCCAGAGTTACAACATTTAACTGGCAGTTCAGACAAACACGCGATAAATAAGTTACTGGCAAAAGGCGTAAAGGCGTGTCTGCTTAAAGACGGTCATGGCGATGGTCATCAAAGCAGTGATTTTTACCAGGATGGCAACGAACAATTTTATTTAACGACGGCCCGTTACGAGTTCTCGGTGCGGGGCACAGGTTGCGTGCTGGCTTCAGCCGTTGCCACTTATTTGGCCCGGCAATTTGTCATGCGTGAAGCCGTGGTGCTGGCCCGAAGTTATTTAAACCAAGGCTATTTGGCGGCACAGACTGTGGGCCCATACCGGTTATTTCAGCATCAATCATTGCAACGCAATCGGGTGGTTCTGCCTGAAATACATATCACGCAGAGTACTATCGGCAAAACATATTCATTCCCGGCTTGTCCGAAACAACTGGGTATTTATCCGGTGGTGGATAGCGTTGACTGGCTGTCAAAATGTTTCGAACAAGGCATTCGCACCATTCAGCTGCGTTTGAAAACCGATGATAAAAAACTGGCCCAGACTGAAATTAGCAACGCGGTCGCCATTGCTAACCAATATCCGGATAGTCGCTTGTTTATTAATGATCATTGGCAGCAGGCAATTGATGCTGGTGCTTATGGTGTGCATTTGGGGCAAGAAGATTTATATCATGCCGATCTTGTTGCAATGGCTGATGCCGGTTTGCGATTGGGGATTTCCACGCATTGTTATTGGGAGTTAGCCAGAGCTTTGACCCTTGCCCCGAGTTATATTGCACTTGGGCCTGTATATGCCACGGATAGTAAGCAAATGCCCTGGCAGCCACAGGGCCATGACAAAGTTATTGAATGGCAGCAAATTTTGGACGATATACCGTTGGTAGCGATTGGTGGTATTGATGTTTCACGAGCCAGATCTCTCAAAAAGACCGGTGTTGGCAGTGTAGCGATGATTTCAGCGATCACCAGAGCAGATGATTATCAAGCAGTTTGTCGGGATTTACTGGCTTTGTGGCCAGAACCGGATATGCCAGCATCAGCTTTGAATAAGGCTATGTAACGAGTAAGCATGTAACTTCTCGCGACCCTGAAGAACACTGATTTCCAATAGAAATGTACAACCGGCTACATCACCGCCCAGGGATTCGATTAACTGGCAACTGGCCAGTGCCGTGCCACCGGTAGCCAGTACATCATCGACAATTAAAATCCGATCGCCTCCACCGATCGCATCACGATGAATTTCCAGAGCGGTGCTGCCATATTCCAAGTCATAATCAATACTGTGGATGTGATGCGGTAATTTGCCGGGTTTACGTAGCGGAATAAAACCGACATTGAGTTCGCGGGCGGCTAGGGCACCAAATATAAAGCCGCGTGCTTCCATGCCAGCCACCGCAGTCAACGGAAAATCCTGAAAAGGCTGTATCATGGCCGTTATTGCAAGATGCATTGCTTGTGGCTCACGTAGCAAAGGTGTGATGTCTCTGAATGTGACACCCGGTGACGGGAAATCGGGGATTTCACGAATATGGTCAGTTATTGCGTTCACGATCATTCCTGTTTGTTGAGCTCAGTAGCAGCCGCCAGCTATTATAGCGGCTGGTTTTAAAATCCTGCGTAAGCAAGTTATTTTTATAGGAGTTGTGCTGTCTGTGCGTAAACACTCACAAAAAATATTTTTGATGTTTTTGAGTATTTTATTGGCTGGTTGTTTTAGTTTTGGCGGTGGCGAAGTCGAGGATTATGATTCGCAGCCACGCTTATATATATTAGAGGCAGATCGTGGCAATGTGGCACCGCAGTTTGCCAATAACCGTGTTTTGCTGGTGAAGCCTGTTCGGGTGGCCCCGTATTTTCGTGAGCCAACGATAATGTTTCGGGTAGGCGATAACCAATTTGAACCGCAGCCGCCACATGAGCTGCTGACCGATCCACAGTCAATGTTTACCGCACAGCTTGAGCGTTGGTTATCAAAAAGCGGCCTGTTTAGCAAAGTAGTGACCGATGAAAGTCAACCGCATGATTTGGTATTGGAAACAGCTTTAACCAAGCTTTTTGGAGATGCGCGTGCCGCTTATCCACCACTGGCCGTAGTCGAAATGCAGTTTTTCTTAAGCCCTGCAGGTGTTGATACTGAAAGTAAGATGCTGTTTCAAACTGGCTTTCGGGTCGATGCTGACATTGATGAAACCCGTCCATCTGAAGTGGTAACTGGCTGGAAAAATGGCCTGGAAGAGATTCTCGCCACGCTGGAGCTGGATTTAAGCGATTATTTTGATAAGGCAGGGTCACCCTAGCCAACGTCTAAGTCGTGCAGTAAATCGGCAAGAGTGGTAATATTCTATTTTTGGTATCAATAGCCCGCGACCCCATTTTTTTAGGAATAAAACTGCATGTCTGAGATTGCGCTGGAACTGGACTCGATTAGCATCGAAGAGGAGATGAAGCAGTCCTACCTTGATTACGCGATGAGTGTAATCGTGGGTCGGGCCCTGCCAGATGTCCGTGACGGTTTAAAACCGGTACATCGCCGCGTGCTTTTCGCGATGCGCGAGCTAGGTAATAACTGGAACAGTTCCTATAAAAAATCGGCACGTATCGTTGGTGACGTTATCGGTAAATACCATCCACATGGTGATACGGCTGTTTACGACACCATGGTGCGCATGGCGCAGCCCTTTTCAATGCGCTATATGCTGGTAGATGGTCAGGGAAACTTTGGCTCCGTAGACGGTGATCCACCTGCAGCGATGCGTTACACCGAAGTACGTATGGCAAAAATTGCCCACGAAATGCTCGCCGATCTGGATAAAGAAACCGTCGATTTTGTGGCTAACTACGATGAATCTGAATCCGAGCCATCGGTACTGCCGGCCAAAATTCCTGCTTTGTTAGTTAATGGTTCATCCGGGATCGCCGTAGGGATGGCGACCAATATCCCGCCGCATAATCTGACCGAGATTCTTAACGCCTGTGTGGCAATGATTGATAATCCGGAAATTGATATTGCTGGACTGATGGAGTTTGTGCCAGGACCAGATTTCCCGACAGCCGCGATGATCAATGGTGCCCGTGGTATTGCTGAAGCTTATGCAACAGGCCGAGGTCGTGTTTACATGCGGGCCCGTGCCGACATTGAAACCAATGAAGCTACTGGTCAGCAAAGCATTGTCGTTAATGAACTGCCTTATCAGGTAAATAAAGCCCGCTTGCTGGAAAAAATTGCCGAGTTGGTCAAAGAGAAAAAAATTGAAGGTATTTCGGCGCTGCGCGATGAGTCTGATAAAGACGGTATGCGCATGGTGGTGGTGCTGAAACGTGGCGAAGTGCCCGAAGTAATACTCAATAATTTATACCAGCAAACCCAGTTACAAACGGTGTTTGGCATCAATATGGTGGCGATTATTGATGGTCAGCCACGCACGCTGAATTTACAGCAGATTTTACAGGCCTTTATTCGTCACCGCCGTGAGGTAGTGACACGCCGGTCGATTTACGAACTGCGTAAAGCCCGTGAGCGCGCCCATATTTTGGAAGGTTTGGCGACGGCTTTAGCCAATATAGACGAAGTAATAGAGCTCATTAAAGCCTCACCAAACCCGTCAGAAGCCAAGGATGCACTGGTCTCGCAGGGCTGGCGCAGTGAAATGATTCTGGAAATGTTGGGCGCTGCCGGTGCGCAAGCCTCACGCCCTGAAGATTTGGCTGATCAGTTTGGTCTGGTTGATGGCAAATATTATTTGTCGCCGGTTCAGGCACAAGCCATTCTTGATATGCGTTTGCACCGCCTGACAGGTTTAGAACAAGACAAGATCCTGCAGGAATACCGTGAAGTACTTGATCAAATCCGCGATTTATTGGCGATTTTGAGTGACGGCGATAATTTGATGGCCGTGATTCGTGAAGAGTTGGTTGCTATTAAAGAAGAATATGGTGATGAACGTCGCACCGAAATCCTCGACACCCATTTGGATCTGACACTCGAAGATTTAATTTGCGAAGAAGAGATGGTGGTGACCCTGTCACACGCCGGCTATGCTAAAACAACGCAGTTGGATACCTATCAGGCGCAACGGCGTGGCGGTAAAGGCAAAGCTGCCACTTCAATGAAAAATGAAGATTTTGTCGAGCATTTATTTATTGCCAACACCCACGATACGCTGCTGTGTTTCTCCAGCGCTGGTAAAGTGTATTGGAAAAAAGTCTATGAATTGCCACAGGGCGGCCGGACGGCACGAGGTAAACCGATTGTTAATTTGTTGCCGTTAGACGAAGGTGAGCGGATTAATGCGGTGTTGCCGATCCGGGAATTTGAAGCGGATAAATTTATTTTTATGGCTACCGCCAGCGGTACCGTTAAGAAAACACCATTAGTCGATTACTCGCGGCCACGTGCCAACGGCATTATTGCTGTCGATTTGAAAGAAGATGATTTATTGGTTGATGTGGCACTGACTGATGGCCTGTCTGATGTCATGTTGTTTAGCAGTAACGGTAAAGTGATTCGCTTCCCGGAAACTGATGTTCGTTCAATGGGCCGGGTATCACGTGGTGTTCGTGGTATGCGTTTGGCAGATGGTGAAAAAATTATTTCATTGGTCATTGCTCGTCCGGAAGGCCCGATTCTGACTGCAACCGAATTTGGTTTTGGTAAACGCACTAACCTTGAAGAATATCGGGTTCAGGGCCGTGGTGGACAAGGCATAATTTCCATCCAAACCTCTGCCCGAAATGGCCAGGTAGTCGGCGCGGTGCAGGTTGATGATGAAGATCAGATCATGCTGATCACCAATGGCGGTACCCTGGTCAGAACACCGGTTAAACATGTGTCACTGGTGGGGCGTAATACCCAGGGCGTGAAACTGATTAATCTGACCAAAGACGAAAAACTGGTTGGCCTTGAGCGTGTTGTTGAAGAAGAAGACGCTGAAGATTTACCAGAGACTGATGACTTAACAGAAGAATAAGCCTTGAGAGCCTATAATTTCAGTGCCGGTCCGGCCATGCTGCCGGATGCGGTAATGCAGCAAGCGCGCGAGGAAATGCTCGACTGGCGTGGTAGTGGTATGTCGGTGATGGAAATGAGTCATCGTGGCCCGGAATACACTGAAATCGCCCAGCAGGCAGAAGCTGATTTACGCGAATTACTGGGTATTTCTGATGAGTATGCGGTGTTGTTTTTGCAAGGCGGTGCGTCCAGTCAGTTTTCGATGATCCCGATGAATCTACTGGGGGATAGTAAAACGGCTGATTACGCCAATACCGGTGCCTGGTCGGAAAAAGCTATCGTCGAAGCCGGCCATTACTGCAATGTTAATGTGGTCGCCGATGCCAAGCCATCTCATTACACCACCATCCCGGATTTTGCTGATTGGCAGGTGTCAGATAACGCCGCTTATTTGCATTACACGCCCAATGAGACTATCCATGGTGTCGAGTTTCACGACATTCCGGCGATGAGTAATGCACCGCTGGTTGCCGATATGTCATCAACGCTTTTATCTCGGCCAGTGGATATCAATCGTTTTGGACTGATTTATGCCGGTGCCCAGAAAAATATTGGTCCGGCGGGCTTATGTATTGTTATTGTCCGCCGTGATCTGATGAGGCAGACATTACCAGGCACGCCAACGATGTTTGACTATAAAATCCATGATGCCAATGGCTCAATGTTTAACACACCGGCCACCTACAGCTGGTATTTAGCTGGTCTGGTGTTTCAGTGGTTGAAACAGCAGGGCGGTCTGGCGGCAATGGGTGAAATTAGTGCCCGTAAAGCTCGCAAACTCTATGCAGCGATTGATGGCAGTGATTTTTATGCTAATCCGGTGGACCCACGTCACCGTTCATGGATGAATATTCCATTCACCCTGGCCGACAGCAGTCTCGATAAGCAATTCTTGCAAATGGCCGCAGCAGAAGGTTTACTGACGCTGAAAGGCCACCGGGATCTAGGCGGTATGCGCGCTAGTATTTACAACGCGATGCCGGAAGCTGGTGTGGATAAACTGATTGCCTTTATGGCGGCATTCGAGCGTAGGTTCGGTTAAGCATGTCAGAACAAAAAGCCTTGCAAATAGTGCGGCAGCAGATTGATGCAGTGGATGAAAAAATCCAGGCACTGCTCAATGAGCGAACTGTGCTGGCCCATCAAGTGGCAGAAATCAAACAGTCGGTTGGCGATCAAAGCGACTTTTACCGTCCTGAGCGTGAAGCGATGATTTTGCGAAATGTCATGGCGCGCAATACCGGCCCGTTATCCAATACTGAAATGGCGCGTTTATTTCGGGAAATCATGTCAGCTTGTCTGGCAGCGGAAAAACCATTGCGTATCGCCTACCTTGGCCCGGAAGGATCCTTTACACAGGCGGCGGCTTTAAAGCACTTCGGCGGTTCCGTACAATTACAATCAATGTCTACGATTGCTGACGTCTTTCACAGCGTGGAAACCGGACAGGCCTGTTATGGCGTCGTGCCGGTCGAAAACTCTACCGAAGGTATGGTGAGCCATACGCTGGACAGGTTTATCAGTTCATCGCTGAAAATTAATGGCGAAGTGACTTTACGTATTCATCATTACCTGTTGAGCAACGCGTCGCAATTATCTGATATAAATAAAGTTTATGCTCATCCTCAGGCGTTGGCACAATGCCGTCACTGGTTGACTGAAAACTTGCCGGATGCTGAACAAATTCCGGTTAACAGCAATGCAGAAGCGGCTAAGCGGGTTGGCAAAGAGCAGGAGAATTGTGCAGCGATTGCCGGAAATCGCGCCGCTGAGATTTATCAGCTGAATATTTTAGCCAATAACATTGAAGATGAAGTTGGCAATACCACGCGGTTTCTGGTGATTGGTTCGCAGGATGTTGGCCCCAGCGGTGATGATAAAACGGCATTGCTGGTGTCTACAAAAAACAAGCCCGGTGCGCTGCAGAACTTGTTGCAACCCTTAGCGGAAAGCGGCATCAGTATGAGCCGGATTGAATCACGACCATCGCGTAAAGGCATTTGGGAATACGTGTTCTTTATTGATATTGAGGGTCACAGTCAGGATAGTAGTGTTGCCACGGCATTAAAGAAACTGGAAAGCGAATCGTCGATTTTCCGGGTGCTGGGTTCCTATCCCAAGGCGGTGTTGTAAATGGCAAAATTATTGTTAGCCAATCCGCGCGGATTTTGCGCTGGTGTCGATAGGGCAATAGATATTGTCGAACGTGCGCTGGAATTATTTGGTGCACCAATTTACGTGCGCCATGAAGTCGTACATAACCGCACCGTGGTCGATGACTTGCGGACTAAAGGTGCAGTATTTATCGAAGAACTATCTGATGTGCCGGATGACGCCACACTGATTTTCAGTGCCCACGGGGTATCGCTTGCTGTACAAAACGAAGGCAAGCAGCGGGGACTTAAAGTGTTTGACGCCACATGTCCGCTTGTGACCAAAGTGCACATGGAGGTTGCCCGTCATGAAAAAGTCGCCCGGGAATGTATTTTGATTGGCCATGCCGGCCATCCTGAAGTCGAGGGTACGATGGGGCAGTACACTGCTGAACAGGGTGGCATGTATTTGGTCGAGTCGCCAGAAGATGTGGCCCGTTTAACGGTCAAAAATCCGAATAATCTGGCGTTTGTGACCCAAACGACGCTGTCGGTTGATGACACGACGATTGTTATCGATGCGCTGCGCAAGCGCTTCCCTAATATTATCGGCCCGGGAAAAGACGACATTTGTTATGCCACCCAAAATCGTCAGGATGCCGTCAAACGAATGGCTGCAGACTGTGATTTGGTGTTGGTGGTCGGTTCAACCAATAGCTCTAATTCCAACCGATTAAAAGAATTGGCCAATAAACTGGGCGCACCAGCCTACTTGATCGATAGTGCTGCCGAAATAGATCCAGCCTGGTTGCAAGGGATTACAACGGTCGGTTTAACTGCCGGAGCCTCAGCGCCTGAGTTATTGGTGCAAGATGTCGTTAAACGTTTAAAAATGCTGGGCATTGACGATGTTTCTGAAGATAATGGCGAATTAGAAAACATTGCATTTTCACTACCCCGGGAATTGAAGGTAGATATCAGCCGCCTGAAAAAATAAATTACGGTCTGTTACCCCGTGCGAGCTTCCAGCAGTGGTGGCTCTGAAAAATCAGCAGACCCAAGGATAAGCATGCCCTTTTTGCCGGTATTTTTGTGGACAGATATCCTGATTTTCAGCCTGTTGGCCGTTATCATTGCCGGTATTTTCTATATTCGCCGTAAACCGCATTTGCGCGCACCCTGGCAGCAGGTATTCAGCCGCAAACGTGGTGTTATAGCCACGATGATTTTATTGGTTTATGTCGGCATTGGCTTGCTCGATTCGGTACATTTCCGGAATGTTTTGCCCCAACAAAACGTTGATAGTGAAGTGCACTACGATAACGAAGTGCAAAGTCTGTTTGATGTGCTGGTAAAGCCGTTACATAATCAAGTCGAAAAAACCTATTCAGCCCCCTTTGCCACGCGTTTATTCAGCCGTGAAATGCAACTGCAGGATGGTTCTCTGGTTTATGGTTACCCGCCACTGAAATTTGGTGGTCAGCGTTTAGATGACGAAAGCCAAAAGTGGTCCGATGTCCGGCAACGGATCATCACCAGTAGTGTCTGGGCTGTGGTCATCACCGCGCTTATTTTTATGGCTATGGCAGCCTTTTATAGCCGACCTGATAAGCAAGCTTTTGGGAAAACCTGTCGGCAGTGGTTACAGGGGCAAAGTCAGTATCCTCTGCGAACGCTGTATTTAACCCTGTTCTTCATCTTGCTGGTGACGTTTAACCTGATTCATCTCAGCCAGTTTTACCATGTGCTGGGTACCGATAAAGTGGGGCAGGATGTGCTTTATCAGGCTTTAAAAAGTATCCGCACCGGTCTGGTCATTGGTACGCTAACGACGCTGGTGATGTTGCCGTTGGCGATTTTGCTGGGCATTGCTGCTGGTTATTTTCGAGGCTGGCTCGACGATATTATTCAGTATATTTACACCACATTAAATTCAATTCCTGGCGTGTTGTTGATTGCTGCTGCTGTGTTGATGCTGCAGGTATATATCAATAATCATCCGGAAAATTTTGCCACTGCCGCCGAGCGCGCGGATCTCCGGCTGCTGTTTTTGTGTCTGATCCTCGGCGTCACCAGTTGGACCGGTTTATGCCGGATATTGCGTGGTGAAACCTTAAAGTTACGTGAGGCTGAATATGTGCTTGCTGCCAGAGCACTGGGTGTGAATGGTTTTACGATTTTGCACCGGCATATTCTGCCTAATTTAATGCATATCGTTTTGATCACTGTCGTACTGGATTTCAGCGGGTTGGTGCTGGCAGAAGCGGTGCTCTCCTATGTCGGTGTGGGCGTGGATCCGACCATGATTAGCTGGGGCAACATGATCAACAGTGCCCGACTGGAAATGGCACGGGATCCGGTGGTCTGGTGGTCGCTGACTGCGGCGTTTATTTCCATGTTTGTCCTGGTATTGGCAGCGAATTTATTTGCTGATGTGGTCCGTGATGCGTTTGATCCACGTATGCAGGCAAGCCAATGAGCACACCGTTGTTGCAAGTAAAAGGATTAAAAACCTGGTTTGGTGATGGCGCTGCTGCCTTTAAAGCAGTTGATGGCATTGATTTTGAGATTAATCAGGGTGAAACCTTTGCTTTGCTTGGTGAGTCGGGCTGCGGTAAATCGATGACTGCACTGTCATTATTGCGTCTCAATCCACAGCCAGCCAGTCATATTGCTGCCGGTGAAGTGCTGCTTGATGCGGTTGATTTGCTGCGCTTTTCAGAAGCACAAATGGAGCATATTCGTGGCCGGCGCATTGCTATGATTTTTCAGGAGCCGCAAAGCTCACTGAATCCTGTGCTGAGTATTGGTCAGCAATTAGGTGAATGTTTACGCTGGCACTTTAAACTATCATCCAATCAAGTCACAACGCGCTGTATGGATTTACTGAATGCGGTGGGCATTCCTGATCCGTTAAGACGTTTAAAAGAATATCCGCATCAGCTCTCTGGCGGGATGAAACAGCGGGTCATGATTGCGATGGCGCTGGCCGGGGAGCCAGAATTACTGATTGCCGATGAACCCACGACGGCACTGGATGTTACGATCCAGGCACAAATCCTCGATTTGTTAAAACAGATTCAGCGCGATACCGGTATGGCCATTCTATTGATCAGTCATGATTTGGGCGTAGTGGCGCAAATGGCCGATCGGGTGGCGGTCATGTATGCCGGTCAAATCGTTGAAACGGCAGAAAGACAAGCATTTTTTTCTGAGCCGAGACACCCCTATACACAAAAATTATTTGCCGCGTTACCTGGCGAACAAAAACGTCAGCAACGATTATCAGTGATTAAAGGCACAGTGCCGCCATTGAATCAGATTTTTACCGGCTGTCGTTTTGCTGAGCGTTGCGACCGGGCTTGGGAAGTTTGTCAGCAGCGATTACCGGTTTGGCTGGGAGACATTACAGAGGGTGTGCGCTGTCATTTATACGATGACGATATTGCAGATCAAAGCCAGCAGCAAACAAAACGGCATTTACCGTCAAAATTATCTGAAGTGTTACCTTCTGCTCAAACGGCACTGCAGGTCAAAAATCTGAAAATCCATTTCCCAATCCGCAAAGGCATTTTGCAGCGTATTGTCGGTCAGGTAAAAGCGGTCGATGACTTGAGTTTAACGTTGCATGCAGCGGAAACACTGGCGCTGGTCGGTGAGTCAGGTTGTGGCAAAAGTACTGTCGGGAAAGGTATTTTGCAGCTTTTGCCGGTAACTGCCGGCAGCGTCAAATTTCAGGGTAAGACCTTAAACAGGCTATCACAACGGCAACTGAAACCGATGCGCAGCGCCTTGCAGATCATTTTTCAGGATCCCTATTCATCGATGAATCCGCGCATGACAGTGCGCCACATTATCGAAGAGGGCCTGCATGCCCGTTTCCACGATTTATCGGAAAAACAGCGTTTAAAACATATTGATAGTTTGCTGGAACGGGTGGGCCTGCGCACTGATATTAAGGATCGTTATCCACATGCGTTTTCTGGGGGGCAGCGTCAACGTTTATGTATTGCCAGAGCATTGGCTGCCGAGCCGGAAGTGATTATTTGTGATGAGCCGACCAGCGCCCTGGATGTATCCGTGCAGGCGCAGATTCTGAATTTATTGCGTGATATTCAGCATGAGTTTGGTCTGTCGTTTCTGTTTATCACCCATAATATTGGTGTCGTCAATTATTTAGCACATCGCGTAGCCGTGATGTATTTGGGCAGAATTGTCGAGCAGGGCAGTCGCGAGCAGGTATTAAGTTCACCAAAGCATCCATACACCCAAGCCCTGTTGGCAGCGGTGCCGGATTTAGAGGGTGACAACAAACTGGCCAGCGTCAGTGGTGAATTACCTTCACCAGCCAATCCGCCAGCCGGTTGTCATTTTCATCAACGGTGTCCACAGGCGATGCCAATCTGTAAACTGTCATATCCACAAACCACTGATCTTGGCGCTGGCCATGTAGTGAATTGTTATTTATACGAAAATTTGGAAGACCATGGACAAACAAACACAAATTGAACTCGAAGCAGCAGCATTTCGTCGGTTGCTCGCACATCTGCAGGAACGTACCGATGTGCAGAATATTGATTTGATGGATCTGGCGGGGTTTTGCCGTAATTGCCTATCAAAATGGTATTTAGCGGCAGCGGAAGACAAAGGCGTTGACATGGATTACGACGCAGCCCGTAAGTACGTTTACGGTATGTCCTATAATGACTGGAAAGCAAAATACCAAAAATAATCAGTGCTTGATTACTTCCTCGCGCAGCAATTTGGCAAGAGCTTTTTCATGTTCTTTTAAGGGTAGCTGTGGCCGGTGTTTCAACAGTTTCAGGCTGTAAATACTGCTGCGCAGTTGACTGATATAACGCCTGCAGTTACCACAGATAAATAAATGCAAACGAAACGCCATACGCTGCCGCCAGCTGTATTGCTGATCAATGTAGTCACTGGCTTGTTGGGCAATTTCTTTGCAACTGAGCATTTAAATCGAGTCCTGATAATAAGCGATTTGTTGTTGGAGGGTACTTCGGGCACGATGCAACAATACCCTAGCGTTGGACGCACTGATTTCAAGAATGTTACAAATTTCCGGCATTGGGGTTTGTTGCAAATCATATAATTCCATTACCGCCTGCTGCATTGGCGGTAACTGTGAAAAAGCCTGCTCAATTATCGCTGATAATTCGGCATTCTCAGCAATCGCTTCTGGTGTGCTGAGTTCCCACTGACTAACATTCTCCCGCCAGTGATGGCTACTATCAAAGCGATCATCATTGTCTGTAAGTTGCCAGCCTTCATCCAAAGATTGATGGCGTTTTTCTCTCCGCAAACGTGATTTTGCACCGTTCGCCGTAATTTGCACCAGCCAGGTCGATAAGCTACTGCGACCAGCAAATTCCGGCAGGGCTTTAATGGCAGATAGCCATGCATCCTGAACAACTTCGTCAGCAAACGCTTCACCAATAATACCGCGCGCAACAGCCAGCATCCGGCCGTTGTAACGACCAATCAAACATTCAAATGCCGCTGATTCGCCAGCCAGTAATGCCTGAATCAATATTTGTTCGTCATCAAATGGTGCGCTTGGCGTTTGGTTCATGTATGTGGACTGTCATTCATTTCGGTCATTTGTGGACAATAGTAACGTGCATCAAAAACTTATGCCTAAAACTTAATAAATGCAGAAAGGCCATGGCGTCAGGTTGATAAAAATTTTACCGATGAAACTAATAAACAGCAGTTTTTATCAAAAAAGTTGTAACAAAGTATTTTGTTGTGAGTCTATCTAGCAAGACCGGTTGATTAGTCGGTTGGTTTTCGAAACAAATAAAAGGAAATATTTCATGGCTACAAGCAAAAAAACATCTATCGCTCTGGCTGCTGGCGCGGCTTTAACAGCCGGTCTGGCTTTTTCACCACTGGCAAGCGCTGATGCAAATCCATTTGCCAGTGCTGAACTGAGCAGTGGTTATATGCAGTTAGCAGAACACCATGGTGAAGAAGGCAAATGTGGTGAAGCCAAGTGTGGCGGCGAAATGAAAGATGATATGAAAGACGCTGAAGGTAAATGTGGTGAAGCCAAATGCGGCGGTGAAATGAAAGATGATAAGAAAGATGCTGAAGGAAAATGTGGTGAAGCCAAATGTGGTGGCGAATAATTAGCCTTTGATAATGACAACAACAAGGGCTCTTTAAGGGCCCTTGATTTTTTAGCAGGAGTCAACGATGCAGAGCAGGACATTTTTGCTGAGGTTGCAGTCAATGTTTGATAAAACTCGCACAGTGGATTTTTTGGCGCCGTTATTACTGAGAGCGTACCTGGTGCCGGTATTTTGGATCGCTGCCAATAATAAATGGAATCCATTTGATCCAGACAGTTCACTGCAAAGCACGATTAATTGGTTTGCGAACAAAGATTGGGGATTGGGTTTGCCATTTCCCGAATTGATGGCTTATCTCGCCTGGGGTGCTGAATATTTCGGGGCAATTCTATTATTGCTCGGTTTGGCGGTGCGCTGGGTCAGCGTGCCATTGATGATTACGATGCTGGTTGCCGCTTTCTCAGTGCACTGGCAAAACGGTTGGCAAGCCATTCATGATCCGATGAGTGCTTTTGCTTCTGACAATGCCGCAGAAGCGCTGGAGCGACTGGATCGGGCAAAAGCCATTTTGCACGAGCATGGCAATTATAGCTGGTTGACCGAGCATGGCAGTTTAGTTTCGCTTAATAATGGTATTGAGTTTGCCGCTACTTATTTTGTCATGTTACTGACCTTGTTTTTTATTGGTGGCGGTCGTTATTTGAGTATTGATTATTGGCTGGCCCGCAAAGTCGGCCATCGAGGTGAGTAATGTGGCTCCGTAAACAACAATCATGGCAGTTACCTGAATCAGAAGTCACTGACCGCGAGGTATTTTTAAACCGCCGGCAGTTTATCAACAGTGCTGCAGGTATTGCCGCCGCAGCGGCAATGCCGATCAGTTTTGCAGCTGAAGAACCAACGGGTAATGCCCTTGAAAATGTTATGGATAGTCAGTTTTCAACAGAAGAAAAGCTCACCAATTATCAGGACATCACCACCTATAACAATTTTTATGAATTTGGTACTGACAAGCAGTCACCGGCGATCCTGGCCAAAGAGTTTCCGGATCCGGCTAAACCATGGATGGTGAAAATTGACGGTGAATGTGACAATCCGGGCGAATTTGAATATAGCGATTTAGTTGCCAAACAAACGCTGGAAGAGCGCATTTACCGGATGCGCTGCGTCGAAGGATGGTCAATGGTGATTCCGTGGATTGGCTTTCCGCTGGCTGACTTGCTGAAAGCAGCCCAACCGAATTCGAAAGCCAAATATGTTGAATTCACCACTTTGTTTGATCCGGAACAAATGCCCGGCCAGCGCCGGCGTGTGCTGCAATGGCCATATCTTGAGGGACTACGGATGGATGAAGCGATGCATCCATTAACGATTTTGGCGGTGGGCTTGTACGGCCATGAAATGCCAGGTCAGAATGGTGCGCCGATTCGTCTGGTGGTGCCATGGAAATACGGGTTTAAGAGCATTAAATCGATTGTCCGTATTCGGTTTGTCGAAAAAATGCCATTGACTGCCTGGGTGCAGTCCAATGCCAGTGAATATGGTTTTTATTCCAATGTGAATCCGGAAGTGGATCATCCGCGCTGGAGTCAGAAGCGTGAGCGGCGTATTGGTGAATTTCTGAAACGCGAAACCCTGATGTTTAACGGCTATGGCGAGCAGGTAGCCAGCCTCTATGATGGTATGGATCTGCGTAGATATTTCTGATTATTATGCCAAGCATAAATCAATTTAAGGTTCTGCTGTTTATTGCCGGTTTATCACCGGCATTGTGGCTGACCTTTGCCTTATTTACTGACCAGTTGGGTGCCAATCCGATTGAAGCCATTACCCGTGATTCAGGTGTCTGGGCATTGCGCTTTTTGTTGTTGACCTTATGTTTGACGCCAATACGCTGGCTGACTGGACTGAATCAGATCATCCGTTTTCGGCGAATGACGGGATTGTTTGTATTCTTCTATGCCGTGCTGCATATGCTGCTGTATCTGTGGCTGGATCAGTTTTTTGACTGGTCAGAAATCTGGAAAGACATCGTCAAACGGCCGTTTATTACGATTGGCTTTATCAGTTTTACCTTGTTATTGCCGCTGGCATTGACGTCCAGCAACAAAATGATGAAACGCCTTGGTGGTGAGCGCTGGAAACAATTACACAAGCTGACCTATTTGGTGGCGGGTTTGTCCTGCTTGCATTTTTTGATGCTGGTTAAAGCCGATCTCACCGAACCGCTAATTTATATCGTGATTTTAGCGATATTGCTCGGTGTGCGTATCTATCGTTTTTACCTGAAACCGATGGTGCTGGCACGCAGTTAAGTGCTTGCTATTACAGTCGTTTAAGTGAGTTACCCCTGTCTATCAAGTTGCAATCAAGTCGTTGCCGGATAAGCCTCGCCGGCCTTTTGGGGGATGATTTTCGACAAAAACTGTTACAATGCTGCGTTATTATTAACGGTGTTTTTGGATCTTAAGAAGGTATTTATGACTGATTTTGTCGATCAAGACCCGCAGGAAACACAAGAATGGCTGGACGCTCTGGAATCAGTCATTGAGGTCGCAGGCGATGAGAAAGCCCATCTCATTATTGAAAAACTGATTGATATGGCGCGTCGTAGCGGCATTAATTTGCCCTACAGTGCAAACACGGCTTATGTGAACACTATCCCCGTTGATCAACAGGAACGTATTCCTGGAGATCAAGCGATGGAACATAGATTACGTTCCTATATTCGTTGGAATGCCATGGCCATGGTAGTGAAAGCCAATCTGAAACCGGGGGCCGTAGGTGGTCATATCGCCAGCTTTTCTTCGGCGGCCACTCTTTATGATGTCGGTTTTAATCATTTCTTTAA
>JBFJJO010000031.1:0-18714 GCA_041612215.1 Methylophaga sp.
GGCTAATCTGGTCATGGGCATAGGTTGGGCAATTGTTGCTAAGATTGGCTTTATGCAGGCGCAGACCGGTAATACCATTGGTGAGCCTATGTTGTATATGGGCCTTGCCGGTATTTGGATTAACGCTATTTTGATGTTTTTGAATTTATTACCGTTGCCGCCACTGGATGGTGGCCGGGTTTTGGTGAGTTTACTTCCGAATAAGTTAAGCTGGCAGGTCAGTCGTATTGAACCTTTCGGTTTTTTTATATTATTAGGGTTACTGGCGTTAGGCCTGCTCGGTGTGATTTTATCACCAATGCTGACCGCGACAGTGCAGGTTTTGTCATTCTGGCTGGGCATCAGTTTTAGTCAGGCAGCGGGTTTGATTAATGGCCTGTTTTAACCAAACACATACTGGAGTATAGGGTGGACACGGTAGCTTTTCAGTCGCGTCGGATTGTTTCTGGCATGCGCCCCACAGGGCAATTGCATCTCGGGCATTATCATGGCGTGCTTAAAAACTGGATCAAATTGCAGCATGAATATGACAGCTTCTTTTTTGTCGCTGACTGGCATGCGCTGACCACTCATTACGAAGATAGTCGCGTTATTGAAGACAGTGTCTGGGAAATGGTTATTGACTGGCTGGCGGCAGGCATAGAGCCATCTGCAGTATCATTGTTTTTGCAGTCACGGGTGCCGGAACATGCCGAACTGCATTTATTGTTGTCGATGGTGACGCCTTTGTCGTGGCTGGAGCGGGTGCCCACCTATAAAGATCAGCAGGAAAAGCTTAAAGAAAAAGATTTATCGACTTACGGTTTTTTGGGTTACCCATTGCTGCAAAGTGCTGATATTTTGATTTACCGTGCCGGCCAGGTGCCGGTCGGTGAAGATCAGGTGGTGCATGTCGAGTTGACCCGAGAAGTTGCGCGGCGTTTTAATCATTTGTATGGCCGCGAATCCGACTTCGAAGAAAAAGCCGAAGCTGCCGTCAAAAAGATGGGCAAGAAAAATGGCAAGTTGTATAACCACCTGCGTAAAGCTTATCAGGAGCAGGGTGATGCCAGCGCATTGGAAACGGCCCGGGAATTACTGAAAAACCAGCAAAATCTGGCACTCGGGGATATGGAGCGTTTATTTGGTTATTTAGAAGGTGGTGGCAAAGTCATTCTGCCGGAACCAAAAGCGCTGCTGACACCAGCATCGAAAATGCCGGGACTGGATGGACAAAAAATGTCCAAGTCATATAACAACACCATTTCGCTGCGTGAATCCGATCAAAACATTGCTGAAAAATTAAAACGCATGCCCACTGATCCAAACCGGGTGCGGCGCACCGATCCTGGCGAGCCGGATAAATGCCCGGTCTGGCAGTTGCATGAAATTTATTCAGATAACGAACAGAAAAAATGGGTCCAGGAAGGTTGCCGGAGTGCCGGTATTGGTTGTCTGGATTGTAAAGGGCCGTTGATTGATGCCATCAGCGCCGAAGTCAAACCTATCCGTGAGCGTGCGGCTGAATTCAGCCAGCATCCGGAAGATGTGCGTCGTATTATCGATGATGGTAGCGCTGCGGCACGTGAAGTCGCGCAAGAAACCTTAAATGAGGTCCGCGCCGCAATGGGGCTGGCTTACAAATAGTCAGTCGGGGAAAAACTATGGCAGCAGAACGTATTCAAAAAGTATTGGCCCGCGCTGGTTACGGCTCGCGCCGGCAACTGGAAACCTGGATTCAGGAAGGCAAAGTCACTGTTAATGGCGAAGTGGCGAGCCTTGGTGATCAGATAAAAGAAGGCGACACCATAAAGTTAGATGGTAAACCGTGTTCACCCAAACGGGTTTGGCAACAGCCACAACAAGTTCTGCTGTATCACAAGCCGGTTGGTGAAGTGTGTACGCGTAATGATCCAGAAGGTCGGCGGACCATTTTTCAGTCATTACCAGCACCGGAACAAGGTCGCTGGGTCAGTGTTGGCCGACTGGATTTAAATACCAGTGGCCTGATTATTCTGACAACTGATGGCGAATTGGCCAATCAGTTAATGCACCCTTCCAGTCAAATGGATCGTGAATATGCCGTTAGGGTATTGGGTGAAGTTACACCGGAAATGATGCAACAATTGCGTGACGGTGTCATGCTTGAAGATGGTGAAGCCAAGTTTGCTGATATTCAGGAATCAGGTGGTGAAGGTGCCAATCATTGGTATCACGTCGTTATTCAGGAAGGCCGTAATCGAGAAGTACGGCGGCTATGGGAAGCTATTGGTGTACAAGTCAGCCGTTTGATGCGATTGCGTTATGGTCCGGTGATTATGCCCAATAAGCTTAAACCGGGTCGCTGGATGGCGCTGGAAGGTAAGGACCTCGATAACCTTTACGAAGAAGCCGGACTGAAAAGTCAGGCCGCGGCGGCACAAAAGACTGGCCGGGGCGCGATAAAAACCAGTAAACCAGCAGAGAAAATGGCTAAACCTGCGAGTAAATGGCCGTCGAAAAAGCCTGACAGTAGTGCGGAAAAACCAAAACGCGGTGGCGCCAAGAAAGCCCGACCGGAAAAATTTAATCCCCGGAAAGCACCGCGGATCCGTGGCCGTGATTAGTTGTCTCCACCAGCATAAATAACACGGTTACGGCCTTCGGTTTTAGCTTGATACAAGGCCTTATCTGCCCGGTCAAACAGCTGGTAACTGTTTTCGTCCGCTTTCATTTGCGCCAGACCTATACTGACGGTCAGTGAAAAGCTGCGAGTACCATCATGGCAGGTAACTTGGCTTACTGTTTGGCGCAGTCTTTCTGCGACTTGCAACGCCGTATGGTAATTACTGTGGCTGAGTACAACGGTAAATTCTTCGCCACCATATCGGAAAGCAATATCACTGCGCCGCAGACAATTGATGAAGGTCTGAGCAATTAGTTTTAATGCCCGATCACCACTGTTGTGGCCATAGCCATCATTGATGGCTTTAAAATTATCAATATCAACGACCAATAAACTAAGCGGCAAATTTAACCTTTTTGCGAGAACAATTTCCCGGTTCAAATGCCTGTCAAAAGCCTCGCGATTAGGCATGCCGGTGAGATTATCTGTCATCGCCGCATCCAGTGCATGCTGATACTGTTGACAATTACGTAACGGATATACCAGCTTGCAAAGTAGATCTTCAATAAGCAGAATTTCGTCGTCGCTAAAACGCCGGCCACGACTTAAGGTCAGTTTGCCCAAAGCTTGTTTATCAATTTCCAGTTGATAGTGGCAGTTATGATGAGCGGTACTCCCGAATTTCAGGTCCTGACCAACTGTCGGATGCTCTAAAAATAAACCATCAAGCTGCAATACTGACTGCACTTGTTGATGAAATAATTGCAACAATTGACGCAGATCCAGCGTGGTTTGTAACAGCATCGGTAAACGCTGTAACAATAGCTCGCTGTCAGCATTATTTTCCTGAATGGTGGACTGATCTATACCAGAAAACAGTCGTAAACTACTACGCTCTGTGGTGACTGTCTGAATCATAAATGGCACTCAATAAAGTTGTGTGCCGTATTACTAGCGATTTTTATGCCATTAAATAAAAGTTACTATAAAACAGAGAGTTATTGTTAACTGTCAAAGAATTGACAAGGCATTAACACATTGTCCATTGAGATGTACACTGTGCGGACTGGCAAGATATAAATAGGCGGGAACAACGGCTGCAGGTTCCGGGAGGAGTTTGGGATCTTTGGCAGGGTATGCACGCGCATGCAGGCCAGTACGGGTTTGACCCGGATCCAGGCAGCAAACACGGACTTTGTTTTCAGCTTCGAGCTCTTTAGACAGTTGTTGGCAAAGATTTTCAAGGCCGGCTTTACTGATACCGTAAGCGCCCCAATAGGCCTTGTTCTGATTGCTGTCAGTGGTGAAAATGATAAAGCTTTGTGAGGTGGTTTGTTGTAACAATGGCAGACATGCCTGCGTCAGTAAAAAGGCTGCAGTCAGATTAATATGTAGCGTTTCACCCCAAGTTTTTAAATCTTGATGGACTGTTGGTGCCAGTTGTCCGAGAGAGGCTGCGCAGTGAACCAAGCCATCCAGCCGGCCAAAATTATCGGTTACGCGCGCCACCAATTGTTGATAATCCTGGGCACCAGCGCCTTTCAAATCAAGTGGATAAAGTGCGGGTTGGGGGCTGCCATCAGCAAGGATAGCATCGTAGACTTGTTCTAGTGCTGGTAGCTGTTTATCCAGCAAAACCACGGTGGCACCCTGTCTGGCGTAAGCTTTTGCCACTTCGCTACCGATGCCGCCAGCGGCACCGGTAACGATAATGACATGTTCCTGAAGCAGATTCGCTTCAGCGGTAAACTGCATAAAGTTTACTGTTTTGGCGTGAACTGTGTATGAGCAACCTCACCATTGTGAACCTGCACACTGACTGTACCTTCATCGGTGTACCACTCATGATGAACAATTTTCAGATCATCAATGGCACTTTCCTGTGTCAAATCAGGCTGACCATATTTTTCGATAAGACCGGCTTCTGTCATATCGCCTTCTGCGTCAGCAGCGGCGGCGGGTTCAGCAGCGGTTTCCATTTCTGGGGCGGCCGTGTCAGCAGCTTCATTCGTGTTGGCGGCATCATCTCCACAGGCGATTAGCGCGAAGCTCAAAAACAGACCGGTTAACAATAAACGCAAACGACTTAACATGACATTCCCTTCTTTAGGTTGATTAATAATTCAGTATAGCAATCAAACTCAATGAGTTCGACAAATAGATTACACAATAAATAATTGTGATTGTGCGTTGTAACATGTTTAGTCAATAATCTGCAAAATCTGTTGGGCACAACGCTGTCCATTGCTGATCGCGGTTTCTAATGTTGCTGGAAACGGGTGCTGAACAAAGTCACCGGCCAGCCATAAATTTTCGACGTTCGTGGCAGCGTCAGGACGCATTTTTTGAATCTCTGGTGTGCAGGCAAAGGTAGCGCGTTTTTCGCGTATGACCAATGCATTATTGGCTGTGAGTGGCCAGTCTGGCAGCAAGGTGGCTAATTCCTGACTTACAACGCTGATAAGTTCAGCTTTGGGTAACTGCATATGTCGGCCAGGACCACTGATAACCACGGCCATCAGTCCCGGCTGCTGAGCACTGCGATCAAATAACCACTGCGATACGGTACCACTGAAACCGGTCATGGATTTGGGTGCACGCTGTGAGGCGGCATATTGTAAGTACACCGTACAAATGGGATATTCCATTGTTGGGCTAATGCTGTTGGTCAGAAGTTTAACCTGTGCCGACGGCGGTAAAGCCAAAATTACCGCATCGGCAAGATGTTGCTGACCATGCTGATCAACTACGCCAATGACACGATTATTGTCGATCAGTAATGACTGAATCCGATTGTTAAGCGCAATATCAGCGTTGCGGCGTTTTAAAAAGGCAGCTGCTGGACTCGGTAATACTTGACCAAGCGGCATTCTGGGGATCAATAACTCAGTTGCATTGCCGCTGGCAAACAAAGTTGCTTTTAGAACATTGGCAAACACTGCGGCTGACGCTTCAGCAATGGGCGTATTCAACATGGCCAATGTCAGCGGTTCCCATAACTGACGAATAAGGCGTTGTGGTTGCTTTGTTAGTTGCAATAAACCCTCAACATTGAGCGCCTGCAATAGATTGGGATTATTTAACTGAGATTGCAGGCGTCTAACGGCCAGCACACTATTAAAATCGCTGCTTCTCCACAGATGAAACAATCGGTTAAAAGCAGCCGGAAGAACACCACAGCTACTGATTTTCAGTGGTTTATGGTGGGGGTCAAAAATCGATAAATCGATTGCTTGTCTATTAAAAACCACATCGACATCAATGCCAAGTTGTTGCATTAAGGCCAACATCTGTCGGTATGCGCCGAGCATTAGATGCTGGCCATTATCAACATCGATGCCCTGCCAACGGACACTGCGGGCTCGACCACCGAGAACACTGCCAGCTTCAAAAAGTTGCAATTTACATGGCTGTTGGCTCAGTTCAATGGCGGCAGCAAGACCGCTCCAGCCGCCACCGACAATAATCACACGCATAATCAGGGCTTATATTTGCCGGATTGACGCGATGTTCGCCACGCCAGCCAAAGTTTGCGCAGCGGGGTTAAGGCGACACGGTGATGCATGACGCGATAACCGTCATCAGCAATCTCATCCAGCGTACAGCGGTAAATGGCTGCCATTATCAGCGCGGTTTTTTGCCGACTTCGATCCGCATCAGGCAGCAATGCCAGCGCTTCGTCATAAGTCTGCTGTGCACGACGCGTCTGAAACGCCAGTAATTCGGTGAGTTCGATGGAGCTTTGCAGGGACAAAATTTGCTGTTCACTGACTCGAAACTGGGCCATCTCATCTTGTGGCAGATAAATCCGGCCACGCTCAGCATCTTCACGGACATCCCGGATAATATTGGTTAATTGCAGGGCGAGCCCCAGTTTTTCAGCAAATTTTAACGTTTTACGATCGCTGTAACCGAAGATTTCTGCGGATAGCAGACCCACGACACTGGCCACGCGATAACAATATAAAGCGAGATGTTTAAAGGCCGGATAGCGATGGGTGTGTAAATCCATGGCCATACCATCAATGATCTCCATGAAATATTCTTCATTGAGATTAAATTCTTTGAGCGCCTCAGCCAGTGCCTGCCCGACCGGATGGCTGGGTTTACCAGCAAAGGTATTGGTAATTTCACTGCGCCACCATTGCAGTGTTTGCGCCGCTACTTGCGGTTCAGTAATTTCATCAACAGCATCATCGACTTCCCGACAAAACGCATATAACGCCATTATGGCGTCGCGTTGAGGTTGCGGCAGAAACAGGAAACTGTAATAAAAACTTGAACCACTGCGCGCGGCTTTATCGCGGCAGTATTGCTGCGGGGTCATTTCCGGAGCCGCTCAACAATCTGGCCCTGAACCAGATGTTGCTCGATGATTTCGTCAACATCGGCCTGATTATGGTATTGGTACCAAACACCTTGCGGGTAAACCACCATCATCGGACCCTGAGCGCAGCGGTTCAGACAACCGGCATTATTGATACGGACTTTCTTCAGCTTCAGATCTTTGACGCGTTGTTTTGCATGGTCACGCAACCCCTGGGCATCGTGCTGCATACAATATGGTTTGCCCTCGGCATCATCGCGTCTGTGGGTGCAAAAAAATACGTGATATTTGTAAAAATCAGTCATACCAGCAGTTTACCTGTTGATCTTCAATCACGGCAAAAACCGGCACTTTAAAAGTCCCGGGAAACGGCAAAATCTGCCAACGACAGTAATGCGGTTTTATATGCTGAATCCGGCAGCGGTTTTAGCGCCGATTTAGCCGCATCGGCCTCCTCGCGGGCGGTTTGCGCAGTATAATCAATGGCGCCGGTGCTTTGAATAATGGCAATAATGTCGTCAATACGATTTAGCGCGCCATTTTCAACGGCTTCACGGATCAGGGCGGATTGGTCTTTATCACCCTGACGCATGGCATAAATTAATGGCAAGGTCGGCTTGCCTTCTGCCAAATCGTCACCGATATTTTTACCCAGCGTGTCACTTTGTGCGCTGTAATCGAGTAAGTCATCAACCAGCTGGAAAGCACTGCCCAAATGCATGGCATATTGGCCCAGCGCTTTTTCAATTTCGATATCGGTTTTGCTCAAAACCGCGCCGAGTTGGCCAGCCGCTTCAAATAGCTTGGCAGTTTTGTGATGAATTACCTGCAAGTAACGTTGCTCGGTGGTGTCGGCATCGTGGACATTAAGTAACTGCAATACTTCACCTTCGGCGATGATGTTGGTGGTGTGTGATAAGATTCGCATCAGCCGCATCGAGTCCAGCTCGACCATCATTTCAAAGGCGCGGGTGTACAAAAAATCACCAACTAAAACGCTGGCTTCATTACCCCAAACACTGTTGGCGGTTTCCTGCCCCCGGCGCATTTGCGAGTGATCGACAACATCATCATGTAATAACGTGGCGGTATGAATGAATTCGATAATGGTCGCCAGATTAATGTGCGCATTACCTTGATAACCACAAGCGCGGGCACTTAGTATGGCTATGGCTGGCCGCAAGCGTTTGCCGCCACTATTTATAATGTAATGGCCCAATTGGTTAATCAGAACTACTTCAGAATGCAAACGCTGTTGTATCATGGCGTTAACATCATCCATATCCTGACGGATGAGCGCGTAAATGGATTGAATATCCACGAAGCTTGCGTGCCTGTTGTCAGCTAAAACGCGTACTTTGGCATGCAGGCGGAGGATGCGCAAATATTTCAATTTGCATTTGATCTGTTAGGGCAAACGGGCTACAATTGCCGGTCTTTTGTTGGGTTACCTGCAATAATTAATTATTTTGGAGACAGCGATGTACGCTATTGTCGCGACTGGTGGTAAGCAATACCGTGTTAAAGAGGGCCAAACCCTCCGCGTAGAAAAACTGTTCGCAGAAGCTGGTGAAACAGTTGAATTGGATAAAGTGCTTTTGGTAGGCGAAGGCGACGATATTAAAATCGGCGCGCCTTACCTTGATGGCGCAAAAGTAACTGCGAAAGTGGCTGCCAATGGTCGCGCTGATAAAGTTAAGATCGTTAAGTTCCGTCGTCGTAAGCATAGCCGTAAACAGATGGGTCACCGTCAATCGTTTACCGAAATCGAAATCACCGGCATCAGTGCCTGATTTCAGATTGCTGAATAGATTTAAGAAGAGGATTTAAACATGGCTCATAAGAAAGCGGGTGGTAGTACACGTAACGGTCGCGACTCCGAGTCGAAACGCCTTGGTGTAAAACGCTTCGGTGGTGAAACCGTATTGGGTGGCAACATCCTGGTTCGTCAGCGTGGTACGAAATTTCATGCTGGTCGTAATGTTGGTATTGGCAAAGACCACACCTTGTTCGCGACAGCAACTGGTAAAGTATTGTTTGAAACCAAAGGTGCAAATAACCGCACATTTGTCAGCGTTGTTGCTGAGTAAATTTTCTGTAAGCCCTGTCGGGGCAGACAGCCAAAAGCCCCGCTGATGCGGGGTTTTTTGTATTTAGCCTCTGAGTTTTGTAGAGGAAGATAAAGGTCCGTAGATGAAGTTTGTAGATGAGGCGAGAATCACCGTTAAAGCGGGTGATGGTGGCAATGGCTGCCTGAGTTTTCGCCGTGAGAAATATATTCCTTTTGGCGGACCTGATGGCGGCGATGGCGGCGATGGTGGCGATATTTATATCGTCGCTGATGAGCAGGTCAATACGCTTATCGATTTTCGCTATAAGCGGCATTTCAAGGCAGAGCGCGGCGAAAATGGCCGGGGCCGGCAATGTAGTGGCGCTCGAGGTGATGATTTGGTCATTAAGGTACCGGTTGGCACCGAAGCCTGGGATGATGATACTGACGAATTAATCGGTGACCTGGTTAAATCCGGCGATAAACTCATGGTCGCTAAGGGCGGCTGGCATGGCTTGGGTAATTTACGTTACAAATCCAGTATCAACCGCGCGCCCAGACAAACATCTGACGGTACGCCGGGTGAAGAACGTCATTTACGTCTGGAAATGAAGCTGCTGGCTGATGTCGGTTTGCTGGGCTTGCCCAATGCCGGTAAATCAACTTTTATCACCCAAGTCTCGGCGGCGCAGCCTAAAGTCGCAGATTATCCGTTTACCACCTTGCATCCTAATCTTGGCGTCGTGACGCTGAAAGATGTACGCAGTTTTGTTATTGCCGATATTCCGGGATTGGTTGAAGGCGCTTCTGAAGGAGCCGGTTTGGGCATTCAGTTTTTACGGCATTTAACCCGTACGCGTTTGTTATTGCATCTGGTGGATATGGCACCAGTCGACGTCAAGCAGGATCCGGTGAATAGCGTTAACATCATTACCAATGAATTAAAACGTTATAGCGACGCGCTGGGTAAACAGCCACAGTGGCTGGTGCTCAATAAAATGGATTTGGTACCGGAAGATATTCGTGAAGAATTGTGTCAGGAAGTGCTTAGCCGCCTAAATTGGCAAGGTCCGGTATATCGGGTCAGTGGTAAAAGTGGTGAAGGCTGCGCGGCATTATGTGAAGATGTCATGGAATTTCTCGATGCGCAGCGCGAAGCCGCCGCACCAAAGGATCTTGAAGCTGAGGACTAAGCTTGGAAAACCCGCATCAACAATTGGTGTCGACCCGTCGTTGGGTCATTAAAATCGGTAGTGCACTGCTGACTAAACCCGGCGAAGGGCTCGACATTGACCGCATTCGCTGGCTCAGTGGCGAAATCGCTGAATTACGCCGTCAGGGTAAAGAAATCGTTCTGGTCACCTCAGGCTCGGTTGCTGCCGGTATGCAACAACTGGGCTGGCGCAAGCGGCCGCGTGCCCTGAATCAATTGCAGGCAGCGGCCAGTGTCGGTCAGATGAATCTGATCCACGCTTATGCCACTGCCTGTCAGTATTACGGCATACATACCGCTCAGATCTTACTGACGCATTCGGATTTATCGGATCGCGGCCGACATTTAAATGCTCGTAGTGCTTTGCAAACGCTACTGGAAATGGGCGTGTTGCCGGTTGTCAATGAAAACGACACGATTGCTACTGAAGAAATCCGCTTTGGCGATAATGATACTTTAGCGGCGATGACCGCCAATTTGATTGAAGCTGATGTATTAGTGATCCTCACCGACCAAGATGGTTTTTTTGACAGTGATCCCCGAATAAATCCTGATGCCCGAATGCTGGCAGCATCAGCAGCCAGTAATCCAAATCTGGATCAGATGGCCGGGGACAGTAAAGGCGAATTGGGTCGTGGCGGTATGGCGACCAAATTGTTAGCGGCGCGCCGTGCAGCCCGTTCTGGTGCCACTACGGTGATTTTATCCGGCAAGCAGCCTGATAATTTACGACATCTGGCAGCTGGGCATGGTGTTGGTACTTTGTTGTGGCCGGATATCAAACCCATTAAAGCCCGTCAGCAATGGCTGGTGGGACACTTAATGCCTAAAGGCCGGCTCATGCTTGATGATGGCGCAGTGAATGTGATTTGTCAGCAAGGCAAAAGTTTATTACCAGTGGGGGTGCGAGGTGTGGAAGGCACGTTTTCCCGAGGTGAACTGGTGATTTGTACTGATTTGCAAGGTCGTGAAGTAGCGCGTGGTCTGGTGAATTACAGCGTAGCAGAAGCGGCTAAAATCATGGGCCAGTCTAGTCACTCGATTGAAGCATTACTGGGTTATGTTGATGAACCTGAGTTGATTCACCGCGATAACTTGGTAGTTACCGCGTAAATAGCAGGCATAAAAAAACCGGCGCAAGCCGGTTTTCTTTGCAACACGTTTGTTTAAATTACATCGCGCGAACGGCGTTGTTCAAACGGCTTTTGCCACGTGCGGCAGTATTTTTGTGAATCAGGCCTTTACGTGCCATGCGATCCAGAACAGGCACAGCAGCTTGGAAAGCAGCAGTAGCTTGTGGTTTATCACCAGCGATAATCGCTTTTCTGATGGCTTTAATGGTGGTACGCATAGCAGAACGCTGACTAGCATTCAGCTGGCGATGTTTCTCCGCCTGACGAGCGCGTTTTTTTGCTTGTGCTGAGTTTGCCAAAGTGCTTCTCCTAAAAACAGCTGTTTGTTTATGAACCGGGCATTATCCTGATTTTTAACCTATTTGTAAATGGTATCATTGGCAAATTTTTGGGGATGGAGACAAATGCGGATCATCACAGTCAATGTTAATGGCATCCGCGCCGCAGCGCGTAAGGGTTTTTTCGACTGGCTGGCTAAGCAAAATGCCGATGTTGTCTGTATCCAGGAAACCAAAGCCCAGATACATCAGCTCAGCGATCCGCAATTTCACCCCGAAGGATATTACTGTTATTACCATGACGCGCAAAAGCCAGGATACAGTGGCGTGGCTTTATATTGCCGACAACAGCCTGATGACGTGATTGTGGGTATGGGTAACGAGGAGTTCGACGCTGAAGGGCGTTATATCGAAGCCCAATTTGGCAAGTTAAGTGTGGTCTCATTGTATTTACCATCGGGCACCTCTGGTGATACCCGTCAGGAAGTGAAATATCGTTGTATGGACTTTATTGAAGCCCGGTTGCAACAGATACTGGATGACGGACGTGAATTTATTGTCTGTGGTGACTGGAATATCGCCCATAAAAACGAAGATATCCGCAATTGGAAAGGTAATCAGAAAAACTCCGGCTTTCTGCCCGAAGAAAGAGCCTGGCTGGATAAATTGTTTTACGACATGAATTTTGTCGATGCTTTTCGTGAATTACCCCAAGCCGAGCATGAATACACCTGGTGGTCGAATCGTGGACAGGCCTGGGCCAATAATACTGGTTGGCGTATCGACTACCACATTCTCAGTCCCAATATGAAAGGCAAGGTCGAGGCCACCGATATATACCGTGATGAGCGTTTCTCCGATCATGCGCCGCTGACGGTGGATTACGCGTATGAGCTTACCAGTAACTGACAGACAAAATAGCCCTTCTCGGCTTGTGCATATTAAAACATAATGGAATCATCGGTTTATCTACAACAGGACTAGGACTGGTCTATGGCGGAGCAAGATCCCAAGTTAGAAGAGTGGAAGGAGAAATTTTTTAAAGTCTCCGAGTCTCTTGAAAAACAACAAGACTATGATCAACTGCTTGAGCGCAGTCTGAATCGCCTTGCCCTGATATCTCAGGGACTTGATCCTGTTCTCGACAGGCATCTGTCAACACTTCGCAAGTTACTGCGTGCCAACAGCCGCAATACACTTAAGTTTGAAGAAGTATTGAATGGACTGGAGACTAGTATCAGTCAGATGGATGAAAATGCGGCAACCGAATCGGGTGTCGGTGCGAATCTGGTCAAACTGATTGAGAAAATTAGCTGGCCGAAAAATCAGGAAAAAGCCGTGTTAGCGCTCAGTAAAAAAGCGCGCAAAGCAGATGAAAAAACCTTTCCGGACATCATCGATCAACTCTCAATTCTGATACAGCAAGGCTTTCTGAACGATGAAAGTCCGACGTCTCAGAGCTTTTTCACCAGACTATTTGGATTCGGACGGCAAAAACAGATAACCCAGATTGGCGACCTGCCGGAACCACTTTCTTCTGACAGAGTGGAGGGTGCTACTGATATTTTGCATGAGATGCTCATCACATTACTGGAACAGTTCTCGCTTCCACGAGAGTACGACCAAAAAGCGACAAAAATCAGGGATAAAATCCAACACGGGATTGACCAGAGCGAGTTACCCGCTGTGATTGATGAGATTGCCAGTTTGGTCAGTGAACTTGGCGTCGCGGTAATAAATGAAAAGAAAGAATACGGAACCTTTCTTATCGCTCTGACGGATAAGATTAAGTCACTAGATCAGCAACTGAGTGAGTTTGAACAGGACGAAGTCAACGCCTATTCACAACGGCGTCAGAGCGGCGATACAGTTAAAGAAGAAATGAACGGCCTGCGTCTGGATGTCGAGGACGCCACTGAGCTGGCGCAGTTAAGGCAAACAGTCAGCTCACGGCTTGATCATCTCGACAAGCATATTAATCATGCCCATCAGGCCGATGTCGAACGTGCTGTTCGGGCGCAGGAACAAATCAAACAATTAAATCAGCGGCTTCAGGTCATGGAAGAAGAGGCTAAAACCTTACGCAAAGCAACACAAACAGCTCAGGAGCTGGTCTTAAAAGATGTCCTCACCGGGATCTGGAACCGGCAAGCCCTCAATGAGATGCTTGAAAGAGAATACGTTCGTTGGCAGCGTTATCAAAAACCATTGACCATGGTGCTTTGGGATATTGACGATTTTAAAAAAATCAATGATCGGTTTGGTCATAGTGCCGGTGACGTGGTTTTGAAAACTATCGCAGATATCTTCAGTAAAACGGTCAGAAAAGCGGATTTTATCGCTCGATTCGGCGGAGAAGAATTCGTCGGATTATTACCTGAAACGGATCTGGAACATGCACTCGTGCTTGCTAATAAAGTGCGTCAGATTGTCGAAAAAACACCTTTCCGATATCAGGGTATTGCCGTGCCGATTTCGGCCTCTGCAGGTCTGGCGATGTTTGAAGATGACGATAGTATTGACGAGGTTTTTAATCGCGCCGATAAGGCACTCTACGCAGCCAAAAACAGTGGACGGAATAATTGTGTGATTCTGCGCAAGAAAATCTAGTGCTGGATTACGACCACGACATAATGCTGTGTTGGTAAGTAACCCAATAAAACTATATTGCCGGAAAAATCGTTTTCAAGCTTTTTGCTGTATCTCCGTGGCACTGATTGTGAAGATAATTTCATTACATGAAGTTTCTTCAAGACCTCGCAAATTTTTGATATCCAGCAAGCCTGAGATGAACTTTCATGACATGAGCTTCTCTGACTAGCATCACTATCAGGAGAAGTAGCACATGTTTTCAATGTTTAAGTCAGATCCCGTCAAAAAACTGAAAAAACAGCTGGCTCAGAAACAAGAGCAAGCCATATTGGCCCAACGAAGTGGTGATTTGCGTAAGTTCGCCGCCATTACTGAGGAATCACAGCTGCTGATTGAGGAAATTCGTCGGCTGGAGTCCAAACCTGCCCAATAATCAGCTTCAATAAAAGTCCGAGGCTGTGTTCAGGAGCTTTTATGCGGGCTTTTTCATATAAAACCAACTAATGCAGTGACGCATGCACACAGCGGATTACGCCATAGTCGTAAGCTTCATCCAGCGCCTGATAAATGGCTTTGAGGCTGTCAGCTTTTTCACCCAGTGATTCAATAGTCATGGTGATCTCACTGAACTCAGCATCTTCCAGCTCCAACACGTTTTTCACATCCAGCAGACCGGCTTCGATGCCATCGGACAGATGGCTATAAACGGTACTGGTTTTTAATTCGCGTTCGACGGCGATCTGCTCCGGGGATAAGCCCTGCTCATGCAAAATCAACGTCTGATTGACGGTATCGCGCAAGCCGTTATTTAATAATTCGGATAACGGATGTTGCTGAATCACCGCTAAAAATGGCTGGCCGTAACGCGCCAGCTTTTGTTCGCCAATACCCGAAATACGCTGCATTGCCGTCATATCCATTGGTCGGGTCTGACACATTTCCTGCAATGTGGTGTCATGAAAAATGACATATGGCGGTATGCCATTTTCTTTGGCGATTTCGGTACGCAATGCGCGTAACGCCTCCCAAAGTGCCTGATCCTGTGGCCGTATCAATGATTGTTTTTTAGCCGTTTTGCTGGCTGCTTGTTTGACTTGCTGTTTGCGCAGTCGCAGGCTTTGTTCGCCGCGCAAAATCGTCCGGCATTTTTCTGTTAACCGTAATGCGCCATAGCGATTTATATCGATTTCGAGATAACCAGCGGCAATCAGTTGCCGGAAGATACCGCGCCACTGCGTGGCATTCAGATCGGCGCCGATGCCAAAAGTGCTCAGCTGGTCATGCTGATTGGTTTTGATGCGCTCATCATCACTGCCAACCAATACATCAATCAGGTAATTAACGCCAAAGCGTTGTTCGGTGCGATACACACAAGACAAGGCTTTTTGGGCGATTTCAGTGGCATCAAAATGTTCGGGTGGGTTCTGGCAATTATCACAGTGGCCGCATTTTTCCGGTGAGCTTTCATCAAAATAGGCCAGCAAAGCATGCCGCCGGCAGCTGATGGATTCGCATAAGCCTAACATCGCATCAAGCTTATGGTGTTCGACCCGTTTAATCAGCTCTGGCGCATCAGAGTCCTGCATAAATTGGCGAAGGGTAATGACATCCTGCAGACCATAGGCCATCCAGGCATTGGCTGGTAGCCCATCACGGCCGGCACGGCCGGTTTCCTGATAATAGGCTTCGATATTTTTCGGCAGATTTAAATGCGCGACAAAGCGCACATCTGGTTTATCAATACCCATCCCAAAGGCAATTGTTGCAACAATAATCACGCCTTCTTCGCGTAAAAAGCGTTGCTGAGTATGGGCACGCAGTTGAGCGGGTAATCCTGCGTGATAAGGCAATGCCGTGCGGCCTTGTTGTTGCAACCACTCGGCAATCGCCTCGACTTTTTTTCGCGACAGGCAATAAACGATGCCGGCGTCATTGGCATGCTGACTGTCAATAAATTGCCAGAGTTGTTGTTTGGCCTGCTGCGCCTCAGCAATGGCATAAAAAATATTGCTGCGGTCAAAGCTGTTCAGATAAACGTTGGCGTCATGCAGATTGAGTTGTTCGATGATTTCAATACGGGTGCGTTTATCAGCGGTGGCGGTCAGCGCAATACGCGGAATAGCCGGGAAGCGCTCATGCAACATGCGCAGCTGCTGATATTCCGGCCGGAAATCATGGCCCCACTGCGATACACAATGTGCTTCATCAATGGCAAACAACGACACCTGAATCCGCGACAACATTGCCAAAGTGCGTTCGTTTAACAATCGCTCTGGGGCAACATACAGCAAATCAATTTCACCGGCTTCAAGCTGCGCTTCAACATCACGGGCTTCAGCAGCCGATAAACTGGAATTCAGAAATGCGGCATTCACACCCAGTTCTTTTAATGCCACCACCTGATCCTGCATCAGGGCAATCAATGGCGATACCACGACCCCAGTCCCCTGCCGAATCAGCGCCGGAATTTGATAACACAACGATTTGCCGCCACCGGTCGGCATCAACACCAAGGCGTCACCGCCGGCAATCACGTGGTCAACAATGGTCTGCTGGTTATGACGAAATTCGCTGAAACCAAAGACGCTTTGTAAGACTTTCAGCGCGGGTTGCCCGACATGCTGCATAAGAAATTCAGTAGTAAAAATAATAGGGCATTATGGCAAATCGGGCGTGACTTCGCATGGTGGGATTCAGATAATTTTCTTTGGCCTTAGGTTGGCTTGAATGCAATGAAACCCAGCAATACTAATACTTCAACGTTACTTGTTTCTCAAGCGTATACTGAATTTTAACCATGAGAAGTAACACGATTGCCATGGATTATTTAGCTTTTCAAAAGAGACAACATCATGAACAAGATTATTACTATTCTATCCATAATGGCCTTAGCCGCTTTCTCGGCAAACAGCTATGCCGGCAGCCACGACAATGCGCACGATAACAGCAAAAAACAGCATGAGAAGCATGAGAAGCATGAGAAGCATGAGAAGCATGATCAGAAGTATTACAACGATGATGAAAAACATCATAAATATGATCATGATTCAAAACACATGGACAAGCATCATGACAAAAAAATGGATAAGGAACGCAAGGAATTAGGTAAAGGCTCAGAACAGGGTCAGCAATCCAGAGAAGAACACAGCCAGAAATGGTGGCAGTTTGGTGGGGCGGATCACGATGATGAATCCCGCAGACAATGGTGGAAGTTCTGGGGAAATGATTAATTAGGTACCACCCGGTCTGTGATTGATACCAACACAGCAAGATCATAAAAAAAAGCAGTCATTCGCAGCAGCGAATGGCTGCTTTTTTATGTGCTTCGCAGCTAAAACAAGACGCTGTTAATTTCTGAATTACTGCTTATCTGTAACCAAAAAGAGCTCAGAAGAGAGGGTATATCAAGCTGGCTTAATCTCAGCTTAGGTTTGGGCTGTGCCCGATAAATTCGGTTTATCGTCAAAAGACAGGCAAAATAGGCCGCTCAAAACACCATGCCTCACCCTAATAAGGATTAAAAATGAAAGAAATTACCGTTGATAGCAACCCCAGTGAAGCCCGTTTAAAACAACTGGGCGTTGCCAACTGGCCAACATGGAAAAAAGAAGTTTCAACCTTTCCGTGGTCGTTTGTGACGACAGAAATCGCCTATATCGTCGAAGGTGAGTGTGTCATGACCCCTAACGATGGCGGTCCAGCAACGACATTCAAAGCGGGTGACTTAGTCGTATTCCCAAACGGTTATAAGGGTACTTGGGAGGTGAAAAAGGCACTGAAAAAGCAATTCAAACATCAAGACGGCAATTTTGTGAAATGTGCGCTTAGCCGTTTTAAAATATTGAAAAATCGATTCAAATCAAATTCTTAAGTTAGACCTTATAGCCTGTCAGATTGGGCTTCATGAAATGAAGCCCAACAGAAAGCTGTCATTCCTGCGATGGCGGGAATATGGATTCACGTTTGAAGTGCAACAGTTGTAATTGTTTCGAAAATACCTCAGCGGGCGTTTGATAATCAAGACATCTTCGTCTTTAAAAATAATTAGTTTGAGAGAATAAAGTGGCTCATCTGCAGAGGTTACAATTTTTACAGTAATACATAGTTTTGGAAGTGTTATCGGAAAGTCTTGAACATAAAGACTTTCTGAATAAACACCAATAAAACATAATGCGACCTTAGTAGATTAAAGTTTTGGTTTAAGGGTACTGACATCGCTCATCGCAATACTCTAGATAGATATATCCTTTACCACGCATACATTCAGCCCATTCTTTGGTGAGCCTTCCCATCGCTTTTATGTCATTAGGATCATCAGGTTGTTTGGCGGCCTGGATTTCATGAGGAAGAAAATTAACACTTTCATCGCCCTTGGCTCCGCAAGCAGCGATATCTTCCCGTCGACTCTCTTTTGTCACTCCTTCCTTGATCCAGTGAGCGCCGTAGGGTTTTACATTTACCCCCACGCTTGGATCTCCAGTCATCCAGTGACCTCCGATACCACATGCAACAATGAAGACACTTAAAACCGCAAAAA
>JBFJJO010000032.1:0-18439 GCA_041612215.1 Methylophaga sp.
CCGCCGAAAACGGCTCATCAAGCAATAACACCTGCGGCTCCCGTGCCAACGCCCGCGCAAGAGCAACCCGTTGTTGCTGACCACCGGATAATTGGCTGGTATAACGGTCCGCCAAACCATGCAAATTAACTTGCTGTAATAAGTCGTCAATTCGTGAAGTATTGCTTTTTGCCTGTTCGGGCAATGCCAGTCGCAGGTTATCAGCGACGCTTAAATGTGGAAATAATGCATAGTCCTGAAACACCATACCGACCCGGCGCTGTTGCGGTGACAGGTGAATGTCCGTGTTACTATCCTGCCATACCGCGTTGTTGCAGGTAATTAAACCTTCATGAGGTTTCAATAAACCGGCAATCGCCCGTAATATGCTGGTTTTTCCGGCGCCTGACGGCCCAACCAACGCCAGTAATTGACCAGCTGCGCAATTAAATTGCACATTCAATGGCATCGGCTGCGCATTTTTAAGTTTGACTGTTATCATCAGATCCGCATCAAGCGCCGGTTAAATCGATACACTAACGTCACTGTAACCAACGCAATCAGTAATAGCATTATCGACATTTGCTGGGCGGCAGCATGATCAAAGGCCAGCACACTGTCATAAATAGCAATCGATAAAGTGCGAGTTTCCCCAGCGATATTGCCACCAATCATCAGCACCACACCAAACTCGCCCAAAGTATGGCAAAAACTCAGCACTAGCCCTGTAACAATACCGGGCCAGGCCAGCGGTAATTCAATTTTTAAAAACGTCTGCCAGCGCGATAAACCGCTACACCAAGCTGCTTCACGAAGCCCATACGGTATTTGCTCCAGCGCTCTTAACATCGGTTGTACGGCGAATGGCAGACTGTAAATTAAAGACGCCAACAGCAAACCATTAAATGAAAATGCCAGCTGTGATCCGGTCAATTGATAAAACCACTGCCCCATCAAAGCGTTTTGATCCATTGCGGTCAGCAAAAAATAGCCTAAAACGGTTGGCGGCAATACCAAAGGCAACACTATCAGTGCCTCAACCATGTACTTACCGGTAAATTGCTGATGTGCCAAGGAACGTGCCAGCAATAGCCCCAATGGCAATAAAAGTGCGCTGGTCAAAGCAGCGAGCATTAAAGATAACTGCAGGGCCTGCCAATCCATCAGGGCGCTCCGGGCGCTACAAAACCATGTTGCAAGAAATATTGCCGGGCAGTTTTACTTTGTAAAAAGATCGCAAAATTTTCGGCAGCCACGGTCGCCCGACTCGTTAAAACACCCTGCTGATGGAGGACCACCGGCAAGGTTAAATACCGGCCTTGTTGTTTTACCGTCGCCTGCAGCGCATGACTTAATGGTATGAAGCCCAGTGCCACATTGCTGGTCAGGGTAAATTGCGTCAATTGCCCGGCATTTTCAGCTAGCACCAAATGCGGCTCGGCCAACTCCCAGACTTTATGTTTTTGCATATAGCGTTTTGCAGCGCGGCCATAGGGAGCATGTTGGGGATTGGCAATGGCGATTTTCTGTTGCGGGTCGGATTGCAGATAGCATTTCAGGCCTGACAAGTGCAGATCCAGTTCAATATCGGAATCGTGCTTTGCAAATAACACCAGCTGGGCATCAGCGAAGTTGAATGCCGGTCCCTGCGTCAGGTTGGCATCCAGTAAAGGGGCAACTGACTCGACATCGGCTGATAAAAAAATCTGGTAAGGCGCTCCGTGGCGAATTTGATTACTTAAGGTGCCTGATGCCGCATAAGTAACCGCTATATCAACCTTATGCTGCATTTCATAGTCAGCAATGATCAGCGGCAACACATAACGCAGATTAGCCGCCGCCGCTACGTGCACGGTGTCAGCAAACAGCTGCGAACTGATCAGTAAGCCAATTATCAAAAACGGCCATCGGCGCATCAATTATCTCTCAATACAAAAAAGCCCCGGCAAGCGGGGCTTTTAAGTTTATCGCAAAGTTCAGCCAATCGGGAATTAACCCTCGGTGGCAGGCTCTTCGTGAACCGCTTTCATACTCAAACGGATCCGACCCTGACGATCGACTTCGAGCACTTTAACATCAATCATATCGCCTTCAGACAATTTGTCGCTGACATTCTCAACCCGCTCGTTAGAGATTTGTGAGATATGCACCAGACCGTCTTTGCCCGGCAAAATGGTAACAAAAGCACCAAAATCCATCAGTTTGGCCACACGGCCCTGATAAATCTTACCGACTTCAACATCGGCTGTGATTTGTTCAATACGATGCAGTGCTTCCTGACCGGCATTAAAATCAGCCGAGAAAATCATCACGGTACCGTCATCCTGAATATCGATAGTCGCACCGGTTTCTTCGGTGATAGCCCGAATAGTCGCGCCGCCTTTACCGATAACATCACGAATTTTATCGGCATGTACTTTAGTAGTGATAATGCGCGGTGCAAATTCAGACATTTCCAGACGGTGCGTATTGATAACCGCATTCATTTTGCCAAGAATATGCAGACGACCTTCACGGGCCTGAGCCAGTGCAGTACGCATGATTTCTTCGTTGATGCCTTCGATCTTGATATCCATTTGCAGCGCGGTCACACCTTTATCAGTACCCGCCACTTTAAAGTCCATATCACCAAGGTGATCTTCATCACCGAGAATATCGCTCAGTACGGCATAACCATCAGGTTCTTTAATCAGACCCATCGCAATACCAGCGACAGGTGCTTTGATTGGCACACCGGCATCCATTAATGCCAATGAAGTACCACACACGGACGCCATTGAGCTTGAGCCATTAGATTCGGTGATTTCTGATACTACACGTACCACATACGGGAATTCTTCAGCCGATGGCATAACCGCCTGAATACCGCGTTTAGCCAATTTGCCATGACCAATTTCACGACGTTTTGGTGAGCCAACAAAACCGGTTTCACCAACACAGAACGGTGGGAAATTGTAATGCAGCATAAAACGATCACGGTATTCACCTTCAACCGCATCAATCATTTGTGCATCACGTTCGGCACCCAGCGTGGCAACAACGATTGCCTGGGTTTCACCACGGGTAAATAATGCTGAACCATGGACGCGCGGCAATACACTTGTTTCGACGAATACTGGGCGGACCGTTTTGGTATCACGACCATCAATACGTGGTTCACCGGCAATAATGCGGCCACGAACCAATTCTTTTTCAAGCTTGCCGAAAATGCCTTTGATGTCATCTTCAGTCCACTCACCACCTTCAGTGACCAGTGAAGCAACAACTGCGTCGCGAACTTCAGCCAGTTGATCCTGGCGCATTAATTTATCGCTAATAGTGTAAGCCTGACCGATACCGGCAAACGCCGCTTCTTTAACAGCGTTGTATAAACGATCATCTTTCGCAGGAGCTTCCCACTCCCAAGCCGGTTTACCAACTTCGGCTTTTAATTCGCTGACCAGTTTAATGGCCGTTTGGATTTGTTGATGTCCAAACATGACCGAACCCAGCATCACTTCTTCAGGTAATTGATCGGCTTCGGATTCGACCATTAATACAGCAGATTCTGTACCGGCAACCACCAAATCCAAATCGCTTTCAGCAAGCTGTTTTTTGCTCGGATTCAGTACATATTGACCATCCACATAACCTACGCGCGCAGCACCAATCGGGCCATTGAAAGGAATACCGGAAATTGCCAAGGCAGCTGAAGCGCCAATCATTGCGGGAATATCCGGGTCAACTGCTGGGTCCATGGCAACAACGGTAGCAATCACTTGCACTTCGTTGAGAAAGCCTTTTGGAAACAGTGGTCGTAACGGACGATCAATTAAGCGCGAGGTTAGTGTTTCTTTTTCACTTGGACGACCTTCACGTTTGAAGAAGCCGCCTGGGATTTTACCGGCTGCGTAAGTACGCTCCTGATAATTAACGGTTAAAGGAAAGAAGTCCTGACCGGGGTTGACGTTTTTCTTACCAACAACGGTAACCAGAACGGCGGTATCACCAAGGCTCGCCATCACAGCACCACCCGCTTGACGGGCAACTTTACCGGTTTCCAAGCTGAGCAGGTGCTCACCGAACTGAACTGTCTTTTTAACTGAATTCACTATTATTTCCTTCTCTTGACGACACTGGTGTCGAACCTTTTCGGCACCAGTTTAAAAAACGTTTTAAATGAAAATGCCCCTGAATCCGGGGGGATTGCAGGGGCATTAATCAGATCACCTTGCTGCTGACCAAACTACTCTCGGTCTGGCCGCAGGGTTCTGTGTAGTTTTGCAAATCACGTTGCAAATTAGCGACGCAGACCTAAATCAGCAATCAGATCGCGGTAACGGGTGATATCGGTTTTTTTCAGGTAGTCGAGCATTTTACGACGGCCACTAACCATTTTTAACAAACCCTGACGTGAGTGATGGTCATGGGTATTGTTTTTGAAATGGTCACCGAGGTTACTGATGCGTGCAGTCAGTAATGCGACTTGTACTTCTGCTGAACCTGTATCGCCTTCATTACGGGCGTATTTGGTGATGATTTCTTGCTTTTGTTGTGCGGTAATTGACATTAAAAACTCCAACTTTTGATTTGGCAGATTGCTGCCTAGTTAAATTCTGTGATAACCCAGCAACGCACCAGATTAACCAACTATTTAAAGCGTGACAAATTTTACCGGCTTTGCCTGATGACTACAAGAAATTACTACGCTTCGTTGCGGACAAACAGCCGCTTGGCAGTGATAACCCCGTTATCGTCAATCTGGGCCAAACCTATAAATTCACCGGCATCGTCTAATAGCCTGATGTCTGCGCAACTTTCAGATCGCGAATGGGCTACCGGCTGGCCAAAATAAAGTTGCCGGGTTTGCTGACTGTCGAGTGCCACTACAGGCCAGTCAGGTAGAGCATCAACTGCCGGCAATAATTGTTTATCAAGCAAACTTATATCTGCTTGCTCAGCCAATGTTTCCAGGCTTGATAAAGGTACGGCCTGACTCAAATCATAGCCGGCAGCAGCAGTGCGTCGCAGCATACTGACATGGCCACAACTACCCATTGCTGCCGCAATATCCTGAACCAGCGTGCGTATATAAGTACCTTTACTGCATGCAACCTCCAACGTGAAACTATCGCTGGTGACGGCCAATACTTGCAGGGCGTAAATGGTAATTTGTCGCGCCTTACGCTCGATTTCAATACCTTGTCGGGCCAGCTTGTAAAGCGGCTGTCCCTGATGTTTGAGTGCTGAAAACATCGGTGGTATTTGCGTCTGTTGTCCAGTGAAATCTGTCAGCAATAAATTGAGCGAGTCACTGGTAAATGCCGGTATCGGCTGCTCGGCAATCACCTCACCATCACTATCACCGCTATTGGTGGCTATGCCTAGTTGACAGGTGACCTGATAAATTTTATCGGCATCCAATAAATGTGTTGATAATTTAGTGGCTTCACCCAGGCAAATTGGCAATACCCCGGAAGCCAAGGGATCAAGCGTACCTGTATGCCCAGCCTTATTGGCCTGAAACAAGCGTTTAACGATTTGTAATACCCGGTTGGAGCTGACACCAGTAGGTTTATCAACGATTAAAATACCGGTCAGATCACGGCCGGACTTTTTTCGGCGAGCCATTTTAAAGACTCAGGAATCGTTATTGTCGTTGTTATTATCAGCGTTGGCTTTGCTGATTAACGCGTCCATGTAAAAACCATGTTCAAGCGAATTGTCATAACGGAAATTTAGCTCCGGCATAATCCGCAACTTGATGCGTTTTGCCAAAGCTTTACGCAAAAAACCGCTGGCTTTGTTCAGTCCTTGCAAACACTCTGTCGCTGCTTCATCACTGTCAAATCCATTGAGGCGCGTGACATATATTTTGGCGTACTTAAGATCGGCAGTCACATCAACGTGAGACACGGTAACCAGACTGACCCGCGGATCGGCCAGCTCATGTTGAATGAGCTGGGCCAATTCACGCTGCATCGCTTCACTGATGCGGCTGGTACGGCTGAATTCTCTGGCCATTACAAGCTCGGTTTCATTAACACGCGTTCAAAGACTTCGATTTGATCGCCTGGTTTGACGTCTTTGTAGTTTTTAACACCAATACCACATTCAGTACCTGCATTCACTTCTTTAACATCATCTTTAAAGCGACGCAGTGATTCCAGTTCACCTTCATAAATGACCACGTTGTCACGTAATACGCGGATTGGGCTGCTCAGTTTGACCGAACCTTCCAACACCAGACAGCCAGCAATATCACCAAATTTAGGCGAACTAAACACATCATCAACCCGAGCCAGACCTATGATTTCGTCTTTATAAACAGGTTCCAGCATGCCGGTCATGGCTTTAGTTACGACATCCAGCAAATCATAAATAATGCTGAAATACTGCACATCAAGACCACGCTCAGCGATAACTTTACGAGCCGTGTTGTCGGCGCGAACATTAAAGCCGATAAGTATGGCATCAGAAGCAGCTGCTAATTGAGCATCCGTTTCATTAATACCACCAACACCAGAGCCAACCACGCGGACTTTAACCATATCGGTGGACAGTTTCTGCAGACCCTGACTGACCGCTTCAACCGAACCATGTACGTCACCTTTGATGACCACATTGAGGGTTTTAACGTCGCCCTCTTCCATCTTATTGAACATATCATCAAGCTTGGCAGCTTGTTGCTGCGCCATTTTCAGTTCACGCGCTTTGGTTTGGCGGAAATTAGCGATATCACGGGCAGTACGATCATCCGGTGCAACTTGTAACTCATCACCAGACGCAGGTGTACCCGACAGACCCAACAATTCAACTGGCGTTGATGGGCCGGCAGAATCTAACTGTTGTCCACTTTCGTTAAACAATGCTCGAACACGACCGTATTCCTGACCTACAACAACAATATCACCTTTATTTAAGGTGCCACGCTGGACCAGTACAGTCACCACCGTACCACGACCTTTATCAAGGCGTGATTCAACAACCGTACCATGCGCCGGACCTTTAACAGGCGATTTCAATTCCATTACTTCGGCTTGCAGTGAGATCGCATCCAGCAGATTATCAATACCATCACCGGTTAATGCTGATACCGGCACAAACTGCACATCACCGCCCCAATCTTCGGGAATAACCTCATGATTGGCCAGTTCCTGTTTGACGCGATCCGGATTGGCACCCTGCTTATCCATTTTATTCACGGCAACAATCAACACCGAATTTGCAGCTTTTGCATGTTGAACGGCTTCAATGGTTTGCGGCATCACACCATCATCAGCAGCGACAACCAACACCACAATATCCGTTACTTTGGCACCACGTGAGCGCATATCAGTGAACGCAGCATGGCCTGGAGTATCCAGAAAAGTGACTTCGCCACGGCTGGTTTCGACTTTATAGGCACCGATATGCTGAGTAATCCCCCCCGCTTCACCCGTGGTCACTTTGGTGCGGCGAATATAATCCAGCAGTGAAGTTTTACCATGGTCAACATGACCCATAACCGTTACAACCGGGGCACGAGCAACTGATTCACCTACATCTTCATCAGAAGCCATCAGCGCTTGTTCCACTTCGTTTTCTTGAACTGGTTTGGCAACGTGCCCCATTTCTTCAACGACGATAACGGCAGTGTCCTGATCCAACACTTGATTAATGGTCGCCATGGTGCCAAGCCCCATCAGCGCTTTAATCACTTCGCCGGCTTTGACAGACATCCGTTGAGCTAAATCAGAAACAGAAATGGTTTCCGGCACGCTGACATCGCGAACAATCGGCGCCGTTGGTTTGGAAAAACCATGTTCGGTTTCCAATACAGCAGTGCGGGTTGAAACGCCTTTTTTCTTCTTACGACGGCCTGATTTGCCTTCGCTTACGTGTAATTCTTTACGTTCAAAGTCATCATCGCGTTTATAGCGACCTTTTTTGGCCGGTTTATCATTGGTGTGTTTGGCATCGGCTTCTTTACGATCCGGTTTTTGTTCCTTGGCCTGTGCTTCAGCGGCCGCCACTTTGGCTGCCTCTTTAGCTTTTTCAAGTTCTTCTTCTTCCTCACGGGCTTTACGACGGGCATCCAAGGCTTTTTCAGCATCAATTCGTGCCAGATTAGCTGCACGACGCTTGGCATCAGCCTCTTCAAGTTTCTTGTGCGCTAATTGTGAGGCCGTTAACTCCGGTTCAACGGTCTTAGCCTTGGTGGCTTTTTTCGCCGTTTTTTGCTTCGCTTCTTCAGCCAGTGCTTTTTGTTCTTCTTCAGCCGCGACGCGGGCTTCTTCAGCGGCTTGTTGCTCAGCTTCAATGGCTGCAGCAACGGCAGCAGATTCTGCTTCCGCTTCTTGCTGACGCGTCATATTTTCTTGCTGTTTACGCAACACCTCTTGTTGGCGTAACTGCTCTTGACGGGCCAGTTCTTCAGCTTGTATTTGTGCTTGCTGACCAACTTCAACCTCAACCGGTGCTTCAGTCTCATCAGCAGCGCGTTTTACAAAGGTACGTTTTTTCCGAACTTCAACGCTGACACTTTTACCACCGGTCCGTGAAGAACCACCGAGCTTTATTTCACTGACTGATTTGCGTTTCAGGGTGATTTTTTTCGGTGCCGCATCAGTGCCGTCATTACGGCCATGGCGTTGCTGCAAAAATTGCAGCAGACTTTGTTTCTGTGCCTCGGTAATCAGATCATCGGGTTTCGACACGTTAATGCCGGCCTCATTAAGCTGTTCTACCAGTTTTTCAGGTGTAATACCGACAGTGCCGGCCAGGTCTTTAACCTTCATATCACTCATTGGTTATTCCCCTGTGTCAGTTGATTCATCGGCGAACCAGGATTCGCGTGCTTTCATAATCAGCTGTGCTGCTTTATCAGCATCAATTTCAGCGGCTTCCATAAGCTCATCGACTGATTGGTCAGCTAAATCATCGATCGTTGCAATGCCATGACTGGCTAATTTAACAACTAATGCTTGATTCATGCCCGGCATATCAATCAGTGCCTGCTCTGGATCTGCTGATTCCAATTGTTCTTCATTGGCAATGGCGCGGGTTAACAACACATCACGCGCCCGTGACCGCAGTTCTTGAACGATATCGGCATCAAACTCTTCGATATCGAGCATTTCCTGTTCAGGCACATAGGCAACTTCTTCAAGAGAAGAAAAACCTTCCTGCGCCAGAATCAAAGCAACGTCTTCATCGACGTCCAAATCTTTCATAAAGGTTTCAATCAGTGTGCCCATTTCTTTTTCAGCTTTCTGATCGGCATCAGCAGCTGACATGACATTTAACTCCCAGCCTGTTAACTGACTGGCAAGCCGCACGTTCTGACCGCTGCGACCAATCGCTTGCGACAATTGGTCTTCTTCAACAGCAATGTCCATGCTGTGCGCATCTTCGTCAACAACGATTGATAATACTTCTGCCGGTGCCATTGCATTAATAGCAAAGCGTGCGACATCTTCATCCCAGAGGATGATATCTACCCGCTCACCGGCTAATTCATTAGTCACCGCTTGAACACGTGAACCGCGCATACCGACGCAGGCACCCACCGGATCAATACGTGCTTCATGTGCTAATACCGCAATTTTGGCACGCAAACCAGGGTCCCGGGCTGCACCTTTAATTTCAATTAAACCATCGCTGATTTCTGGTACTTCCAAGCGAAATAACTCAATCAGTAATTGTGGCGCAACGCGGCTGACAATCAGCTGTGGACCACGGCCTTCAGGACGAATTTCTTTTAAGTAACCACGAACCCGGTCGCCGCTGCGGAAGCTTTCCCGCGGAATCATTTCTTCGCGCGGCAATAAGGCCTCGGCATTGGCACCCAAATCGAGTGTCACATTACCACGCTCAACGCGCTTTACTGTTCCCAAGATCATCTGACCGACTTTCTCACGGTACATATCAACAACTTGAGCACGTTCGGCTTCGCGGACTTTCTGGACGATGACCTGTTTAGCCGTTTGGGCAGCAATACGACCAAACTCTACGGACTCCATCGATTCGCGAATATAATCACCAACGGCAATATCGGCCTGTTTTTTCTGGGCCTCACTCAACGTGATTTGAATTTCTTCACCTTCAAACTCTTCATCATCATCGGCAACGACTTGCCATTGACGAAACGTCTCATAATTACCGGTAACTCTATCGATAGCCACGTGGGCATCAATTGCCATGTCGTGTTTTTTACGCGTGGCCATCGCCAGCGCTGCTTCAATCGCCTGGAAAATAACCTCTTTGCTCACGCCCTTTTCGTTGGACATGGCATCAACTACCAGTAAGATCTCTTTATTATTCATTACGCCCCCAGTGGATTTTTGCCAGGAAAAATCCAAGCCAAGTTTTATATTAACCGTTAATAATACGCTTTTTCAGGCAATCAGCCTGGCTTTAGCAAGCTTTGCCAAGGGCAAGGCGTATGCCTCACCGTCTACCTCAATTAGGATTTCACCGTTATCAAAGCCCTGTAACTCACCGCTGAAATTACGGCGGCCATTGACCGGCAGTTTCATGCTGATTTTAACCTGCGAACCTATAAAGCGCTCAAAATCCCGTTGCTTAAACAATGGCCGGTCAAAACCAGGCGAGGAAATTTCCAGCATATAGGCTGATTTGATGGGGTCTTCGACATCTAAAACACCGCTGACCTGATGACTGACGCGTTCACAGTCCTCAATACCAATGCCATTTTCGGCATCAATATAAATGCGTAGCACCGGGCTTTGACCACCCTGAATATATTCAACACCCACCAGCTGGTATCCCAGCGATTCGATTGGCGCTTCAATTAGTAGTTCGATTTGATCCGTTACGGCCATAAGCAAATAAAAAAAAAGGGCCATCGGCCCAATTTAAACTCCACAAAAACAAAAACCCCATTCAGGGGTTTTGTTATCGTAATATTGGTAGCGGGGGCTGGATTTGAACCAACGACCTTCGGGTTATGAGCCCGACGAGCTACCAGGCTGCTCCACCCCGCACCTGAACAAGACGCAAAGTATACACAGCAATGGCTTGGCGTGCAAGGCCGTTTGTTAACTCTCTTTCAGTTTACGGGTCAAAGTGTTACGACCCCAGCCTAATAATTTAGCAGCTTCCTGACGTTTACCGGCAGTTTTTTCTAATGCCACCTCCATCAGTAAGTGTTCAACCATCGGCACCACATCTGCCAGTGCCCCTTCCTGGCCGCTGAGCGCTTTACTGGCAGCCCATTGGCGAAATAACTGTTGCCAATCACTGTTACGCTGAGTGTGTTCGCTGCCACCTTCTGCCGATAACTCCATCGGCAAGTCTTCCATCTGTACCACCTGGCCGGGAGACATCACCATCAGCCAGCGACAAACATTTTCCAGCTGCCTGACATTACCCGGCCACGGCAGCTGTGACATATACTGCTCTACATCACTGGCCACCGATTTATTGGCCATATTCAGTTCTCGAGCTGCTTTACTGAGAAAATACCCCGTCAATACAGGAATATCTTCACGCCGTTCACGCAAAGCCGGGGTCTGAATTCGAATGACATTCAGCCGATGAAACAAGTCCTCACGAAAATCACCGCACTCAACACGTTGTTCAAGATTTTGATGGGTGGCAGCAATGATTCGGACATCAGCTTTGACCGCACTATGACCACCAACACGGAAAAACTCGCCATCCGATAACACCCGTAGCAAACGCGTTTGTAATTCAATCGGCATATCGCCAATTTCATCCAGAAACAGCGTGCCGCCATTCGCTTGTTCAAAGCGGCCTTTTCGCGATGCATGGGCGCCGGTAAACGCGCCTTTTTCATGACCAAACAGTTCGGATTCCAGTAATTCTCTTGGGATCGCCGCCATATTCAGGGCAATAAATGGTGCATTACGACGCGGGCTGTGTTTATGTAACGCGTGGGCGACCAGCTCTTTACCGGTGCCGGACTCACCATTTATCAACACCGTTATATTAGAACGCGCCAGTCGGCCAATAGCCCGAAACACTTCCTGCATCGCCGGGGCTTCGCCAATAATTTCGGCACCGAGATTGATCTCTTCACTGGGATTGGCATGTTGCTGACGGTGATGATTGATGGCGCGTTGCACCAGCTCTACTGCCTCATCAACATCAAACGGCTTGGGTAAATATTCAAAAGCGCCGCCTTCATATACCGATACCGCACTGTCCAGATCTGAATAAGCGGTCATGATAATAACTGGTAAGTCCGGCTGACGACGCTGAATATCCGCTAATAATTGCAGACCATCCATGCCTGGCATGCGTATATCGCTAACCAGTACATCGGGGCCTGGTGCCTGATTAAGTTTTAATTGCTCAAGCGCCAGATCAGCATTTTCAAAGGCTCTCACTGTAATATCTACAGCTTCCAAAGCTTTTTGTAATACCCAGCGTATTGAACGGTCATCATCGACTATCCATGCGATTGCTTTAGCGACCACGATTATTTGACTCCAAAGGGAAAATGACTGAAAAAATGGTCTGCCCAGGATGACTGTTACACAATACGGTGCCGCTATTACGCTGAACCAGATTTTGTACCAGATACAGCCCAAGGCCTGTACCATCAGCACGACCGGTGACCAGTGGATAAAACAGACTATCTTGTAAGTGTTTAGGAATACCGGGACCATCGTCTTCAATTTCTATCAGCATTCCTAGCCGATAACACTGTTTATCGATGGTTAAGTTACGTTGAATACGAGTTCTCAGACGGATGATGCCACGACCATGCATCGCCTGAACTGCATTACGGACGATGTTAAGAAAGATTTGAATCAGCTGATCAAAGTCTGCAGTCAGATCGGGAATACTGGGATCATAGTCGGCAATAAATTTAAGGCGTTCATCGACCTCAATATCCACCAGTTGCCGGACACGTTGCAACACTTCATGAATATTAACGGCGGTTTTTTCACTTTGCTGATAGGGACCCAACATACGGTTCATCAGATTTTGTAGCCGATCAGCTTCACTGATAATGATTCGCGTGTATTCCTTTAAATCATCTGAGTCGAGTTGCCGCTCCAGCAATTGTGCAGCGCCGCGTAAACCACCCAGAGGATTTTTAATTTCATGGGCAAGCCCCCGAACAACTTGCTGTTGGGTGTGAAGGTTTTCATCTCGGTTAATCCGTTGTTGATAATCTAGCTGTGCCAACTCCAACAGAATAAAGGGCTCCGTTAAATCCAACAATTTGATAGCGCAATCAACGACAATGTCGCCATTGGCCGGCAAAAATAATGGGATCTCACGCTCGATCAATGCCTGACCACTGTTTAAGACCCGCCGTAATGAAACGAGTAAACGGGTTTCACCGGGTAATAACATTTGAAATGGAATGTGTTCAGCTTGACGCTGGGAGATTTCAAACATGATCTCTGTTGCAGTGTTGATATAACACACCCGATGCTGCCTATCTAACACCAAAACCGCTGTGGTCAGATTTTCCAACACATCACTGCAGGCAAGTAAATCTTTATTCATTAGGTAGTTTATCGCATTTCATAGATTTGCAGATTGCAAAATCCAATCCAACTTATCAGGAAAATCAGAAATTCATTTTCAAGCGATTGATTTACTTATTATTTATTTGTCAGATTGCTTAAAGGACAGCTGTTCTCAAAAATTAAAACACTGTATGGGAACATTATACGCACACTTTTGGTGCGTCACGTTATTGGCTTGTGATGGCGGGGTTAGTTGGCAATGTTTGCCCTTGCCCGGGTATGATGCCCTGTGGATTATTCTGGGTCCGGGGGTTGAGCAAAATTGTGTTGCGTTGCAGATGAAACTTGATGCTGGGACTTTGCGCTAGTTGTTCACCACTGGCATTCATGACCACAGCTGACAAAGTATGGGTACCACGATCGACATTAGCTAAATTGAAACTCAAACTACTACGCGGTTCACCATATGGCTGGCCATCCATACGTAACTGAATCATATCACCACGTTTTTGGCTTAGCGGCGGCCGGATTTGAATATTAACAGTCAGATTACCATTATTAACACGGATTGCTTCGTCATCCTGAGGACTGGCAATTTGCAGTTGATAACTGGGGGCAGCTGGCATTTCGTCGTCTTCACTGCTGACATCTTCAGTCATTTCCTCAGATGCTGCCAGCGGCACAACGACCGGTGAGTATGTCGATGGTTCAGGCAAAACAATTTGTTCAGCATTGCCTACCGGTTGATCGGAATACACTGTATTGCCATTTTCATCGATCCAGCGATAGACCTCGGCGAATCCCGTACCTGATAACAGAATGAGCAACAAGCCATAAAATTTCATGGTTTTAATATAGGCCAGCTTTCCTATCGGTGCAAGCCAAAATCACAAACAAAAACGCCTCCACAAGGGAGGCGTTTTGCATTCTGCTTAAACTCAAATCAGACGCTGTAGTAAAGGTCGAATTCTGCAGGATGGGTTTCCATGCGAAGACGGGTAACTTCTTCCATCTTCAATTCAATGTAGGCATCGATCATGTCATCGGTGAATACACCGCCTTCAGTTAAGAAAGAACGATCTTTGTCCAACTCGGCCAATGCTTGATCCAGTGCATGACATACTTTTGGAATCGCAGCATCTTCTTCAGGCGGCAAATCATATAAATCTTTATCCATTGCATCGCCAGGGTGGATCTTGTTTTTAATACCATCCAGACCGGCCATCATCATTGCTGAGAAAGCCAGGTATGGGTTAGCAGATGGGTCAGGGAAGCGTACTTCAATACGACGTCCTTTTGGATTGCTAACAAATGGGATACGAATTGAAGCTGAACGGTTACGTGCTGAATAAGCCAACATAACAGGTGCTTCAAAACCCGGAACCAGACGTTTGTAGCTGTTGGTGCCCGGGTTGGTAAAGGCATTCAACGCTCTGGCATGTTTGATGATACCGCCAATGTAGAACAATGCAGTTTCTGACAAACCACCGTATTTGTTACCGGTAAACAGGTTTTCGCCACCTTTGGCTAATGACTGATGCACGTGCATACCACTACCGTTGTCGCCAACCAATGGTTTCGGCATGAATGTCGCAGTTTTGCCGTAAGCATGCGCAACGTTGTGGACGACATATTTCAGAATTTGTACTTCGTCGGCTTTTCTCACCAACGTGTTAAATTTGGTACCAATTTCACATTGTCCAGCAGTTGCCACTTCATGGTGATGTACTTCAGTAGTCAGGCCCATTTCTTCCATGGTCAAGCACATGGCTGAACGAATATCTTGAAGTGAATCAACTGGCGGTACAGGGAAATAACCACCTTTGATGCTTGGGCGGTGACCCATGTTGCCATCTGGAAAAACTTTTTCGGTGTTCCATGATGATTCAGAAGAGTCGATCTTATAGAAAGAACCGGAAATATTACTGCCCCAGCGAACATCGTCGAGAATAAAGAATTCTGGCTCTGGGCCAAAGAAAGCGGTATCTGCAAGACCTGTCGATTCCAGGTAAGCTTCAGCACGCTTAGCAACACTACGTGGGTCACGTTCATAACCTTGCATCGTGGCAGGCTCAACGATATCGCAACGAACGATCAACGTGCTGTCATCCATAAATGGATCCATGACTGCCGTGGTCGCATCCGGCATCAAAATCATGTCAGATTCGTTAATACCCTTCCAACCGGCAACAGATGAACCGTCAAACATCACGCCTTCTGAGAAGGTATCTTCGTCGATAGCATGCGCTGGGTAAGAAACATGCTGTTCTTTACCCCGTGTGTCGGTAAAACGGAAATCGACGAACTTTACGTCCTCGTCTTTCATCATCTGTAAAACATTTTCGACTGACATGTAAACTCTCCAAATTAAAATTGCACCGCCGGGTGCTTAAAAAACTCAATCCAACTATCAGCACAAAGCTTGCCAACTTGACAAAGCACTGAAATCAACCATTTAGGTGCAAGCACACAACAAAATCGCACCATATTAATGCATAAAATGCGTATTGGGCACTATTTTGGTGCCATGCACCAACGCAATACACTATTCAGGTAGTTTTGCATCGCTTGCTAGAATTTGGATTAGCAGAATTCTCACCCAAGCCAGCTTATCTTGCAATGCACACCGTTGCCAAATGCTGTCAGCCTGCGTTGGGAGCGGCTTTCGTATTAACGACTTAATCAATGCTAAGTCAGGTGGCAAGCGGTATAGCAGGCTTAACAAACCTCAGCAGCTCTCAGCAAGTACACCACAAATAATTATTGTTATTCAGCAATAACAACCACAAAAATAACAGACTACGCGGTGCCGCCGACGGTTAGCTTATCAACTTTCAAGGTTGGCTGACCGACCCCAACAGGCACGCTCTGACCTTCTTTGCCGCAATTGCCAATTCCCGTATCGAGCTGCAAATCATTGGCAACCATACTGATGCGAGTCATCACATCAGGACCATTGCCAATCAAGGTAGCGCCTTTAACCGGGCGCGTTACCTTACCGTTTTCGATCAAATACGCTTCGCTGCTTGAAAACACAAATTTGCCAGAAGTGATATCAACCTGCCCACCACCAAAATTGACGGCATAAATGCCTTTTTTTACCGAAGCAATAATTTCCTCGGCATCATGAGGTCCTGGGAGCATATAGGTATTCGTCATTCTCGGCATTGGTAAATGCGCATAAGATTCACGTCGACCGTTGCCTGTTGGCCGCATCCCCATCAGACGGGCATTGAGCTTATCCTGCATGTAGCCGGTTAAACGGCCATTCTCAATTAATGTTGTTGACTCCGTGGGCGTGCCTTCATCGTCTATTGATAATGATCCGCGTCGATCTTGCATCGTGCCATCATCAACCACAGTGCACAGATCAGAGGCAACTTTTTCCCCCATGCGTCCAGAAAACGTTGAACTACCGCGACGATTAAAATCACCTTCCAGGCCATGTCCCACCGCTTCATGTAATAACACGCCGGGCCATCCAGAGGCCAAAACCACCGGCATACTACCGGCAGGTGCATCGACGGCTTCCAGGTTTACCAATGCCTGACGAACCGCTTCTTTTGCATAAACTGTCGGTAAATCATTATCGGCAAAATATCGGTAATCGAGACGCCGGCCACCGCCCGCACTACCACGTTCACGTCGACCACCAGCTTCCACAATGACACTGACATTCAGACGAATTAATGGCCGAATATCAGTTGCCAGCGTACCGTCGCTGGCCAGAACCAATACCTGATCGACTTCACCGGCAAGACTGACTGTGACTCTTTTTACCCGAGGATCGGCAGCGCGCGCCGCTGAATCAGCAGTCCGCAATAATTCAAGCTTTTCAATAGCAGACATTGCTGAGATAGGATCAACATTTTCATAAAACGCCGATGCAGTAACTGAAGATGGTATTTTCAGCTGGCCTTGCTGACCACTTTTAACAACAGCTCGCGCCGCTTTACCGGCATTCATCAAGGCAGATTTATTGAGCACATCGGAATAGGCAAAACCGGTTTTCTCGCCACTGCATGCACGTACACCTACACCCTGATCCAGATGAAAGCCACCATCTTTAATAATGCCGTCTTCCAAAAGCCAATTTTCAGAACGCGAACGCTGAAAATACAGATCCGCATAATCAACGCCGGGCTGCATTGTTGTGCTGAGCGCCTGCTGTAAGTCATCTAATTGCAACTCAGCTGGTTGCAAAAGCTCGGCGTCTAAAATGTCAAAATAGCTTGCTGTCATTGCTTGATACACAGTCATTCAAACCATCAATGATATCAGATATCAAGGTTTATCTGCGGTTCGTAGCTTCATTTCCGGAGCATCCCACGGTCCGGTCAGTCGATATCGGTAGGTAATGATGTCCACAAGCTCTCTATCAAATAAACGACTAGCCAGTTTGTCGGCCAGAAAAATAGCTGTACCTACACCAAGGCCAATCGGGCCACCAGCCATCGCGCCGGCTAAGGGCAGGCTAGATGCCACATTCGGTGTAATCTGCACAGTTTGATCATATGTCCGGTTGACAAGATCAATAGGGCCTGTCACAGATACCAGCGCACTATTACCCCGCATTAACAGATTTTGGGTTGTAGCCAGACCATTAGCAAAAACAAAATCGCCGGTAATACTGTTAAAACTGAATCCCGCGCCGAACAAATCACTGAAGTCCAGCGACAGTCTGCTTGGGATCGCTGTAAAACTAAGTAAACCAAAAATCCGTCCGGCGGCGCCGGGCTCTACATCTTTAAGCTCTCCACTGCCAACACCAAGCTGCATTTGGCCAGAGAAGTCACCACGCCTGAAATTCAATGGTGCATCTTGCCAAGTAAAATTACCTTCAACATTCACCCGCTTGGCAGTAATCGATGGCTGGTAGCCCAAATCGACCAGTAAATTGGCCATGTCATTAGTGCTTAATTGCAAATTTAACAGTGTGTTATCACCATCATCCGTTCGTCGCCAGTCACCACTGGCCGACGCCTGCAATGTTGGTGATTGCAAACTGGCTGACACCAATTGCCAGC
>JBFJJO010000033.1:0-17808 GCA_041612215.1 Methylophaga sp.
ACCCACCAACCAACAGCAGCCGCTCAGTAATGGCCATATGCATTTGATAATTAGTCTGCTGCGAGGGTGTCGGCTCCGGATAGGGCGTACCGGCCGCAAAACTGCCCCAGAAAATCCCGGCCAGAATCAAGACTAGTCCCACGACAAATGCAATCACATCATGTGTTCGCATTATCAAAAAAATGCACTGCTTAGGGTCTTAACCCAAACAATACCCTGTAAAATACAACCTCTTGCCATGACATTAATCACCCATTATTACTTGAATAAAACACTGAAACTTAACGGTAATTAGCGGCAACGGCCGTCTTTGACAACAGGACCAAGCAGCCGTAAATAGAGGTAAAAACATCTGAATCGGGGATGATAACCTTGTTTTTATGGAATTTAATGTTATTAAATCTGCCTATCTGATTTTGTTCGAAACATAAGCCTATGATATTGATTAAACCGCATTTTATGCCTGTGTTATGTCGGCCTGCTCTGGCATTGCTGCTTGTGACTGTTTTGATGCTCAGTGGCTGCCAGAGTAGCCCGAAAATTCCGCCGCCGGTAGAAGATCGTTCCATAGTAACGCCACCCTCAAGTCAGCCACAGCAAGATTCCCTGCTGGCGAAGCTGTATCAGCAACATGCATCATGGCATGGCACCCCTTACCGAATTGGTGGTAACAGCCGCAGCGGCATTGATTGCTCCGGATTTGTGCAAGTGACATATCGCGATTTATTTGCTGTTGATCTGCCTCGCACCACCACTCAGCAGTTTCGTAGCGGACCGCATATCAGCAGAACTGACTTACAAACCGGCGATCTGGTATTTTTCCGGCAAGGCCGGCATGTTGGTATTTATCTGGAAAATCACAAATTCTTGCATGCCTCGACCAGCCGAGGCGTAATGATTTCGGACATCAGAAATCCGTACTGGACCCGCCATTACTGGCGGGCCGTCAGTGTTTTGTCAGACAACCGCAGACGCTAACCGTTTTCATCATCTTGTCTGATGCGACTTAAAGCTGAATCCCGGTCACATAAAAGGACCCACAGGCCCTTAATATTTAAATTGACTGGTTATCGATCACCGCAGTCACTGCGTTCTTTTTAACCGACTCGATACCATTATCACGGCCTGAAGCTGTTTTATAACTTTGACTGACACCAATAACCTGATGATTGCCCGCTTTCAAACTAAAAGAGAATTTGCCACCGGCTGACTCTTTTTTTTCATAACGGCCATCATCCGGGGCATTCTTTTTCACTGACTCAATGCCATTCATACATGCAGATTTAGATGAATAGCCCTCACCGGTCATGATAATTTCGCCATTACCGGCTTTTAAACGAAAACGATATTCGCCGGACTTGTCTTGGTAGACCTCGAACTTTGCTGCCATGATATTACCCTCTGTGGTTTGGTAGGGGTGGTACCGGGTCTTACGATTTAAAAAATAGCGGCTTTTTAAAAATCAGGCAATAGTTTATTAACAGAAATTCGTTAACAACCACGAAACAAACATCTGTATTAATCAATGTGCCATAGACATCAAAGGCCATTGTCGCTGGCAAAGGTTACACTTTAACCTTGTAGCCGGTCTTGAATATCCACCAGATAAAGGCCAAAAACGTGATTAAAAATGTGGCTATCATCAATAAACTGAACAGCAGACTCACATCTGCTGTGCCATAAAAGCTCCAGCGAAAACCACTGACCAGATAGACCACCGGGTTGAATAAAGTCACTTGTTGCCAAAATTCCGGCAACATATTGATGGAATAAAACGTACCGCCTAGAAAAGCCAACGGCGTCACTACCATCAGTGGAATTACCTGTAATTTTTCAAAGCCATCGGCCACCAGACCAAGAATAAAGCCCAGCAAGCTGAATGTAATGCAGGTTAAAAACAAAAATACCAGCATCCACAACGGATGCAGGATCGCATAATCGACAAATAGCCGGGCTGTCAGCAAAATTAACATCGCAAGAATCATCGATTTTGTGGCTGCCGAGCCGACATAGCCAACGACAATTTCAAATGCCGACACCGGCGCTGATAAGACTTCATAAATTGCGCCCGACCATCTTGGCATATAAATACCAAACGAGGCGTTAGACGTCGTTTCTGTTAATACCATCAGCATAATCAGACCCGGAATAATAAACGCGCCATAACTCACGCCGCCAATATCGGTCATTGCCGAACCAATTGCTGAACCAAACACAATAAAATACAACGAAGTCGACAACACCGGCGATGCGATACTTTGCAAAGGCGTACGCCAGCTTCGGTGTAACTCGGATAAATAAATAGCTTTAATCGCATACCAATTCATTGCGAGTCCCCTACCAGACTGACAAATATTTGTTCCAGCGTGCTTTGTTTGGTTTTTACATCGCTGAGCGCAATGCCGGAGCGGTGAATAGCCGCTAACACCTCGGTCACATGGTTGGTCGGTTGATTGTCATCATAATCATAGGTCAGGGTTTTGCCTTCTTCACCAAGTTGCAAAACGAAGTCATTTAATTCGGCAGGTAATTCGGTAATGGGCATTTGCAATTGCAAAATAAGCTGCTTGCGGCCCAGCTTTTTCATCAAATCCCATTTGTTATCGACCAGCAGGATCTCACCCCGGTGAATAATGCCAATCCGATCTGCGATTTCTTCGGCTTCTTCAATGTAATGGGTGGTGAGAATAATAGTGGTGCCGCGTTGCCGTAATTTTTCTACAAGCCGCCACATATCACGGCGTAATTCCACATCAACACCGGCGGTGGGTTCATCGAGAAACAATATTTCCGGCTCATGCGCCAGGGCCTTGGCGATCAATACCCGCCGTTTCATGCCGCCGGAAAGGAATTGGATTTTGGCGTGGCGTTTATCCCATAAAGACAAGGCCTTGAGAATCTCTTCCAAATAAGCGTCATCGCGCGGTTTACCAAATACCCCGCGGCTGAACACCATGGTATTCCAAACAAAGGCAAACACATCGATCGCCAGCTCTTGGGGCACCAGACCAATTTGTTTACGGGCCTGACGATAGTCTTTAACCACATCATACCCCCCCACTATGACCTGCCCTTCGCCGACATTGACAAGGCCACAGATAATACTGATAAGGGTCGTTTTTCCCGCACCATTGGGGCCTAACAAAGCAAATATTTCACCCCGTTTTATTTGCAAGTTGACCTGCTTTAACGCATGAAATCCGGAAGCGTATACTTTACTCAGATCGCGTACATCAATGACGTTATCTTCCAAAACAGGTTTCCTTCACGTTACGGTTCAAGCATTGTCGTTATTACATATGAACGTCCGACAGGCTGTATAAAATTTTGGTGATGTTACTGACTGCGGTTAAGCGCTGCTTCCAGTGCATCAATAAAACGTGCCGGCGCTTCAATATGTGGCAGATGGCCAACATCATCGAACTCCACCAGATGGGCATTGGGGATCCGCTTTGCCGCTGATTTGCCCAATTGGGTGTAATCACCCATTCGTTGCGCTGTTTCATCATCCACCAGATTACGCCCAATCGCCGTACGATCCCGGGTGCCAATAAATAATGTCGTGGGAACGCTAATTTGATCAAATTCATAAACGACCGGTTGCGAAAGCACCATATCGGACGTTAACGCCATATTCCAGGCAAAACGATCACCTTGCCTTGCCTGATAACTGCTCGCCAGTAATTGTGCCCAACGGGCATAATCATTGTTCCAGCGACCGTTGTAATAATTTTCCTGCTGGTAAATTTTGATATCACCAAAATTTTTATTTCGTTCACTATTATAGAGCTTATCGATAGTCACATAGGGCACGCCCATAGCTCGCCAATCCTCAAGGCCGATCGGATTCAGTAATAAAAGCTGCCGGACGGTATCCGGATATTGCAATGCAAAACGTGTCGCCAGCATGCCGCCCATGGAGTGCCCCAGCAACGTCACAGAATCAATCTTAAGGTGTGCCAATAACGCTTTACTATTGGCTGCCAGCTGCGCAAAACTGAACTGATAATACTTGGGCAAACTGGATAGCCCGAAACCGACCTGATCCGGCACGATCACCCGATAGCCATCAGCCACCAGAAAATCAATCGTCTGATGCCAGTAAGCACCGGTAAAATTTTTACCGTGCAGCAACATCACCACCCCTAAAGGTTTTTCTTCTGGCTGCACATCCATATATTGCATTGACAACGTTTGTTGCTGGCTTGCAAAGGTAAACGCTTTGACTGGATGCGGGTAATCATTGGAATCAATGGCCATTACTGGGCTAATGATGAAAAAGCAGGCCGAAATAAATAAGATTAAATGTCGCATGAAAAGCTCTTTTTTTGGCGTTTAATTAATGGGTTATCCGTATCGCTTTGGCGTGTTCAGATTAAGTCAGTAGCATCCAAACTCAGGATAGACCCTTTCGAACGCTGAGGTGAGATGAAACAGAAAATCCCTAATACCAAGTCTATGACTCATTAAGTCACGCTGAATTCTCAGGGGTTGATCACAAAAGCTATGCCCGTTGCGTAACTTAGCAGCACCAACACGCCTTCAAAACCAATGTTACCCAAGCCATGACGCTCCCGTCGCAAGAGGCCTAACAGCAAAATACCGATCAGCAGAATATTTAACGCCAGCCAGAATGCCATCGTGCTTGATACCGCCAGATAAATCGATCCCGGCCGGTAAGCGATATCTGATAACAGCAGAAATAATACATCAAACGTATTACCGCCAATGATATTGCCCACTGCCAGTGCCAAAGCACCGCGCCGAACAGCAACAACAGCAATCACGAGCTCTGGTACAGAGGTCGCCACAGAGGTAAATAGCGTTCCGATCAGGGTCTCTGTCAGGCCCGTTTGACGAGTGATGGCAATACCGGTTTTTGCAATGACCCAGCCACTTAAAGCGACAGTGACAGCCAGCAGTAAAAATGAACCCCATAATGCCACACCGGCTGAACCCAGATTGGCCTCGCTGGGTGCTAGCTCCTCGGTTTGTGTTTTACTCGTTTTGCGTGGCAACCACATCGGGCTGGTATGAGACTGGCGTATCAGGCGAATGCCAAACAGATAAGTAGCCAAAATCAGAAAAGACACAATATCGATTGACCACAGCGTCAGGCCAGGACCAGCAATAGCAAGTAATGGCAAGGCCAACAATACCATCAGCAAAACACCTTACATGAGGTTTGCCTCAGAAGCGGCGGCATGCTCGAGATTGGCTTTACCCGCCGGTAAGGCGTGATAGAGTGTTGAGCCAAGATATAGCAATATCATCGTCATACTAAAGACAATGACACCAACCACAAAGGCTGCTTCACCTTGACGAATGGCCTGCATAATCAGAAACGGCGTGCCAACCAGAGCAGCGATGAAGCCTGAGCCATGACTGATGGCATTGGCTGTTTCTTCGCCGCTGGATTGCTGCCGATTAAGACTGGTAAACAATTTGTGCATACCCACTGCTCCCGGCATGGTTTATAGCTACTTCGTTGATTCAGTGTTTAACAGGATAAGGGGCAGCGAACATGCCCGGCAAGATTTGTTACTGAATAATACGGGTTGATAAACTTTTATCAGAAACGCTCATCAAATGAATGTTCGGGTAAAACGCATATTGGATCTTTTAACCATAAGCTGAGGCAGTTGTAAGACTATATATTTGATTTTGTTATATAAAAATCGAAAAATATATTTTTTATTTCTATATAGTTTTTGTTATTTTAACTACAGTTTTAAGCGAATAATTTCAGGGATCTCCCAATACAATGAATATCAGGTTGCCAAGCGCACCATTAACAGATGAACAAGTTCAGCAACTTAATAATTTACTCCAGGGTATGGAAGGCTGGCAGGTGGATTGGTTATCTGGCTACTTATCCGGTTATCGTGCAGCCCAAGGCAGCAGGGCAACAGCTGACATTGCCCCAACAGCGAATGAGCAGAGCATCAAACTCACTATTCTCTATGGTTCGCAAACCGGCAATACTGAAGCGGTTGCCGGTCAGCTCGCCGAAAAAGCGAAATCAAACGGTGTCGACGTCCAGCTCTTGAATATGGCTGATTACAAGCCAAGAGATCTCAAAAAAGAACAATATCTGGCGATATTAACCTCTACCCATGGTGAGGGCGATCCACCGGATAATGCGATGGATTTATATGAATTTATTAATAGCCGTAAAGCACCGGGCCTGAAGGGACTTCAATACAGCGTACTTTCGTTAGGCGATTCCAGTTACGAATATTTCTGTCAGACCGGTAAAGACTTCGATCATCGACTGCAAACACTTGGCGGCAAAGCACTGATTCCTAGGGTGGATTGTGATGTCGATTATGATGATCTTGCCGAAAAATGGATTACTGATTTAGTTGCGTCACTGACCAGTTCGATGCAAGCCAGTATGGCACCACCATCAGCTGCGAAAGATATGACGCAATCTACTGCTCAAGTTCAATATGATCGCAAGCATCCTTTCCCGGCACCGGTGCTGGAGAACCTACTATTGAGTGGACGCGGTTCCGCTAAGCAAATCCGGCATATTGAAATTTCACTGGAAGGTTCAGGGTTGCAATATCAGCCTGGGGATGCTTTAGGCGTTTATCCACAAAATGATCCTGTCCTGGTGAGCCTGTTGATAGACGCAATGGGTTTTGATGCTGAAACGCCAGTGGCTGTTAATGAACAATCAGAGACATTAACGAATGCCTTAACGCATCATCGGGAAATCACCGTATTAACCCGTCCTTTGATCAAACAATGGGCTGAATTGGCGCAATCTGCAGAACTAAGCAAACTCATAGAGAACAAAGCTGATGTAAAGGAATGGATCCGCGGAAAAGATGTTCTCGATTTGGTGCAAAGCTACCCTCTGCCGGATATTAATGCCAATGATTTTATCAATCTGCTGCGCAAACTGCCGCCCCGCTTGTATTCGATTGCATCCAGTCAGGCGGCGGTCGAAGAAGAAGTGCATATTACCGTGGCAACGGTGCGTTATCACTCACATAACCGTGAACGCGGCGGCGTCGCATCCACCTGGTTGGCGGATCGCTTAGCTGAAGATGTCACCATTCCGGTCTATATTGATGGCAATAAAAGTTTCAAATTGCCGGCCGATGATGATGTACCGATCATCATGATAGGGCCGGGCACCGGTGTTGCACCATTTCGAAGTTTTATGCAGGAGCGTGAAGAACGTGGCGCTCGAGGACCAAATTGGCTGTTTTTTGGTGATCAGCATTTTTTAACCGACTTTCTTTATCAGACAGAGTGGCTTGCCTGGCGAAAATCCGGCTTATTAAGCCATCTGGATGTGGCTTTCTCCCGAGATCAGGAGGAGAAAATCTATGTACAGCATCGATTGCGTGAAAAATCCATCGAGGTCTGGAACTGGTTGCAGGATGGCGCATATATTTATGTCTGTGGCGATGCAGATAATATGGCGCCGGACGTCAATGAAGCCCTGATTGATATTATCAGTGAACACGGACTAAAAAACCGTGAGGATGCCACGGAATATCTGCGTCAATTAAAACGTGATAAACGCTACCAACGTGATGTGTACTGATGACCACCAAACTACCTGAAGCCGAACAACTGAAACTCGATAGCCGTTACCTGCGGGGCAGCATTACCGAAGGGCTGGATGATACCGTGACGGGGGCTATCTCAGAAGACGACAACAAACTGACCAAATTCCATGGCAGTTATATGCAGGATCACCGGGATCTGCGTGATGAACGGCGTCGCCAAAAACTCGAACCGTTATATTCGTTTATGGTGCGTTTACGGATTCCCGGAGGAGTGGTCACGCCTCAACAATGGCTTGGTTTGGATGCCATTGCCGATGACTGCGCCAATAGAACACTGCGCATCACCACCCGGCAGACGTTTCAATATCACGAAGTCCTGAAAAAAGATCTGCGTTCATTGATGCAGCAGGTTAATGCACTGGAATTGGATACCAAAGGTGCCTGTGGCGACGTCAACCGGAATGTGGTGACTAATGTTAATCCGCATCAATCGGCTGTCTCAGCTGAAGTACATCAGATATCAAAAGCCATCAGTGATCAGTTGTGCTGGCAGTCTGGCGCCTACGCTGAAATCTGGCTGGGTGGGCAATGTGTCTATCAACCGGGCAAATCGGAAGAACCCTTTTATGGTGAACGCTATTTACCGCGTAAATTTAAAATCGGCATCGCCATCCCCCCTGAAAACGACAGTGATGTACTGGCCAATGACATTGCGTTAATTGCCATTATCGAGAATAACGAACTGGTCGGATTCAATGTCGCGGTTGGCGGCGGCATGGGTATGACCTATGGCGAAACGGCAACCTTTCCCCGAATAGCCACTATGGCGGGTTTTGTCGCCAAAGATAAAATTGTCGAGGCCTGCGAAGCAATTGCTGCCATTCAGCGTGATTTTGGGGATCGCAGCATCCGCTCTCATGCCCGTTTCAAATACACCATCGATGACCATGGTATTGACTGGTTTAACGAAAAATTCACCGAATATCATGGCGAGGCCATGACAGCCGCCAGACCCTTTAAGTTATTGCGTAACGGCGATCGGTTTGGCTGGGTTCAGGGTGAAGATGGTCAATGGCATCTAACTTTATATATTTACAGTGGACGTATTGCAGATAAAGATGGCCTGCAGTTACGCACGGCACTTCGGGAAATTGCCAAGGTGCACACCGGCGAATTTCGTATGACCTGTAATCAGAATCTGATGATTGCCAATATCAGTTCTGAGCAAAAACCGTTGATTGAACAGTTGGTTGAACAATATCAACTTGATATCGGCGAAAGTCGTCCGGCACTAAGATTAAATGCCATGGCCTGCGTTGCCTTACCAACCTGTGGTCTGGCGATGGCGGAATCCGAGCGTTATCTGCCCGAGTTTTTAAACAAACTGGAACAGATCATCAGTGATGTGGGCCTGCCGGACAAATTGATTAATGTCCGGATTACCGGCTGTCCGAACGGCTGCGCTAGACCTTATCTGGGGGAAATCGCTTTAACCGGTAAAGCAATCGGGCGTTATAACCTCAATCTGGGGGCTGATTTCAGTGGCCAGCGATTGAATCGTTTATATCTGGAAAATGTCGATGAACAAACTATTCTCGCGGCACTGAAACCGATGATCGAGCAGTTCGCAGCACAACGTCAGGATGACGAGCATTTTGGTGACTTTCTGATTCGTGCCGGTATTGTTGGCGCCGAACGCGCACCTGAGATGATGCACGAACCGTTAATACAGCATTAATTCAAGTCAGTCTGACATGACGCAGTGCGGTAAGTCTCGGCAGCGCAGATTCATCGACCGTTTTTAATTGCAACTCATACGGTAATATTTCCGCGAGCCGAAGTTTGATCAGCGTCTGACTCCGATAAAGACAAAACCTGAGACTTTCTTCGATGAACTGATAATCAAGCATGCACTTGGCAGGCATGTCTGAATACGTTGTGGCATGTTTGGTCATGACTTTACTCCTCCGGATTTGGATGGCTCAGGAGCAATGACTGAATCGTCAGCCGTTGATTGTGAGCCAACGCTTTGACAGCTTTAGCCCTACACTACGCCAAGCAGTGTTCGAGAACAAAGAGAGTATCGATTAAACCCAGCATATTACGTCCAAGAAAACGGCTCTTTAACGGATGCTTTATCCCTTTACAAGTTCAACGCGAATTCGGGCGTATCCAATACCAGCTTAACAGTACCAATCCTGCAAAACTTGTGTACAAAACGATAAAGACCCATTCCGATGCCTGCCAAAAGAGAAGCTTGTGCAGCCAGTGCTGAATAAAGGAACCGGAATATACCGCAGCACCGGCCTTTTCCCTGAGCAGCATTTCCCAAGTAGTTAATGGGCAGATAACACCAACCCATGACTGAACAACGACAATTCCAATAGCGATTAAATGGATAATACGAAATCGCCGATGCTTGACCCAACGGCACTTGAAAAAATAGCCTACGTAAATAGCCAATAAGCCAAAAACCACAAAGCAAACAAATAATGCATGAAGAATTAAGATTGTATCGGCAAAGATCAATAATAATGACTCATGGGACATAGTTATCATCGACTGAATTTATCGGCACAGAATTTACTACCTTCAACTGACACTTTAATCGCTATTTCAGACAAGTCACAGATTTAAAAAGCTGCGCTTATTAATGATATGTTTCAAAACGCACCTGTAAAAAACAGAACTTGAACTGATTTTCCCAACCGGCATTTATGCAAAAAAATTAACGAATGAACTGCCAAGCAACCGTCAATATGGGCTTAATGTAAATAAAATAATGTCATCACATTTTATGATAATCTCGCCCGCAATTTGGCTTTACTCAAGGAGAAAAAAATGACGTGGCTGATGCTAGTGGTCGGTTTGGTACTGCTGCTTATTGGAGCAGAATTGTTGGTCAAAGGGGCTTCACGTTTGGCAACAAGTTTTGGCATTCCCGCTCTGGTAGTGGGCTTAACGGTAGTTGCGTTTGGTACCAGTGCTCCGGAATTGGCAGTGAGCGTAAAAGCGGCGTTTTCGGGGCAAGCCGAGCTGGCAATCGCCAATGTCGTGGGCAGCAATATTTTTAATATTCTGTTTATTCTGGGGCTTGCTGCATTGATCATGCCACTGATGGTTTCGCAGCAATTGATCCGTCAGGATGTGCCCATCATGATTGGCATCAGCATCATTGCTTTATTGATGATCCAAAATGGCAGCATTGGCAAGTTCGAAGCAGCAATACTGGTGTTGGGTGTCATTGTCTACACGATATTTTTGTTTTATCAGGGTAAAAAAACCGGTATTGATGCCAGTGCGGTATCGACCGAAACGCCGAAACCCGTTTGGCAAAATCTGTTATTTATCTTTGTCGGTCTGGCATTACTGGTTCTCGGTGCTCGTTGGTTAGTGCAAAGCGCTGTGGATATCGCCTCATCATTTGGGGTGAGTGAGGCTGTCATCGGTTTAACCATTGTCGCAGCAGGTACCTCTCTGCCAGAGGTTATGACATCTATCATTGCCACGATAAAAGGTGAACGCGATATTGCTATCGGTAATGTGGTCGGCAGCAATATCTTTAATATCCTGGCCGTATTGGGCTTATCTGGTTTGTTCTCCCCTATACCGCTGTTGGCCAGCGAACAATTAATGCAAATAGATGTTCCGATGATGCTGGCAGTAGCGATTTTATGTCTGCCATTGTTCTTCACCGGCAGCACTTTAAACCGTTTTGAAGGCTTTTTATTCCTGATGGTCTATGTCGGCTATGTCTGGTTTACCGTGGCGATGGCATTGTCATTAGATTATCTGCCCCAGCTGCAAACAACCTTAATTTATGTTTTAGCCCCATTTGTTGGACTTTACGTAATGTTCTGTCTGATAACGGAACAAGTTAAACGGCGGTCTGCTTCGCGGTAGATTTCAGGTTTGGCCGACAGAATGAACGGGGCTGCGTCTTGTGTGCTGCCCCGTTTTTTTTATGTATGTAGCAGTATTAACTTACTTTTGAGGGGGTTGCAGCCCGATTTAGTTTGTCCATTTGACCTGAAATTCAATCTCTTCTCCGTCGCCATCTCGCTCATGTTCAATGTTATAAATTGCCCTGACAGGAACGTAAATACGCTCACCAGCTATTTGAATTTCAAACTTCTCATCATTTTCGATTGCATCCGCCAACCGGCGTAACTTTTCAACAAACTCTTTGTTTGAGTATGACTTTTCAATATCTCTGTCAGTTTTCATGTGGTCATCCTATTTTGATAGGAGGCTTTGTTAGCATCTGCCCCAATTGATTATAAGTACACGGGGACGCCTCTCTTGAATTGAGGTAAATTCATTATATTGTCAGTCGATATGGCGTCATGGTTGACGGCTCAAAACCGTGCTGTGAATAGAACCGCTGAGCGGGATGGTTTTCTCGATCAGTTAGCAACGTGATGCGCTTAACCTGGTTGCATTTGGCAAATTCAATAGCATAGCTTAGCAGTGCCGACCCAATGCCCATGCCACGTGCCGCCGGCACAACTAACATATCTTCGAGAGTTGCGACACGGCCGCCGAGAGCAGTAGATACAGCAAATAGCAGATTAACCATGGCAATCACTTTTGCTTTATCGCGGGCAACAAGAATGGCACCTACATCTGGGTTGGTAATTATCGCGGATAGGCCTTGGCGCTGCGCGCTGTCGTCAAGTTGGAACTCAACCTCTTGCGTAAAGAGCTGGGACAATAACTTGCTTAACTCAGGTATATCCGCTTCTGAAGCACGTTCGTAAATGGCCATGGTATTTCACTTTTAAAGAATCAATGGGGTCAGTCTCGGTTGCTTTTACCAGGTTTCATGTCAGCAGTCTCAATAAGCACAGCGTCATAAACAGGTTGGCGCAGCACGTTCTCAAAACTTCTTAATCAAGATGGCTAATCCTTGATTCATCTAACCCTTAATGATCCTCATCACGTAATCGTAATTGTCTTTCCTGTTCTTCAGCCAAGATCGCTTTGATTTCAAGCATCACCCCATCAACATCAGCGGCTTGTGTGTCTTCTTCAAATAGGCCAGTGAGTTCTGTATCAGGCAATAATTCACCATCTTCGAATAGCGCCCATATTTCTTTTTCGAAATGTGTGTTGCGTAATTCTGGAGCAAATTGCGCATAGTAACGCGTCATATTTTGCACATCACGATTTAACATGGTTTGTGCATTATTATTCGCCACCGCATTCACCGCTTGGGGAAGATCGATAATCACCGGGCCATGCGCATCGACCAACACATTAAACTCTGACAAATCGCCATGAACCAGACCTGCACAAAGCATTTTCTTTACAGAATGCATGACCATCATATGGTCTTCGATGGCCTGCTCGGCAGACATGGAGACATCGTTGAGGCGCGGCGCGACATCGCCATCCTCATCCGTTATCAGCTCCATCAATAACACACCATTCAGGCAATCATAGGGTTGAGGCACTCTCACACCGGCTCTGGCAAGCAAGTAAAGTGCATCGACTTCAGCGTTTTGCCAGGTTTCTTCTTGCTGCTGACGCCCAAATTTTGAGCCTTTTTCCATCGCCCGGCCCCGGCGACTATTCCGTACTTTTCGACCTTCCTGGTATTGCGCGGCTTTTTTAAAGCTACGCTTAATGGCGTCTTTATAAACTTTGGCACATCGGATGTCATCACCACATCTGACGACATAGACATCGGCTTCTTTGCCGCTCATTAAGCGGCTTATCACCTCATCCACTAAGCCATCATCAACCAACGGTTGAATTTGTTTTGGTATTTTCATTAATTAATTTTTATCACTCAAACGGTGTCAGTAAAACATAATGCAAAGTATAAACTACAGCCGCTTGTTTAAATTTGTTGGTGGCTGATGCTAGCTTGTTTGTGTAATAAATAGAGGTAAGCGTTGATTGAGATTAGTTAATCTAATCTGTGCGCCCAATAACCATTGTGCTGCTGACGACAGTTCTCTTCAGTATCGTATGAGAGATAATCAACAATACGTATATGCTTGATATCCATCGTCTTAAATTTAGACTGAATAAATGACACCAACGCTTGATTGTCATCTGATTGAAGGTAATGCTTCAAATTTTCGTTTGAATCAAATACGCAAACAACCTTTAAGCTGTTAGGAAAATCATCATAGTTAACCGTGTGCGTTAGCCACTGAAAACCAGCGATATCTTTTAAGGCCTGCTCACACACATCGGTCAAGCCCACCCGAAGTTCGTTATCAATTTTTCTATCTGTTTTACGCATAGTTCATATTTTAACTGACTTTGGTAAACCTAAATGGCTGAGGTTTTTCTTTCTGATAGTATATGTTCCGTTCAATCAGCTAATATAGCCAATGAAAACGTCATCACGGCTGCATCAGATTTCAAATCAATAACACAAATGAGAGTGAAAGAATGAGTGAAAATGCAACAACAAAAACATTTCAACAACGTGTCGATGAGTTCGTCGCCCTTGCTAATCAGCAAGCAACAGAAAGTAGTGTAGACGACGCCAATACAGCCATTATATTTTCAGCCGCCCGATTCAATGCTTTCAGTGTCGCCCGTTCTGTTAAGACGGCAGAGAACCTACAAGCCGAAAAACAAGCCGCCATTGAATACTTCACCCAACGTTACGCAGAAATGCTCAACCAAAACCTTGAAGAATATATTGCCCGTTTCGACAGCTATACGCAGAAATAATCGATGGTGTCTGACCCCATTGATTTCAACTCCTCCAAATATAAAGAGCCATTTAATAAGCCGGTTATCTCTTCATAGTCATAAAGTAAATACTGTGACCGCGGCGCACTCTTCAGAATTTTCTTGGCTTGAGGCAATTTCATTGCCCCAAAAGTTGTCTTTCGCCAATCCCGTTTTTTGGCCTCTAAAAAAGCAGCCCCATTAATCGATGTTCCATCTTGATAATTAATATTTACAATTAAAGCAACATCACCAAAGTTGTTATCAAAAGTCCCCTTGAGCTTATAAATTTGCCAGTTGATACTGCTTTTCTTATCTCGGCCAATAAACCGTGAGCCAGATAATTCATTTCTAAGATCTCTGAGTAAATTTCGGGTAATAAAATCTTCGTCCCACTCATCTCCAGAGACGCCAATGATCGAATCTCTCATCACATTTTCCAACCTACCAGTGAACTCAAACAGTTTAGAATCCAATCACATTCTCCTTGGTAAAACATATACAGTCTATTAATGAGGTCTGCGACCTCATAATAATTATTAACGTGAATGGATCATAATTATGCCGTTCCAAATTGACGCTAAATAACGCATTGAAATATTTAATTTGTGTCAGGTGAGACTTTACTGAATTCATTAATCTTGAATGATTCACGATTAATTTTCTACCTGAAAAGGTTTGAGATTGAGATGTTAGCTGAATATCCATATCGGCCTAAAAATGAGAGATATTTCACAATTTATACGTTTTTTGGCGTTAAAATAAACCTTTGATTTATTTGAGATATTAACGATTAATTGGAGATATGATTTTCAGCATCTGATTTCTTCAGCTGGCAATAAAAAGTGAGATAACAGTTTATAAAGATATTCTCCGTGTTCTCTGTGCCTCTGTGGTTAATTTTTAAATCCGATTAATTCTCAAATCCCGACCAAAAAAAGGCCCAGTTTTAATTAAAAACTGAGCCATATTTGGCTAGTTGTGATTAATAATCCAATCTCAAATATCCACTTCCTCAAACAATTCTGGCACTTCGGCATCCCAGCCGAATTTTTCGGTGATGTATTTACGCATGGTATCGCTGGCGACGACTTCGCCGTGGGTGACGTAGACTTTATCGGGCTTGAGGTTGCCTTGCTCTAACCAACTCAGGATTTCGTTGTAATCACCGTGGGCGGACATGGAATCCAGATTATGAATTTCGGCTTTTACTGGCCAGTATGCACCGTGGATTTTGACATTTTGAGCACCATTTACTAACGCATCACCACGGGTGCCTGGGGCCTGAAAGCCTGCGAAGACAATACTGTTGCGTGGATTGGGTAACAAGGTTTTAAGATGATGTAATACACGACCACCTGAGGCCATTCCACTCGCCGAGACAATCACACATGGGTAGCGCATGGAATCCAGTTCAATGGATTCATCTACAGTGCGTATGTATTGAGTTTGCTCATCAATCAGTGCGCACTGGCTTTGATCCAGCTTATGTTCTTTGTGGTGTTTGATGAAAGCCTCGGTGGCCTTGATAGCCATCGGGCTGTTCAGGTAGACCGGCATGTCGGGGATTTTGCCTTCTTCCATAAGCTTATGCACCATATAAAGCAGCATTTGTGCACGGCCAACAGCAAAGGCTGGCATCAGTGTGATACCCCCTCGGCCTGCGGTTTTGGTAATGATTTCTGCAAGTACAGCTTCTGGATCTGATTCACCATGGAGACGGTCGCCGTAGGTGGATTCACATACCAGTACATCTGCGTGTTGGAGCGGTTCAGGCGGACGCATGATTATGTCGTTTTGTCGTCCCACATCACCCGTAAATACTACTGTGCGGTCTGAACCTTTGTGATGAACATGCACACAGGATGACCCCAGAATATGCCCCGCTGGTGTGAAGCTGACTTCAAAGCCTTTTACTGGCTCGAATGTCTCGTGGTAATGCAGGGATTCGAAGTGTGTTAACGCTTGTCTGGCATCTTTTTCGGTAAATAGCGGCTCCGGGCTCTCGTGTTTTGAGAACTTCTTGCGAGCGGCATATTTAGCATCTTCTTCTTGCAGATAACCGGCATCCGGTAACAGCACATTACACAACTCATGAGTCGCCTTGGTGCAGTAGATTTTGCCTTTGAAGCCGTTTTTTACCAGCGCTGGTAAGTAACCGGAATGATCTATATGAGCATGAGTCAGTACCACCGCATTGATTGTTGAAGGATCTACCGGAAACGGTGCCCAGTTACGCCGCCGCAAGGTTTTCACCCCTTGATACAAACCACAATCCACCAGCAAGCGGTGGTTATCATCACAAAGCAGATAGCGGGAACCGGTTACTGTGCTGGTACCACCGAGAAAGCGAAGTTTCATATGCTGATCCTTGTCTGGCAAATGCTGTTTTAGCTAGAGAACCAGTTTACTGTGGTTAGACATACAAACAGTTGATATGGGTCAAATCTTTGGTGGACGTCTTTATTCTCAATTTATACGCTAAACATAGAAATGTATCGTGTCACTACTTTCATAAACTTAGCAGATATTGACCATATTGATGCAGATTAACTGTAACTCTATTGATTTGTAGTAACGTCTAATTGAAAAAAACATTTACTAATCAATGGGATCAGACACGATTGATTTTGTTTTTTGAGCATGTTGATACTTCCCTGTGTTTTGGATTAAACATAGCGGGGTTTTAAACCACTAACAATTTGAAGAAGGCATTAAAGCATTTCTCGGTCACTGCGAGGTGGCTTTATCGCCGCGGCCGTCTGGTTAGATTGCTTCACTGTGTTCGCAATAACGATAATTTTCAAAACACCTTGTCTTTGGACGTATTAAATGTGATGTCGTGTCCAATCCAAACCTATCAGTTCCTGATCTTGGAAAGTAACCAACTTACCCACCCTGCTATGGCAATAGCGAGTCCACTCAGAAGTAAGCCAGCTTTTAAGGGTGTGACAATTGCTTTTAAATCCAATAGATCGGCAGTGTTTGTTAATGCCAGTATTTGAATTACCCCTTCAAACAAATCGGTAGGAATAGCAAGGAAACCCGGTATCGCCAGGTAAAGACCATATTTAGGGAAAAAACACAGTGCTGCTCCTGCGAAAAGTAGCCCAGCAGAGATGGGAAAGGCGACATCTAATGTGCTGGTTGCCCATGCATGAGATGTTTTTTGCTCTGCACTCATCCCTGCGATTACGTTCCTAAGCTCTTCTGGAGATGACATTGAATCAATAAATGTGAAACCCCAATGGTTCGCAACTAATCTAAATCCAAAAAACAGGATGAGTGTTGTTACAAATAAAAACCAGAGTGTGCTGGTTTTTGTTAAAAAAGAGTCAGATGCTTGTCTTTGAATATCCATCGTTTGTTGGTTCCTTAAAATTTTGATAATAATTAACGTTTCCAGTATGCATAACAAAGGTAATCGTAATGTCACTTTCTTGTTTTTGAGCAACCATAGCGAGATTTGGAAATGGTAACAAGTAGAAAAGAATTATTTTCGTCACCGCGAGGCAGCTTCATCGTCTTGGCAGCCTGGTTGTTTTGAGTAGGTTGCTTCACTGTGTAAGCAATGACGGACGGT
>JBFJJO010000034.1:0-17563 GCA_041612215.1 Methylophaga sp.
GATGGCAAAAAAACCATCTTACATCTGATCCCCTCCGGTATTCTTCGCAGTCATGTGCAATGCTTGATTGGTAATGGTGTTGTCTTATCGCCAGAAGCCCTGTTAAAAGAAATTAATGCACTGGAAACCAACGGTGTACCAGTCAAGGACCGTTTGAAAATCAGCGCGGCTTGTCCGTTAATTTTATCGTATCACGTGGCCCTCGATCAGGCACGTGAAGCCCGCCGAGGGAAGGCAGCAATTGGTACCACCGGCCGCGGTATTGGCCCGGCTTATGAAGATAAGGTTGCTCGTCGTGGTTTACGCGTCGGTGATTTGGTTGATATCGATGGTTTTACCGAAAAATTGCGTGAAGTGGTCAGTTTCCATAATTTTGCCCTGATTAATTATTATCAAGCACCACCTGTCGATTTCCAGCAAGTTCTATCAGAAACGCTGGCAATTCGTGAAACATTATTGAGCATGGTTGCTGATATTCCTGCGCTATTGCAGCAATATCATTTGAATGGCGATCGGGTTATGTTTGAAGGTGCACAAGGTGCATTGCTGGATATAGACCACGGTACTTATCCTTATGTTACGTCGTCCAACACGACTGCCGGCGGCAGCGCCACGGGTGCGGGTGTGGGCCCATGTCATATCGATTATGTGCTGGGGATTACCAAAGCTTACGCAACCCGTGTCGGTGCAGGCCCATTTCCGTCAGAACTAAGCTGTAACATCGGTAAACGTCTTGCAGAACGCGGACATGAAAAAGGCTCAACGACAGGCCGGGATCGCCGATGTGGCTGGTTGGATATGGTGGCATTGAATCGCGCCAGCTGGATAAACAGCATTACCGGTTTATGTTTGACTAAACTCGATGTGTTGGATGGTCTGGATACTATTCGTTTATGTGTTGCTTATCAGCGTGATGGCAAGTCAGTCGATGTATTGCCCCTCAGCGCCGATGAGTTCAATGGTTGTGAACCTGTTTATGTTGATATGCCCGGCTGGCAGGAGTCGACCTTAGGCATCACTGATTTCGATAAACTGCCGGAAAATGCGCGGAATTATATTATTAAAGTCGACGAGTTGGCGGGCGTACCAATTGATATTGTTTCTACCGGTCCGGATAGAATCGAAACTATTATACGACGCGATTTATTCGCCATTTAAAGAAGTATGCCCGCTACGGCGGGCATTTTTTTATTTTCGATCTGGTGAAACAGCTGCATAAATAGCAGAGTAATCGGTATTTTCCAGCCCCATTGATACGGTTTTATCCAACAATTTGATAATGCCTTCCAAGCCGCTGGTATCCAGTCTGAGTTGATCGGCGACGTCTAAAAAAAGTCGACTGTCTTTGGCTAAATGTTTGGTCGGAAAATTGGGATCAGAAAAATTCCGCTCGCGCATCCGTTTTAATTTTTTATCAAACGTTGGTGCATACAATGCGCTGTCACGTAATAACGACATAAACTGATCACTATCGATACCCTGGCTTTCAACCAGCGCAAGACTGAGTGAGAAACTGGCTGTGAGCCCGGCAATAAGCTGATTCATTGCCAGTTTCATCGCCGCACCCTGGCCTAATGTGCCGATATAATGCGGCTGTTTACCCAGTAGTTTCAACATGGGTAAAACAGTTTCGAAATCATCTTGCTGACCGCCGGCCATTAAAATTAGTGTGCCGCTTCGTGCTTCTGGCAAGCTGCCGAGCACCGGACATTCCAGATAATTTGCATTTTGCAGGTGGCAGCGTTCAGCAATGCTTTGAGATTGTTCTGGACTAATGGTGCCCATTTGTATAATTCGCTTGCCAGTTAGTGTCTCGGCACTTATGGTTGCCAACACCGATTCAATCGCTGCTGCATCACTGAGCAGTAGCAGAATGATTTCTGCATGGGTGACCGCTTGTTCGGCATCATCAATAATGTCAGCGCCGAGTTTTGTTAATGAGCGAATCTTGTCGAGACTACGGCTAAATACCGTGACATTTTGTTGTTCGGCTAACAGGCGTTCTGCAATAGCTTGTCCCATCAGGCCACCACCCAGAATGGTAATTTGCATAATTGCTCCTTTATGAAAATTTAAAAAAACATTCTGACATAGATGCTGTCAGTGTTGTGGGATACAATACGCAAGCATTTTACAGACGTGACAGGGGATTACCGTGTACAAAAAAAACATGCGCATCGCAGACTTTGACGATGAAGTGTTTAAGGCCATTGCTGCTGAAGTTCAGCGTCAAGAGGATCATATCGAGCTGATTGCCTCGGAAAATTACACCAGCCCACGGGTAATGGAAGCCCAAGGCAGTTTGCTGACCAATAAATACGCTGAGGGCTATCCCGGCAAACGTTATTATGGCGGCTGCGAACATGTGGATACAGTAGAAGATTTAGCAATTGATCGGGCTAAAGCATTATTTGGCGCTGACTATGCTAATGTCCAGCCACACTCAGGTTCACAGGCCAACGCAGCAGTTTATCTTGCCTTATTGCAGCCTGGCGATACTATCTTGGGTATGAGCTTAGCGCATGGCGGCCATTTAACTCACGGTGCTAAAGTCAGTGCGTCTGGCAAAATCTATAATTCTGTCGCTTATGGTATTAATACTGAAACCGGCGAAATTGATTACGACGAAGTGGCGCGGCTTGCTAAAGAACATCAGCCAAAAATGGTTGTGGCTGGTTTTTCAGCGTATTCACGAATCATTGATTGGCAAAAATTCCGCGATATCGCCGATTCAGTTGGTGCTTATTTATTAGTCGATATGGCCCATGTTGCCGGTTTGGTGGCAGCAGGTTTATATCCGAATCCAGTTAAAATTGCCGATGTAACAACGACAACAACGCATAAAACCCTGCGCGGTCCACGAGGCGGTTTAATTCTGGCCAAGGCCAATCCAGAGATCGAGAAAAAGCTTAATTCCGCGGTCTTTCCTGGCTTTCAGGGTGGTCCGCTTATGCATGTTATCGCTGCCAAAGCAGTTGCCTTTAAAGAAGCAATGCTGCCGGAATTCAAAAGCTATCAGCAGCAAGTTATTGAAAACGCTCGTGCTATGGCCAAAGTATTTATAGCCCGTGGTTATGATGTGGTATCAGAAGGTACCGATGATCACTTGTTTTTAGTCAGCTTTATCGAAGCCGGACTGACCGGAAAAGAAGTCGATGCCTGGCTCGGTGATGCACACATTACTGTCAACAAAAATGCCGTACCTAATGACCCGCAATCACCATTTGTGACTTCTGGTATCCGTATCGGCACACCCGCAGTGACCACTCGTGGTTTTAATGCGCAAGATTGCACGGATTTAGCGGGTTGGATGTGTGATGTTATCGACAGCCGTGGTGATGCCAAGGTGATTGAATCCAACCGGGCTAAAGTCAGCGAGATTTGTGCCCGGTTACCGGTTTACGCGTAAGCTGAGTTAAGTCGATGCGATGTCCTTTTTGCGGTACAGCCGATTCCAAAGTGGTGGACTCCCGGCTGTCTGCGGAAGGCGACGCCATTCGCCGGCGGCGCATGTGTGTCAATTGCAGTGAAAGATTTACTACCTACGAGACCGCTGAATTAAGTTTGCCCAGACTGGTCAAACGTGATGCGTCCCGGGAAGTGTTTGACGAGCAAAAATTGCGTGCCGGCATTATGCGAGCGCTGGAAAAACGACCGGTCAGCATGGATGCTATTGATAATTCAGTAAAAACCATTACCCGTAAATTATGGGCAACGGGCGAACGTGAAGTAGAAAGCCGGCTGGTAGGGGATTGGGTAATGGCTGCGCTGCGTGAACTTGATGAAGTTGCTTATGTGCGCTTTGCATCGGTTTATCGTAGCTTTCAGGATGTAAATGCGTTTCGAGAAGAAATTGAGCGCATGGAAAATCGTGACGATACGAATCACAATTCATAAGTTATCTATCAGCAATACAACAATGCCGCAGGTGCGGCGCGTCAAATCAGGCATCTCAGGAGTCATTCAGCATGAGTCAACATGAAAAACATATGGCCCATGCACTTCAACTGGCAAAACGTGGTTTGTACACCACTGATCCCAATCCGCGCGTTGGTTGTGTGATTGTTACAAATGACAGGGTTATCGGTGAAGGCTGGCATCATCGTGCCGGAGAAGCGCATGCCGAAATCAATGCTTTGAATATGGCTGGCACCGCTGCGCACGGGGCTGATTGTTATGTCACCCTTGAACCTTGTAGTCATTTTGGTCGCACACCGCCTTGTGCTGAGGCCTTGATTCGGGCCGGTATTAAGCGCGTGTTTGTTGCGATGACAGATCCTAATCCAATTGTCTCGGGGACTGGTTTGGCGCGATTACGTCAGGCTGGTATGGAAGTGTATGAAGGTTTGTTCGCGATGCAATCTGAGCAGTTGAACCCTGGGTTTTGTCAGCGGATGCGTATTGGCCGGCCATTTGTCCGCAGCAAAATAGCAATGAGTCTGGATGGCCGAACAGCGATGGCCTCTGGCGAAAGTAAATGGATTACCGGGCCGGAAGCACGTCATGACGTACAAAAATTACGTGCTCGCAGCAGTGCCATTCTGACCGGTATAGGCACGGTACTGGCAGACGACCCGATGCTTAATGTTCGACCGCAGGGTGATTGGTATCCCGATCCTGATCATATCCGGCAACCGCTGCGGGTAGTGGTTGATAGTGATTTAAGGATGCCGGTAAAAGCCAAAATTCTCGGTGGCGATAAAGTATTACTGGCAACTGCCGGTGATAAAGTGATGCGTGCTGATATCGAGACAGTGGTGTTGCCGACAGCGGATAAACAAGTGGACTTAACGGCATTGCTGACCGTACTGGCCAAACGCGAAATCAATGAAGTAATGGTTGAGGCGGGCGCTGATTTAAATGGTGCTTTATTACGCTCCCAGTTGATTGATGAATTGATTTTTTACGTGGCGCCCAAATTAATGGGTAGTGATGCCCGGGCGGTATTTAACCTGCCAGATATGCTGCGTATGGACCAAAATATTGATTTGCAAGTTACGGATATGCGACCGATCGGCAAAGACTGGCGGATCACTGCTACACCGATTTATAACGAGGTGTTTTAAAGATGTTTACTGGAATTATTGCCGCGTTAGGCGACGTCACAGCATTACAAGCTAAAGGTGGTGATCTGAGCTTGCTGATTGATGCCGGCAAGCTGGATTGTAGTGATGTCAAACTGGGCGATAGTATTGCTATCAATGGCGTTTGTCTGACTGTTGTCAGCATCCAGGCGCAGCAATTAGCGTTTGACGTCTCGCAAGAAACGATAAGCCGCAGCAGTCTAGCAGCACTGAAAGCCGGTAGCCAGGTCAATCTGGAAAAAGCGTTGGCGGTTGGTGACAGATTGGGCGGACATTTTGTCAGTGGCCACGTTGACGGCTTAGGACAAGTCAGCAGCATTAAAGATGTCGCCCGGTCTTGGCAAATGGCCGTTGCCGTGCCGGCAGATCTGCATCGTTATATCGCTGAAAAAGGATCAATTTGTATTGATGGTGCCAGCTTGACGGTTAACAAAGTGACAGCCAACGGCTTTGAAGTCAATATTATTCCGCATACGCTTCAGGAAACGATTATTAAAGATTATCAGGTAGGTAAAAAAGTGAATCTGGAAGTCGATTTGATCGCCCGTTACCTTGAGCGTTTACTGCCGGCGCAAGGCAGCAAGCTGACGCCGGATTTTCTGAAACAAAACGGCTATCTGACGACATGAAGTTAAACAGTACCGAAGATATTCTTGCCGATCTCAAAGCGGGCAAAATGGTCATTATCATGGATGATGAAGACCGTGAAAATGAAGGCGATTTGGTGATGGCCGCCGAAAAGGTCACGCCGCAAGCCATTAATTTTATGGCGAAGTTTGGTCGCGGCCTGATTTGCCTGACCTTGACCGAAGAACGTACCCGGCAACTACGTTTACCGCTGATGGTCTCGGATAATCAAACGCCTTATTCAACTAACTTTACGGTATCAATTGAAGCGGCCGAGGGCGTTACTACCGGTATTTCTGCGGCCGATCGGGCTTTAACCATTCAAAAAGCGGTGCATCCTGAGGCCAAACCCGAAGATTTAGTGCAGCCGGGACATATTTTTCCGCTGAAAGCACAGGCAGGCGGCGTATTAACCCGTGCCGGACATACTGAAGCCGGTTGTGATTTAGCACAATTGGCGGGTCTGTCGCCAGCAGCAGTGATTGTCGAAATCCTTAATGATGATGGCAGTATGGCACGGCGACCGGATCTGGAGTTTTTTGCGCAGACGCATCAATTAAAAATTGGAACCATCGCTGATCTCATCAGTTACAGGCTACAAAATGAAATGACCATCAAGCCTTTATCACAGTGTCAGTTTCCGACTGAATACGGTGATTTTGTGCTGCATAGTTTTCAGGATAGTGTTAACGCCCAAGTGCACCTGGCTTTGGTTTACGGCGATATCAGTGCTGATAATGAAACTCTGGTCAGGGTGCATATGGCAGATCCTTTGTCTGATTTACTGGCGTCGATGCGTGAACCGGCCCATTGGCCGCTAGCGGATGTGATGCGGCGTATTCAACAAGCCGGTAAAGGGGTACTGGTTGTGCTCAGACAGCCGGAGCAGAACAAACAACTGGCCGTCAAAGTCGCCCGCTACCAACAGCAGGATTCTGGACAAACCCAAACAGTTGCTAAAGCCGGATGGGATATGCGTACCTTTGGCGTTGGCGCACAAATTCTGGCTGATTTGGGCGTGAAGAAAATGCGCGTTATTGGCACACCTACCAAACTGACCGGGGTTTCCGGTTTTGGTCTCGAACTTGTCGGCTATTTAGAGGATTAACCATGTCGGAGAATCGGCAGATTTTTATTGTTGCCGGTGAAGCGTCGGGTGATGCTCATGCTGCGCGAGTGGTTGCAGCGCTGAAACAGCATGCGCCGCATATATATGTCGGAGGGATTGGCGGTGATGCGATGCGCGCAGCCGGTGCCGATATTGTTCAGGATTTTGCCGATTTAGCAGTGATGGGCCTGTTTGAGGTTCTGAAAAGTTACCCGCGCATCAAAGCCATTTTTAATCAGACTGTCAGCCGGTTGAAACGTGATAGGCCAGATTTATTAATACTGGTTGATTACCCCGGATTTAATCTGAAACTCGCCAAACAGGCCAAAAAACTGGGAATCCCGGTGTTGTATTACATCAGCCCCAAAGTCTGGGCCTGGCGTGCAGGGCGCGTTAAACAAATTCAGCAAACGGTCGATCACATGGCGGTGTTATTCCCGTTTGAATTACCGATTTATGAACAGGCAGGCGTGCCAGTCACCTGTGTCGGCCATCCGCTGGTTGATGCGGTTAAAAGTGAGTTGGATCATGCAGCGGCCAAAGCCAAATTTAAACTGGATCCCCAGCATCGGGTGATTGGCTTATTCCCGGGCAGCCGGCGCAGTGAAATTAATGCCTTATTGCCAGTAATGCTGGCCGCTGCCGAGCGAATTCAGCAACGACATTTTGATGTCAATGTGGTTTTGCCGTTGGCGCCTGGAATTTCACTGGATTACATCAAGACGTTTACCGATAAAAGCCGTTTGCCAATTCAGGTGGTTTCGGGAGACTTTTACGATTTAATCAAAGCCTGTGATGCGATTGTTGCTGCATCGGGCACCGTGACGCTGGAAATCGCTCTATTGGGAACCCCGCATTTAATTGCTTATAAAGTTTCGCCATGGAGTTACCGAATCCTGAAGCGTCTGGTGAAAATCCCATATGTTGGTTTGTGTAATATTGTCAGCAGCGAGCCACTGATAACGGAGTTACTGCAGGATGAGGTCACCGAGGTGCGTTTGGATCAGTTATTAACAGATCTGCTGACCCATCCACAAACACGGCAACGCGCGGAAAAAATACAGCAACAAGTACGCAATGCTCTGGGCCCGGCTGGCGGTGCCGATAATGCGGCCAAACTGGTGTTAAAACATATCGGCATGCATACCTGATGCTAATTGCAGGTGTTGATGAAGTCGGGCGTGGTCCTTTAGCTGGGCCAGTCGTGACAGCGGCCGTGATTTTAGATCCCCACAACCCAATTGATGGCTTAACCGACTCGAAAAAGCTTACAGAAAGACGTCGTGAAGGATTAGTGCCGATGATTCAGGAACGCGCTTTATGCTGGGCACTTGGCCGTGCCGAAGTTGATGAAATTGACCAGTTAAATATCCTTCAGGCGAGTTTGTTGGCAATGCGCCGTGCTGTGCTGGCTTTAACCATTCAGCCGGAAAAAGTCCATGTTGATGGTATTCATGCACCTGATTTACCGTACCCGGTTTTGACGATTATCAAAGGTGATTTATACGATCAGTCGATTGCTGCTGCATCGATTCTTGCCAAAGTTGCCCGCGATCAAGAAATGCTGATCCTGGATAAACAATATCCCGGCTACGATCTTGGCAAACACAAGGGATACCCTACGGCTGCGCACCAACAGGCCTTGATGCAACTTGGGCCTTCAGCTATACACCGAAAATCATTCAAACCGGTGCAACTTGCCCTGCAATTGTTGTAAATAATGCAGTGCAAATTGCTGCTAAAACGCCGTAGCATGGTATTATTCGGCGCTTATGTTCTCATTTAATAACATCATTAATAAAATTAAACAGGTTAAAGCCGGTAAAAAAAGCCGCGCTGCTGCAGCTGGTGCGGCGCCGCTAATTGTACCGCGAGCTGACCATAATATTTCTCGTAAAGTCATTAGTCCCAGCGCCTTAAAGGTGTTGTATACCCTTAAAGATGCTGGCTTTGAAGCTTATCTGGTCGGTGGTTGTGTCCGGGATTTATTACTGGGCTATGAGCCAAAAGATTTTGACATTACTACCAATGCCCTGCCCGAACAGGTGCATAAACTGTTTCGGCGCAGCCAGCTGATCGGCCGGCGTTTTAAATTAGTACATGTCCGTTTCGGCCGTGATGAAATCATTGAGGTCGCTACTTTCCGTGCACCACCAGAAGCCGAAAATCAGGTTGATGGCCGCATTATGCGGGACAATGTATACGGTACGCTGGAACAGGATGCCTGGCGCCGTGACTTCACCATAAATGCCCTGTACTACAATATTGCTGATTTTACGATTATCGATTATACCGGCGGTATTGCTGATTTACAGCAAGGGCTGATTCGCCTGATTGGCGATAAACAAGTCCGCTATCATGAAGATCCGGTTCGGATGCTGCGTGCGCTACGCTTTATGGCTAAACTAGGCCTGAAACTGGAAGCAGAAACGGAAGCGTTGATCACAGAGTTGGCACCGTTATTAAGCAATATCCCGCCGGCACGATTATTTGATGAAACCCTGAAATTATATATGAGCGGTCAGGCGGCCATGACGCATGAATTGCTCTGCCATTATGGTGTGTTCGATCATCTGTATCCGCAAACAGCTGTTTTATTACATCAGCAAGTTGATGATTATCCTCGCACTTTGTTGATGAAAGCGCTGCAGAACACCGATAAACGGCTGGCCGATGGTAAACCTGTAACCCCGGCATTTTTATTTGCCGCTTTGTTATGGGAACCGTTGCGTAAGCGCTGGCAGGAGTTGAGCCAACAAATGCCGGAAATTCCCGCGATGCAACGGGCGGCAGGGGAAGTTCTGGGCGAACAAATCCAAACGGTGGCGATCCCAAAGCGATTCAGTCTGGTTACCCGTGATATTTGGACGTTGCAGCCGCGTTTAATGCGCCGACAGGGTAAACGCGCCTTTGCATTATTGCTCCACCCCAAATTCCGTGCGGGCTATGACTTTCTTGCTTTGCGTGCTGAATCCGGCGAGCCGTTGCAGGAACTGACAGACTGGTGGACAGAGTTTCAGAAAACTACTGCGACTAAACAGGCTGATATGGTAAATGGCTTAAATAAAACAGAAGCCGCGCCCAAAAGCCGCCCACGTCGCCGTCGACGGCGCAAACCGGCTAATAAACAGGAAGATTGATGCTGGCGTATATTGGCCTTGGCAGTAATCTTGAAGCACCTGCCGAGCAAATTAAGACGGCGTTAACTGATTTACAGTCTTTACCGGCAACACAGTTGCTGAAAACCTCATCGCTGTATGCCAGCCCGCCAATGGGGCCACAAGATCAGCCAGATTACATCAATGCTGTTGCCTTACTGGATACCAGCATGTCTGCGCATGAGCTGCTGGATGCTCTGCAAGCCATTGAACAGCAACATGGCCGACAGCGGAAACGTCATTGGGGTGAACGCACATTGGATTTGGATATCTTGCTCTACGACCAGCAAATGATACAAGATGAACGCCTGAGCGTGCCGCATCCGGGACTGACGCAGCGGGCTTTTGTCATTTATCCGTTACTGGAAATTGCGGGTGATATCAGCATTCCCGGACAGAGTAATTTACAAGCGATCGCATCGCAGTGTCCTCGCGGCGCATTACAACAAGTGGAAAGCCATCCGATATGAGAAATTTGCCACACCATTACATTGTTGTCGAAGGGCCCATTGGCGTCGGTAAAACCCACCTGGTCAAGCGGTTGGCAGAAAGTTTTGGTGGCAATACTTTGATGGAAGCACCTGAGCAAAATCCTTTTCTGGAAAAGTTTTACCTGCATCCGAAACAATCCGCTTTGCCCACCCAGCTCAGTTTTTTGATGCAACGCGTCAAGCTGGCCAAAACACTGCAGCAGGATGATTTATTTACCAGTCTGCATGTCGCCGATTTTATGCTGGAAAAAGACCGTTTGTTTGCGCAGATTTCATTGGATGACGATGAGTTAGCGCTGTACAACATGGTGTATGACAATATGACTTTGCATCACCGCACGCCGGATCTGGTTATTTATTTGCAAGCGCCGCTGCAGGTGCTTAAAAGCCGTATTAGTCAGCGGGGGATTGTCTACGAGCAGTATGTTGAAGATGCTTATCTCAAACGGCTCGCCGATGCTTATGCTGACTTTTTTCATTATTACGATGCTTCGCCACTGCTGATTGTTAATGCTGAGCAAATCGATTTAGTGAACAGTGAAGCCGACTACCAACAGTTGCTGGACCAAATCTGCACGCTGCAAAGTGGCCGGCAATATTACAATCCTTTACCGGTCAAAGAAGTCAAAGCATGAGCCGTTTATCGCTTAGCAGTCTGCGCAAAATGAAAGCGGCCGGCGAAAAAATCGCCGTACTGACCGCTTATGATGCGAGTTTTGCCCATGTTCTGGAGCAAGCTGGTGTAGACGTGATTCTGGTCGGTGATTCGCTGGGAATGGTGATTCAAGGCCAGGAAAGTACGCTGCCGGTAACGGTGAATGATATGGTTTACCATAGTCGCAATGTCGTACGCGGCAGTGAAAAAGCCTTTGTTATTGCAGACTTACCGTTTATGAGTTACGCCAATGTTGATCAAGCGATCGGCAATGCCGCGCGGCTGATGGCCGAGGGCGGCGTGCAAATGGTCAAACTGGAAGGCGGTGCTGATTTTGAGCCGATCATCAAAGCGCTGACCGGGCGGGGTATACCGGTTTGTGCGCATTTAGGTTTATTACCGCAATCCGTGCATCGGCTGGGTGGTTATTTTGTTCAGGGCCGTCAAGCAGAAGCCGCTGCGCAAATGCTGCAAGATGCCAAATTACTGGAACAGGCCGGTGCCGATATGCTAGTACTGGAATGTGTGCCGGCAGCACTGGCAGCAAAAATAACCGAGTCGCTGAACATTCCAGTGATTGGTATTGGTGCGGGAAAAGATTGTGATGGTCAGGTACTGGTGTTATACGACATGCTTGGTCTGACACCAGGTAAACGGCCACGCTTCAGTCATGATTTCCTGGCAGATTCCGGCCATATTCCTGCAGCGATCACGGCTTATGTTGAAGCCGTTAAACAAGGCACTTTTCCGACTGCTGAGCAGCAATTTTAATGCAAATTCAGGATAGTCTCAGCGGTCTGCGTGCTCAGTTGAAAAACTGGCGCGAACGACATCAGATCATTGCTTTTGTCCCCACCATGGGCAGCCTGCATGATGGCCATTTATCACTGCTGAATAAAGCCCGAACGTTGGCTGATAAAGTGGTAGTCAGTATTTATGTCAATCCACTGCAATTTGATGATCCGAAGGATCTGGACAATTATCCGCGTACGTTGAAGAGTGATATTCAAAAGCTGAGCAGTGCTGGGTGTGATTTGTTATTTACGCCGGATAATGCGCTGATGTATCCGGACGGAGTGGCATTCCACAGTTATGTGCATGTGCCGGGCATGGATGACAAATTATGTGGTTTGGCGCGTTCCGGCCATTTTGATGGTGTCGCCACCGTGGTCAGTAAGTTATTCAATATGGTGCAGCCGGATTTAGCACTTTTTGGTGAAAAAGATTATCAGCAGCTTTTGCTGATCCGCAAACTGGTGGCTGATTTTAATTTGCCGGTAAAAATTGTCGCGGCAGCCACTTGCCGGGAAGCGGATGGTCTGGCGATGAGTTCACGTAATCAGCGTCTGACGGCTACACAGCGTTCGGTTGCTGCCATGTTACATCAGCAGTTATCGGCGCTTAAACAACGATTGGAAAAAGGCGAGAGGGATGATGCTGTCATGATTAAAGAGGCCACGGATACCCTGAGCAAAGCGGGATTTTCCGTCGATTATCTGGATATTCGTCGAGCTGAAGACCTGTTATTGGCCAATGTGCATCAAGACCAGAAATTACGGATCCTGGTCGCTGCATGGCTTGATGAGGTTCGACTGATCGACAATGTTGCAGTCAACTTGTCTGCGCGGACGTAAAAAGCGATAATGTCGGGTCTTATTTAAATATTTGTTTGCCATGCAACTGACTCTGTTAAAAGCCAAATTACATCGCGCCTGTGTCACGCATTCCGAATTGGAATACGAAGGCAGCTGTGCGATCGACGGCAAATTGCTGGCTGCTGCCGGTATCCGTGAATATGAACAAATTCATATATACAATGTCACCAATGGTGAACGTTTCGTTACCTATGCCATTCGTGCCGAAGATGGATCGAATATTATTTCGGTGAATGGCGCTGCCGCGCACAAGGCTTCACCGGGCGATCGAATCATCATTTGCGCTTACACCGCGCTGGATGCCAATGAACTTGAAAATTTTAAGCCCACATTGGTGTATCTCAACGAAAATAATGACATCACCCATATGCGTCATGCTATTCCCGTACAGGCTGCCTGAGTCTAAGCAAACTTGGACAGCCATCGCTGTCATCTGCTTGTCATAAAACCGTTATCAAACCGTCACAGTGCTGCTCTAAGCTATTGATTATTCAATAGCTTAGAGTGGTTTCAATGCTGAACATCGAACAAGCCGTTCAACAAAAATTCCCTAAATTCGAACACAGTAAACCCTGGTTTAAAAAGTCGACGCTCAGCTTTCTACGACGTATCACGCATGAGCAGGAAGTGAATCGCTTTCTCGAGCAACACTCGCAACTTACGGGTTTTGATTTCATCGATGAAGTGCTCGATTATTTTAATTTCAGTTACAGTATTTCCCACCGACACCGTAACAACATTCCGGCAAGTGGTCGGGTAGTAATTGTTGCCAATCATCCGCTCGGTGCGCTGGATGGTTTATCACTCTTAAAAATGGTCGGTGAAGTGCGCCGAGACGTAAAAATTGTTGCCAACGATATGTTGCTGGATTTTGCAGCGCTTAAACCGCTGTTTCTGCCGGTTGATAACTTAACCAAATCTACTCGCAAAAGCAGTATTGCCACCATTATTGCCAGCCTGAATCGCGATGAAGCGATTATTGTCTTTCCGGCCGGCGAAGTCTCACATATCAGACCCAGCGGTGTGCGCGATGGAAAATGGAACAGCGGCTTTCTCAATTTTGCCAAAAAAACCAACTCGCCAATTTTGCCAGTGTTCGTCGGGGCACGTAATTCATCATTGTTTTATAGTGCGTCGATGGTTTACAAGCCATTGTCAGGCATGATGCTGGCGCGCGAAATGTTTAATAAAAACGCCAAAACCATTCAGGTATACATCGGTGAGCCTATCCCTTACCAGCAAATTGAGTCACTGCCATTAGTCAAAGCTGAGAAAGCCAAATTGCTACGCCGGCATTTATATCGTTTGGCCAAAGGTAAAAAATCCCTGTTCACAACAGAACATACGATTGCCCATCCACAGGATCGGCGGGCAATTAAACAGGAGTTGAAAAATGCTTTATTGCTCGGTGAAACCGTGGATCAGAAAAAGATCTACTTATTTGATTACCGTTCCGATTCAGCCGTAATGCAGGAAATTGGCCGTCTGCGGGAAATGACATTTCGTCAAGTCGGCGAAGGGACTGACAAACGGCGTGATTTAGACCAATATGATCGTGATTACCGGCATCTGATTTTGTGGGATGAACAGGAACTGGAAATAGCCGGTGCGTATCGGATTGGTGAGGTGGCGCGGATCCAGCAAAGCGGCCGGCAGGTCTATTCTGAGGAATTGTTTGATTATAAGCCGGAGATGCAACCTTATTTTGCTGAAGGCATTGAGCTTGGGCGCAGTTTTGTCAGCCCCAAATACTGGGGCAAACGCAGTCTGGATTATTTGTGGTATGGCGTTGGCGCATATTTAAAACAGTACCCGCAAGTACGCTACTTATTTGGTCCAGTCAGCCTCAGTAATAGTTACCCAGCTTATGGTCAGGCGCTGATTGTTGAATATTATCGCCGCTATTATCAGGATACTGAGAAGCTGGCAGTGGCACGCACGCCGCATCAAACCGATGCCAAAACATTACAGCGCATCAATACGCTTTTCACCGGTGATGCAGAGTTTGATTTTACGTTGCTACGTGAGCAGTTAGCGTTTATGCAGGTGACAGTGCCGACTTTATATAAACAATACGCCGATATCTGTGAACGAGGTGGGGTACGGTTTATCGATTTTAATATCGATGCCAATTTCGGTTATTGCATCGATGGACTGGTGATGATCGACTTACAGCAACTGAAAGCCAATAAGCGCAAACGCTATCTGGGAGGATAATCAGCGGCCATGACAATGTTTGAATTTACGGCCGCTATTACAAATACAGGAATCGTTACGTGCTAATTTCAGTGCTGGTAAAAACTTTCCATCCACATAAAACCACTGCTCATCCTGATGAATAAACCGGGATCTTTCATGTAACTGCCCCAGTGGCTGATCTTCATAAAATGCGACAAATTCCACTTCCGCCTGTAATTCATGATTTTGGGATTTCAGGATCTGTAATCCTAACCAGTGGGTGGTTTGGCAGGTTTTTTGTAATGTTTGTCGATCATCTATGTGACGTTGTTCAGGGTGCAAGGTATTGATGAGGTAATCGATGTCCTGTTTTACAAAAGCACAATAGCGTGAGCGCATTAAGCTGGTCGCATCAGCCGCGACTTGTTTGCCTACATGTAACGGCTGACAGCAGTTTTCATAATGCTGAGGCTGACCACAGGGACAATTTTCTGTTGGCATTAGAACTGAATGTGCAGTAAATCAGGATGAGAGAGTTGGTAACCAAGCTGCTGCTTAACCTTGTTATTACTGACAATTTTAAATTGTGCGCTGTTGTTGTCGGCACAATCCGGTGCTGGTAACCCCAGTAAACTTCGGGCGTAACTATAAAATTCGCGCTTGCTCGGATGGCTGTCAGCGCTGGCATTAAATACTTCGCTCCAGGCTTGCTGCTCAATTATCGCATCGATAATACCGATAACATCATCAAGATGTATCAGGTTAACGGGTGCATCAGGCTGTTGCACTTGCTTGCCATGCCGGAAAAAACGCCCCGGATGCCGGCGACTGTCTATCAAACCACTGCAACGTAAGACGGTGGTTCTAAAATACGTGTTTTGCCTGAACAGCTGTTCAATTTGGAATAATATGCTGTCCGGATTTTCGGCCGCTTCATCTTCAGTGACGGCCCGCTGTAAATTCTGATACACCGAACTGGAGCTGACCAGCAGCACTTTTTCAACAGCACTTTGCTCAATTTGCTGGATAAAATGTTGAAAAGCAGACAAGTTTTTAGAGGTAATATTAATGATCAGCATCGGCGCATTCAGAAATTCCGAACGATCATTGTGTGTTTCAATATCGACTAAAAATGGCAGAGCGCCCGCGGCTTCGATTTCCGGAAAACGCCGTAACTGTCGTGTTGATGCAGCAATGCGCAGACCTTGCTGCTCAAAGTGACGCGCCAGTGGCAGCCCCAGCCAGCCGCTCCCTAATATTGCAATATCAAATTTTGTCATAACTTCCATTATAAAGGGTCAACGACATCGCTGTAATCTAAGTCAGTCAGTTGTGCATTACTACATTGCTGGTTTTACCTATGCTTATAATGCATATGACCCGATATCCGGAGTGATGGCAATGCAACAGTCCGCAGAAAAATCCTGGCATAACGAATCTGCTGAGAATTGCCTTAATAATCTGTCATCCAGCGAGCGTGGTTTGAATGATGCGGCTGTCACTGAGCGCAGAAAACAATATGGTTTAAATCAATTGCCGCTCGCAAAACCAGCCAGCCCACTAAAACGTTTGCTGCGACAGCTAAACAGTGTACTTATCATTGTGTTGATCATTGCGGCCGTTGTGACCGCTTTGTTGGGACATTGGCTTGATAGTTATGTGATTTTGTTGGTGGTAGTTGTTAATACGGTTGTGGGTTTTATTCAGGAAGGTAAGGCTGAACAGGCATTGCAAGCGATTGCCCATATGCTGGCACCTGTGGCAACCGTCCTGCGAAACGGCAAACGTCAGCAAGTCGCTGCTGCGGATGTGGTGCCGGGGGATTTGATGATCCTGACAGCGGGAGACCGGGTTGCCGCCGATCTGCGATTACTGCAAGCAAAAAACCTGCAAATTCAGGAAGCCGTATTAACGGGTGAATCATTGCCGGTAGAAAAAGATATAAGTACTGTTGATGAACTCACCCCATTGGGTGATCGCCGCTGTATGGCTTACTCCGGTACTTTAGTCAGTCGAGGACATGGTCTGGGCCTGGTGGTGGCTACCGGTATCAACACTGAGATTGGGCGTATCAGTGGCCTGATGGCCAATGTTCAGCAACTGACCACACCCTTACTGCAACAAATGACACATTTTTCCAGATGGCTGACAGCCGTCATTATTGTTTTTGCTGCACTCATCTATGGTTACAGCACTTTTATACACCAAACCGCTGCAGCGGAAATGTTTATCACGGTCATTGGTTTTGCAGTGGCAGCGATCCCTGAGGGCTTGCCGGCAATCTTAACCATTACTCTGGCAATTGGTGTTCAGCGTATGGCAGGACGCAAAGCCATTATTCGCCGTTTACCTGTGGTGGAAACCCTTGGAGCTGTTTCGGTCATATGCTCGGATAAAACCGGCACGCTGACGCGCAATGAAATGACGGTCACCGAGGTGGTCACAGCGGATCATGCATTTAATTTCACCGGGGTCGGTTATGATCCGACCGGCCAGCTGGAACTGGACAACCAGTCGGTTTGTTCAGATGCAGCCACCACGGCGACATCATTGATACGCAGTGCATCACTTTGTAACGATGCCAGCTTTGATCACCAGCAAGGCCAA
>JBFJJO010000035.1:0-17228 GCA_041612215.1 Methylophaga sp.
AAGGAGTAACGCATGTCTACTTTAATCAATACTACCCTTAAACCGTTTAAAGCCACTGCATATCACAATGGCGAGTTTGTCCCAGTCAGTGACGCTGACCTGAAAGGTAAATGGTCTGTCGTATTCTTTTATCCAGCGGACTTTACCTTCGTTTGCCCAACCGAATTGGGCGACCTGGCTGACTACTATGACAAATTGCAGGAAATGGGCGTAGAAGTCTATTCAGTTTCTACTGATACGCACTTCACCCACAAAGCATGGCACGATGCTTCTGAAACCATCAAGAAGATTAAATTCCCAATGATTGGTGATCCGACCGGCGCCATCAGCCGTAACTTCGAAGTCATGATTGAAGAAGATGGTTTGGCGCTGCGTGGTACTTTCGTAATCGATCCAGAAGGTGCGATTAAAGTATCCGAAGTTCATGATCTGGGTATTGGTCGTAGTGCAAAAGAACTGGTTCGTAAGATTCAAGCTGCGCAATATGTTGCTTCACATGATGGTGAAGTTTGCCCAGCTTCGTGGCAGCCAGGTGAAGAGACACTGTCTCCGTCACTGGATTTGGTTGGCAAAATCTAAAGACGAACAAATGAGTCGACACGTCCGGGCTTCGGCCCGGACATTTTTAGCAAATAGAATATTTTAAACAGGCAGGTGCCTTATGTTGGATGCAAACATCGCAGCACAGTTAAAAACTTATCTGCAAAATTTACAGCGGCCGGTGCAAATCGTCGCGTCAATTAATGACAGCAAAAAAGCCGCTGAAATGCGTGAGCTGCTGGTCGAAATTGCTGATATGTCAGATAAAGTTACCCTTGACGACAGCGATAATAATGCCCGACAGCCTTCATTCCGCATTAAACAACCGGAAGGTCATGAGCAAATTCGTTTTGCAGGCATTCCGATGGGCCATGAGTTCACCTCATTGGTATTGGCCCTGTTGCATGTCGGTGGTCATCCAATGAAAACCGAGCCTGAAGTTATAGAGCAAATCAAAAATCTGGATGGTGAGTTCCATTTTGAGACCTATATTTCGCTATCTTGTCAGAACTGCCCGGAAGTGGTTCAGGCGCTGAACTTGATGGCTACTATTAATCCTAAAATCAGCCACACCATGATTGATGGTGCGCTGTTTCAGGATGAAGTTAACGAGCGGCAAATCATGGCGGTACCCACGGTTTTCCTGAATGGCAAACAGTTTGGCCAAGGCCGGACAAGTTTGCCAGAAATTATTGGTAAGCTGGATACCGGCGCAATCAAGCGTGAAGCTGAAAAAATCAGCCAGAAAGCCCCGTTTGATGTCTTGATTGTCGGTGGTGGCCCAGCGGGTGCCTCAGCGTCAATTTATGCCTCTCGCAAAGGTATTCGTACCGGTATTGTCGCGGAACGTTTTGGTGGTCAGGTCATGGACACCATGGCAATTGAAAACTTTATTTCAGTTAAAGAAACGGAAGGCCCGCAACTGGTTGCTGCGCTGGAAGAACACGTCAAAGAGTACGAAGTTGATGTGATGAATCTGCAACGCGCCAGCAAATTGCGTAAGAAAGACAAAATGATTGAAGTCGAACTGGAAAGTGGTGCGACGTTATTGAGCAAAGCTGTCATTCTGGCAACTGGTGCCCGCTGGCGTGAGTTGGGTGTGCCAGGTGAAGCCGAGTATCGCGGTCATGGTGTGGCATATTGCCCGCATTGTGATGGCCCGTTATTTAAAGGCAAGCATGTAGCGGTGATTGGCGGTGGTAATTCAGGCGTAGAAGCGGCGATTGATTTGGCCGGTATTGTCGGCCATGTCACATTGATTGAGTATGCAGATCAATTGAAAGCTGATGCGGTATTACAGAAAAAGCTACACAGCCTCAACAATGTGACGGTTATTATCGGTGCGCAAACTATGGAAATTACTGGTGCCGATAAAAAGGTCAATGGCTTGAATTACAAGGACCGGGCAACCGAAGAAAGTCATCATCTTGAAGTGGCCGGCGTGTTTGTACAAATTGGGCTGTTGCCGAATACTGATTTCCTTAAAGACACACTTGAGCTTAGTAAATATGGTGAAATCGAAATTGATGCGCATGGTGCAACATCAATGCCGGGTGTGTTTGCGGCCGGCGATGTGACAACCATTCCGTATAAACAGATCATTATTGCCATGGGTGAAGGATCTCGCGCGGCGTTGGGCGCTTTTGATTATCTTATTCGCAATGACTTTAATGAAAAGGACAAAGCGGCTTAAACAATATCTTGCGGCTTACTCAGCCTCGTCAATTAAATCACGCAGATTTAATAGCTTCATGCGAATGGCGAGGCGGGTAAGTTCGATATCACTGCTAACATTAAGCTTACGTTTAATAATGTAATGTGCATTGGATACGGTCTTCGGGCTGATATTAAGAATATCGGCAATCTCCTGATTACTTTTTGCTTCCAGCAGCAGTCGTAAGATCTCAAATTCCCGTACCGTCAATTCATCCAGCCGTGTTTGCTCATGGCCTAGTTTTTCGAGGGCCAGCGCTTGAGCAATATCCGGGCTTAAATTCAATTTATTATCCATCGCATCAACAATGGCCCGTATCAATAATGAGGGATCACTGCTTTTAGTAATGTAACCAAGCGCTCCGGCACGCATTGCCTGCAAAGCATAGTTGGGGTTTTGATGCATCGAAAACACTAAGATTCGCGCATGTGAATCAAATTGCCGAATCCGTGAAATTGCTTCCAGCCCACTTTGGCCCGGCATGGAAATATCCATTACCACGACATCCGGCTGAAAGGTTTTGTATTGCATGTATGCATCGTGGCCATCATGAGCTTCAGCAACCACTTCCAAATTGGCCTGTTTTTGAAGCAATGCCCGATAGCCCTCGCGGACAATAGCATGATCATCGACCAGGAGTACTCTGATAATGGCCATTAAACGGTCTCCTGAACCCGGTTGATAGGTAGCGTAATAAGCATTTTCAGACCGCCACCCGGATTAGCGGTAATATTGGTCTGTCCACCCAGTGCACTGACCCGCTCATGAATTCCCAGCAAACCCATGCCCATAGATTGTTGAATATTCTTGGCCTCAGCCTGGCCATTATCTTCAATTTGCAGTAGTAATGTCCCCGCTTGCGGACAATTTAATTGAATGCTGGCCCGGGTGGCATAGGCATGTTTTGCGATATTGGTTAAAGCCTCTTGCACGATCCGATAAATATTCACCGGCAAGGGGGCGGGGAGTGTGGCTAGATCAGCATCAATGATTAACTCAAATCGGGTTAGGTTGCCGCTGCGCTGATGCCAGCTTTTAATCAATTTTTGCAGGCTTTTTTGCAAACCAATGTCATCGACGTCAGTCGGCCGCAAGCGGGTCAGCAGGCTTCTTAATGCCAGCATCATATGCTCGGTCACATTATTAATATTTTCAAGCTCGGGCAGGATTTTTGGATATTCCTGGCGCGCTGACTGTTGAATACTGGCTGTCATGGCATTAATGCCAGCCAAGCACTGGCCAAACTCATCATGTAATTCCCGGGAGATATAGCGGTGTTCTTCTTCCTGCACATTCAACAGTTTTAACGCCAGGCGTTGATTATCGGCCAGAATTTGCTGCTGACTGTCGGCGAGGGCATTAATAGCCTGTGATGTGCGCCGCCACTCCGCAATATCAAAGGCGGGCAACCGGGTGTTCAACTGGCCATCGCGCATCTTTTCCAGACCACTGACGATAACTTGTGCAGGTTTTAACATCCGGTTAATAGTCATATAAACCAATACACACACGGCCAGAATACTGAATGACAAAATTCCAATAACGGCCCGTAAATTATGCCAGGCACGGGAAGTCTCCACTTGCCGGTTCAGTGACACTAAAATTGTGCCGTAGGTAAGTGCATTGAATGAGAATCGCCGCTGGGCCTCATAATCAGGCTGAAACAACTGATTATATAAAGTGCCAAACCAGCGTGGCCACGTGCGATCAGCTTCATTAACGTCACTGCATAAGCTGCGCCGACGACTTTCTGATCGTGATAAAAACTGCACACAAGACCCCGGCAATCCAGTGATATCACCCCACAAACCGGTATTTGGAAAGGGTGTCCTATAATCATAGCGCGAAAAATTCCGCAGCAATTCTTCGGTCATATGCTGATTGATACGTTTGGCCGTGGCGTCAGCCTGCAGAATCGATTGTTGATTGGTTTGATAAAGTACATAAGCCGCACTCATCAACAGACTGAGCAATGCAATCAATAAAATACGGGCAAACAGTTGTAGCTTTAAATTCATCAGCAACTATTTCAAAGGTTTAAAACATCAGTCTAGGCAGTAAAACGGTTGGCGCAAAGTGCTATCATCGCAGACGGGAAATTTGCCCGTTGTTACCAGGCAATTTTCGGCTGTATTGTTATGCTAATAACGATTCAATAGCCTGCATTCAACCTTGTTCGCGATTGATAACTTTTGAAGTCTGGTTGTAGGCCAAAAGCTTGCGGGCAATCGGTTTCTTATCACGGAAAATGGTGGTACATTCCAGAGCGTGAAGACATTCCGGCTTGTAGTGTATTTCCGCAAGCTGGGTAAACAAATTGGTATGACCATCCAATGCATGGCGCCGTCAGACCCACTACCGCTTAACCGGTGGTCTGAAGGCGTTTTGTTAACTAAAAATATAACTGTCAGCAGACAGACACAATGAAGGGGAGCTTAAATGGCCGATTTGCAGCAACTTGAGACTGCGCGTGAACATGCGCTGGCTTTGGAAAAAGTCGTTAACAAAGTGGTGATTGGTCAGGACCAAGCAATACGACTGATTTTGATTGCCTTGCATGCACGTGGCCATGTGTTGCTTGAAGGTGGCGTTGGTGTCGGTAAAACGACTTTGCTACGGGCTTTTTCTAAAGCGCTCGGTGGGGCTTTTGGTCGTATTGAAGGCAGTGTCGATTTAATGCCAAATGATTTGTTGTACAGCGCCTGGGTTAACGGTGAAGGTAAACCGGTTATCGATCCCGGCCCGCTGATTAGTCATGGTGAAGAAACGGCGGTGTTTTTCTTTAACGAAATTAACCGCGCCCGGCCACAGGTGCAGTCATTATTATTGCGGGCCATGGCAGAACGTAGTGTGGACGCATTTGGTAAAGAATATCGTTTTCCCCATATGGTTGTTTTTGCTGACCGTAATGCCGTAGAAAAAGAAGAAACGTTTGAACTTAGTGCAGCGGCCCGTGATCGTTTCTTGTTTGAAATCAATATCAGCCGTCCAACCGATGAAGCACTGCGTCGTCAACTGATTTTTGATCCGGCGTTTCATGATGTGGATGAATTATTGGCGTCAGTGACAGAACCGTTGTTGAATTACACTGAGCTCAATGATCTGGATAAACAAATTCAACATGCGATTTTCGTGTCCCCGGAAATTGAAAACTATGTGGTGCGTTTGTGGGATGCCAGCTGGGAGCCACATAAGCTGGGTATCGAACTGGACGATATTTTTGTCGAGGATCTGGTGGTGGCGGGTGCCAGTGTTCGCGGTATGTCGGCAATGGTCAGAGCCGCCAAGGTTTGTGCCTGGTTAAACGGCCGTGACCATGTATTACCGGATGATGTGCATACCGTATTACTGCCATCTTTAACGCATCGGGTATTTTTATCGCCGGTTTACGAAGGTCGCCGTGAACAAATTATGCCGCGATTTGTGCGCGCTTTGCGTGACCACATCGCGACGCCGTAAGCATCGTGGCTATGCGTGACCTGCAACCGCAGGAGTTCTTTTATCGCTTTCCTGACAAAGTGTTTGGTCATGTGCCGGGCGCACATACCGGTACTGCTTTAGGCAGCGGTGACCGTTTTGCCGGTTTTGCCGATTTGTTTGATTATCCGGATCCACGACGACTGGATATTCGTGCCAGTTTGCGGGCGCAGGCGGCCGATATCACCCAAAGTGAACAACAACGCTGGATAGTCAGGCGTTATCAGCAAAGATCATCGATAACATTATGGTTACTCGCGGATTTAAGTCGATCAATGACGGTCGCCAGCGTTAACCATGAACGGATAGCGAAGTTGGCACATATGATTGCCCATAGTGCGATTGGTTTTGGTGATCGCTTTGCTATGGCCGGTTTTGATGCTGTCTGGCGCCAAGACGTTTCGATTATGCCAACCCGTCAACGCAGCATGCCGGCATTCGCCGCAGAAAAAATTATGCAATCAGCAATGCCAAAAGCGGCCGGTGCCGAAGGATTGTTTCATGCCGCTGATTTAATAAATAGCCAAAAAGCGTTGGTGTTTTTGGCGTCGGATTTTTGCTGTGATATTGAATTGGTTGAGCGTACTTTACGCAAGCTCGCACATTACACGGTGATCCCGGTTGTCTGGCGGCATGATGATGTCGATCATTTTCCGTCGCATGCTGGCTGGACTGAAACCCGCGATGCTGAAACCGGCCAGCGCCATAGTGTTTGGATGCGGCCCGGCATTAAAAAACGCTGGCAGCAGCAGATGAATGATCATTTTGACAAACTTGATGCCTGTTTTCGCCGATATCAGTTTAAGCCGTTGTATGTTGAAGGTGATTTATCACCGCAGCAACTCACCGAATATTTCTTTGCGATGAAAAAATCTTAGGGATGCCAACTATGCGTGTGTGGATTTTGTGTTGGGTTTTGGCGCTAAGTGCCAATGTCTATGCCGAAGAGTCGGCGGGTTTGACTGATGGTGAGGCGGTAACAATATCTCTGGATCGCAGCTGGGGCTTACTGATTGGTGATGAAATCATCGCTACAGTCAAATTGCCGGAAAATATTGAAATTGATACAGCCAGTTTGCCACAACGTAACAAACGACACGGACCCTGGCTGTATTTGCGTGATAACGCGCTCAGCGGTAATCGTTTACTGATGCATTATCAGATTATTAATGTACCTGCTGAAACCCGAGAAGTGGCAACACCGGTTTTTGAACTGCGAACCACGAAGGGCAGTTTTATTAATATTCCTGAGGCGCCGTTGAAAATCGGCTCGTTTCTGGCAGCCGAAAATGCTGATGCTGATGGCCGGTTTGTGCCACGTGGTGACAAAGTGTTAATGCCTTCCCATGATGCTGCTTTGCAGCAACAATTATGGTCTGCCTTGCTGGTGCTGATTGTCAGTGTATTAATTTGGCTGGCCTGGCACTTCGGCTTCAGGCCAAGGCATCGTTTGCCATTTGCTCATGCGGTATTTGAACTTAATAAAATGCGTTGGTTAGGCCGTAAAAATGCCGATACGGCCAGCCGTAATCTGCATCATGCCTTCAACCGCAGTGCGGGTACCGTGTTGGTTGCCAGTCAGCTTGATAAATTGTGGCAGCAATGTCCGTGGTTATTGCCGTTGCAGCCAGAAATCGACAGCTTTTATCAGCAGTCAGCAATGCATTTCTTCAGTGCTCAGGGAGGAGACGCTAAAGACTATGACCAACTACTGGATCTGGCCCGTGCCTGCCGTGCGCGGGAGAAAATGGCATGATGTTATTCGGGCTGCTTTGGGGGCAGCCGTGGTGGCTTTTACTGCTGCCGCTGGCCTTATTGCCATGGTTTAACCATAACCTTGATAAAACCGTTGCCTGGGTTGAGTTGGTGCCAGTTGATCCGCTGTCACGTGTAATTAGTAATTTATTAAAGTTACTGGCTTCGGTCGTCATTGTTGGGTTATTGCTGGCATTGGCTGCCCCAGAGTTACCAGAGCAAAAAATCGAGCGACTGGGTGAAGGTGCCGAAATTGTTTTACTGCTAGATCGCAGTCGGAGCATGGATGACCCGTTTGCTGTGAAAACTCAAGCTGCCGTCGTCAGTGTTGGTGGTGATAACTCCAAACGCAGTGTGGCCCGCGACTACCTAACTGAGTTTGTAAAAAAGCGTCCTGATGATCGGTTTGGGTTTGTATTTTTTAGTACCAAAGCTATTAATCTCTTGCCTCTGACTTACAGTAAAGAATCGATTTTGGCGACAATTAATGCCAATGCGCTCGGAAAAGGCTTGTCTGATACAAATATGGCGCAGGCGTTACTGAGTTCAGCGCGAATGTTTGATGGTGAAACTTATCGTGGTTCGCGGATTGTATTGCTGGTATCCGATGGTGGACAGCTATTAAGCGAAGATGCTAAGGCCGAAATTGTCCGTCGCTACAAAGAATCAAATTTGAGTATTTACTGGGTATATTTAAAATCTCGTGCTGAAATGACGCTGGAAGCCAAAGATGGTGAAAGTGCTTTATGGAGTGATATTCCAGAACGAAAATTACATGATTTCTTTCAATCTATTGGTGTGCCATATCGGGCGTTTGAAGCCGGCTCGTTAAAAGACTTTGCAGAAGCACTTGATGAGATTGATCGCCAGCAATATCAGACTTTGCTGGTGCAGGAAACGTTGCCACATGAGCCCAAAGCCGATGTGTTTTTGTGGCTTGCGCTGCTGGCTATGATGTTGTTAGCCGCATCACATGTTTATACTTTCTGGGGAGTGAGAAAAGCGCATGAATAAACTGCTCGTTGCCGCCCACTGGGCGTTGTTACTGATAATCACCCTGAGTGTCATTTGGTTGTTGGGTAGTGGCTATCAGCTCTGGCAGCAGGCCAAGATAAATGCTTATATCGCTGATCCTGCCGCTTATGAAACTATTCCGGATGATCCGCGAGGTCACTTTGCCAAAGCCCGGCAATTGGAAATGCAAGAAGAGCATGATCTAGCCTTAGAACAATTAACGCTGGTGTTGGGGTATGCCGGTAATCCGTTGATGGCGGATGCCTATTTTAATCGCGGTAATATTAATTTGCGTAAAGCGCTAACCATGACGAAATCTGATGCGCGTCATATCCCGCTGATTGAATTAGCAAAACAGGATTATCGTAGTGCGCTATTGTTACAACCAAAGATGTGGGATGCCCGTTATAACCTCGAAGTTGCTTTAAGAGTGGTGTCAGAAGACCCTGATATCGATGGGGATTTTGAAAAAAATATCATCAGCAGTCAGCGCTCTATCGAAAGCAAGGCCTTTAAGGTCGATCTACCATGATATTAAGTTACCCGCGCCGTATTCTGTTGACGGCGATCATTATGTCTCTGGCACTGCTATTCATTGTTGCAGCATTGTGGCTGCCACCGGTGCCACGTGATGTCAAGATAATGGATAGCATCTTTGTGCTGGATATTACCGACAGCATGAATGTTGAAGATGCCGAGTTGGATGGCAAAACACTGCGTCGCTTGGACTGGGCCAAAGAGTTTACCCGTCAAACATTCTTGGAAATGCCTTGTGGCTCACACGCTGGTTTAGCTGTTTTCAGTGAGGCGCGTAGTTTGATTCTGATGAATCCCATAGAAATCTGCGCAAACTATAATGATTTGATTAAAATGTTGGATCAGATTGACCCAACCATGGCCTGGGCACGTTCCAGTGAGGTTTCCAAAGCAACTTATACGGCGATTCGTCAGGCTGATGATATTGACCCAAAACCAAGTGTTGTATTTTTGACCGATGGTCATGAATCCCCTCCTATACATGAAAGTTTATTTCCGAAATTTCAGGGTACGCCCGGTGATGTAAAAGGGGTCATTGTTGGTATTGGCGGAAAAGATTTATTACCGATTCCGAAAACCAACGAACAAGGTGAAATTGAAGGTTTCTGGGAAGTCAATGAAGTGATGCATGTCGATGTGTATGCTTCAACCCGCGGTGATATGGCCGAACGCAATGCACAAAAACCGCGTACAGAACACTTATCCTCACAGAAAAAGTCGCATTTGGAAACGCTGGCTAATCGCGTTGGTTTTGACTTTGTGTCCTCGCCAAAAGACCCCAAGAAGTTGGTTAATCGTATTCGTGATGCGTCAGACACCCGCGAAGTAACCATTGATTATGATCTTTACGCCTGGTTTTCAGGGCTGGCGTTGATATTGGTTTTGCTGGTGTTCTTGCCATATCGTTGGATAGGCTTGGGTGATGATAATTAACAGTGACGGATTGTGGCTTTTTGAGGCAATGTGTCGGCGTTAAGCTGGTCGTCCCCCAGTTTTTTCTACCTGCTACCGCTGGCTTTTTTGCCATGGTTGATTCATAACCAGAGCAAAACCATTGCCTGGTCGAAGCTGTTGCCGGTTGATCCATTGTCTTACTGGATCAATCTGCTGCTCAAGTCACTGGCCAGCCTTATTATTATCAGCTTGCTTCTGACCCTGGCCGGGCCGTACGTTCCCGAACAAACCGTTGAACGTTATGGTGAGGGCGCTGAATTTGTGGTGCTGCTGGATCGAAGTCGCAGCATGGATGAGATATTTGCCCGGCCACCTTTAAATACACTGCGAACCGAGCGTCTGCGTTTTAAAAGCAAACGGGTGGTATCGACTAATTATTTACTGGAGTTTGTTGAAGGTCGTCCCGATGATCGCTTTGGCTATGTTTATTTCAGCACCCAGTCAGTCGAAATTCTGCCATTGACTTATAACAAAGACGCCATTCTGGCAACTATCCGCGCTGGTGGTCTGGGTAAGGGTATTTCTAAAACCGATATTGTTGAAGCGTTGCAACTGGCTGCCAAGATGTACGAGAAAGAAGCCTATCGCGGCTCCCGCAATGTGTTGTTGATCTCAGATGGTGGACAAATTTTGTCAGACACCGAAAAACGCCGCCTGAAAAAGATTTATGCGCAGATGAATTTGAATCTTTACTGGATTTATCTGCGCTCAGTGCGAGGTATGACACTGGATGAAACGGCCCAGGACAGTGTGTTGTGGGAAGATTTACCTGAGCGAAAGCTGCATGCCTTTTTTAAAACACTTGGCGTGCCTTATCAGGCCTATGAAGCCGGCTCACTGGCAGAATATGCTGCGGCGATAGCTGATATTGGCCAGCAACAATATCAACCGTTGCTGGTTGCCGAGCGTGTGCCCAAACAATCCAAAGCTGATGTCTTTCTGTGGGTAGCACTGACCGGATTACTGGTGTGGGCAGCCAGTTTTTGGTTGAGTTATATTGGTGTTCGGCAAGCGTATAGGAAAACTGCCTGATATCGCATTTTGCCTGTTGCTTTGCTATGGTAGCGACCATCATTTACCGAATTGGCTTTCGCCATGTCTGACAATACACCCACATCTTTTTTACACATTCATATTGCGGAACAGCAATGTCGATTATGGCTGAATGGTCTGTGTGTTTTTTCAGCGCCGGTATCGACAGCACTTAACGGCGTCGGTGAAAAGAATGGCTCCGGTCAAACCCCGCGTGGCTGGCATCAAATTCGTGCCTGTATTGGGGATGGCATGCCGGTTAACACTGTTTTTCGCGGGCGCCGGCCAACTGGAGAAATATATAGCTCGGCTTTGGCGGCACAACACCCACAGCGTGACTGGATTTTAACGCGTATTTTATGGCTGAGTGGTTCAGAGCCGGGGAAAAACCGCCTAGGTCAGGTTGATTCAATGCGCCGCTACATATACATTCATGGCACGCCGGATTCGGAGCCTATGGGAGAACCCCGTTCGCACGGCTGTATTCGGATGCGTAATGACGATGTGATTACGTTATTCTCGCTGGTGACGCCGGGATTACCGGTATTGATTGACGCGTAAGGAATAAGCATGGCCCTCGGTCCCCTGATGATTGATATTGCCGGTATAACGTTGACAGATGTTGAAAAAGAACGTTTACAACACCCGTTAGTGGGTGGGATTATTTTATTCAGTCGTAATTATCAGTCGCCGCAACAAATTGCTGAATTAACGGCGCAAATTCGTAATCTGCGGCAACCACATTTATTAATTGCCGTAGATCATGAAGGCGGCCGGGTACAGCGTTTCCGGAAAGGATTCACCCATATCCCACCTGCCGGTGCACTGGGTCAGTATTTTCACAGTCATGCCAAGCATTGCCTGCAACTGGCTGAAACAGCCGGTTGGCTGATGGCCGCTGAGTTACGGGCTGTGGGTGTGGACTTTAGTTTTGCGCCAGTGCTGGATCTGGATTACGGCGTCAGTGATGTGATCGGCGATCGCAGCTTTCACCGTGATCCGGATAGTGTCAGCAAACTGGCCGCCGCCTACATCAAGGGCATGAAGTCAGCCTGGATGTCTGCTGTCGGCAAACATTTTCCCGGACATGGCGCAGTGACCATCGATTCTCACAAGGGTTTGCCGATTGATGAGCGGCATTTTGAAGATATCTGGGACGCGGATCTTGTACCGTTTCGTCGCTTAAGTCCGTTGATGGCCGGTGTCATGCCGGCGCACATTGTATTCAGGCAGTGTGATGATAAGCCCGCCGGGTTTTCGGATTTTTGGGTGCAGCAAATTCTTCGTCAGAAAATTGGCTTTCAGGGCGCGGTATTCAGTGATGATCTCAGTATGGGTGGCGCTGCAATTGCCGGTAATGCAGCCGAGAGGGCGCAGGCCGCTCTTGCAGCCGGATGTGATATGGCGCTGGTCTGCAATGATCCGGATGCAGTGGATTTAGTACTGGATAATTTAAATTGCGAGCCCGATCCGTTGAGGCATATGCGTTTGTTACGTTTACATGGACGGCATCCGCTGCAACTTGATGAATTGCAGCAACAACCGCAATGGCAGCAAGCGGTCAGTATGCTTGATGATTTGCAACCACCCGCCGAGCCGCAATTAACCTTGGTGTGAAATTTTTTACCCGTAGGTTACAGTTTCATGATGCTGGCGATGCTATGATTTGCGTTGTTTAGTCTGCTGGTTTTATCTTCATTCATGTCTTCATTTGTTCACCTGCATTTACACACCGATTACTCACTGATTGATGGTCTGGTGCGCGTCAAGCCGATGGTATCGGCCGTCGCAGCAGCGGGTATGCCAGCAGTGGCCATTACCGATCAACATAATCTGTTTGCCGCGGTAAAAATGTATTCAGCTGCGCTGCAGGCTGGCGTTAAACCTATTCTTGGCGCTGATTTACGTTTGCGGGATCCGGAAGACAGCAAAAACAGTCTGCGTTTTGTGTTGTTGTGCATGAATATGACCGGCTATCACAATCTTTCGCGGTTAATTTCCCGCGCATATACGGAAGGTCAGCACCTGGGTGTACCGATGCTGGATCGTGAATGGCTGACTGATCACAGTGAAGGACTGATTTGTCTGACGGGTCGTGAAGGCTTCTTGGGCAGAGCGATTTTAAATGGCCGTGAAGACGATGCCCGCCAACAGGCAAGCTACTGGGCAGACCTGTTTGAAGACCGATTTTATCTGGAGTTAACCCGGACCGGTCGCGATGATGAAGAGCGTTTTAACCAAGGGGCTTTAGCAATTGCCGCAGCGCTGGATTTGCCTGTGGTGGCCAGCAATGATGTACGGTTTTTAACACCGGATCAGTTTGAAGCGCATGAAGCCAAAGTCTGTATTAATGAGGGCCGATTACTGGATGATCCGCGCCGGCCAAGATCCTATTCTGAGCAGCAGTATTTACGCAGCCCTGATGAAATGGCGAAGTTATTTGCGGATATTCCCGAGGCTTTGGAAAACACCGTTGAAATCGCCAAACGCTGTAACTTACAACTGACGCTGGGCGAGCATTATTTGCCGGACTTTCCGGTACCGAAAGGACTGACAATCGAGCAGTTTTTTTCACAAGAATCATTCAAGGGGCTGGAAAAACGTCTGCACGTTTTATTTCCGGTGCCAGCGGAACGCGAAAAATCGCGCGCTGAATATGAACAACGACTGCAAATTGAACTCGATGTTATTAATGAAATGGGCTTTGCCGGCTATTTTTTAATCGTTGCTGATTTTATTAACTGGGCTAAAAATAATGGTGTACCAGTCGGTCCGGGCCGTGGTTCAGGTGCCGGTTCTTTAGTGGCTTATGCGCTGGATATTACTGATCTGGATCCGCTGGCCTATGACCTGTTGTTCGAACGTTTTTTGAATCCAGAGAGGGTATCGTTGCCCGATTTTGATGTCGACTTCTGTATGGATGGTCGGGACCGGGTGATTGATTATGTTTCACAGCATTATGGTCGCGATCATGTTTCGCAAATCATAACTTTCGGTACCATGGCTGCTAAGGCGGTATTACGCGATGTTGGCCGGGTACTGGGGCATCCTTACGGTTTTGTCGACCAATTGGCAAAACTGGTGCCGTTTGAACTGAAAATGACGCTGACCAAAGCGCTCGAACAAGAGCCACAACTCAAAGAACGATACCAAAAAGAAGAAGAAGTGCGCGGCCTGATCGATTTGGCGTTGCAGTTGGAAGGTCTGACCCGCAATGTTGGTAAACATGCCGGTGGTGTGGTGATTGCACCGAAGAAGCTGACGGATTACACGCCATTGTATTGCGAACAAAATGGTGCCGGTCTGGTATCGCAATACGATAAAGATGATGTAGAAAGTGTTGGTCTGGTTAAGTTTGACTTTCTCGGACTGAAAACCCTGACGGTGATTGACTGGGCGGTCAATAACTTGAAAGCGCTATTGCCTCCGGAAGAATTCGCCAATATCGATATCGCTAATCTGCCGCTAGACGACAAAGCCAGTTATGACCTACTGAAACGTTGTGAGACTACCGCAGTGTTCCAGTTGGAATCACGTGGCATGAAAGAACTGATTAAACGGCTGCAACCCGACAATTTTGAAGAAATTATTGCTTTGGTGGCGTTGTTTCGCCCCGGGCCATTGCAGTCGGGCATGGTTGATGACTTTGTTAATCGTAAGCATGGCCGCGCCAAGGTTGATTACCCGCATCCGGATTTAGAGCCGGTGCTGAAACCGACCTATGGCGTTATTGTTTATCAGGAACAGGTCATGCAAATCGCGCAGGTGCTGGCCGGTTACAGTCTGGGTGGTGCCGATATGCTGCGTCGGGCGATGGGTAAGAAAAAACCCGAAGAAATGGCCAAACAGCGGCAAATCTTTTTGGAAGGCGCGCAAAAGCGTGGCATTGACGAAAAACAGGCCGGGCCGATTTTTGATTTGATGGAAAAGTTTGCCGAATACGGATTTAACAAATCGCATTCGGCCGCTTATGCGCTGATCGCTTATCAGACCGCTTGGCTGAAAGCGCATTATCCTGCCGCCTTCATGGCAGCAGTCATGTCGGCGGATATGGACAATACCGACAAAATTGTTGCGCTGATTGATGAATGCCGCGATATGAAGCTCAATGTGCTGCCACCGGATGTCAATCACAGCAAGATTCAGTTTACGGTCGAAGATGCCAATACCATTCGTTACGGCATGGGCGCTATTAAAGGTGTTGGTGAAGCGGCGCTGGCGGGGATTGTCGCGGAGCGTGAGCAGGGTAAAGCATTTGATTCATTATTTGATTTTTGCCGGCGGGTAGAGCTGAAAAAAATCAATCGTCGGGTGATGGAATCACTGGTCAAATCCGGTGCCTTTGATTCGCTGGGTGGGCATCGTGCCAGTCTTGAAGCGAGTCTCAGCCGGGCGATGCAAATTGCCGAGCAACATCGCCGTAATACCGATAGTGGGCAGAATGATATGTTTGGTTTATCAGCGCCTGATCCTCAGCAAGGTCACAATACTGATTTACTGGAAACGGTACCGACATGGTCGGAAGAGCAATTGTTACTGGCTGAAAAAGAAACGCTGGGATTGTATTTGAGTGGTCATCCAATCGACCGTTTTGCCGATGAACTGAGTTTATTTGTACCGAAAAAAATTGCCGATCTTGATGCACCGGAATCCAAAGGTTATCAGCGCAATGAAAAACCGGTACTGACAGCAGGATTAATTGTCGCCATTCGCACCATGAAGGCAAAAAATGGCAGCCGCATGGCCTTTATCACCCTCGATGATCAAACCGCACGGCTGGAGGTGCGGGTTTTTGCCGATGTTTATGAGCAGTATCAGAGTGTGATTCAGCCAGACAAGCTGGTGGTTATTCAGGGCAAAATTGGTCAGGATAACTTCACCGGTGGTCTGGCCGCGACGGCTGAGTCTGTTTATGACATGCAAAAGGCCCGTGAATTATTCGGTAAGGCCTTACAGCTGAAAATTAATCCACCTGAAGATCCCCAATGGGTAAGCCGTTTGCAGAGTTTAATAGCGCCTTTTGCGGGCGGTGTAATGCCACTGGAATTAAAGTACCGCAATCACCAGGCGGAAGTATTGATTCAATTAGGCAGTGACTGGCAGGTCACACCCACCGATACTTTGCTAAAATCCTTGTCAGATTTGGCAGATAACGCACTGGTATCAGTACGTTATTAATGGCAAACGTTAATATGCCAATAAATTATTGCTGCTAAACGAGATACGTGTACGATTAACACGATAAATCGACTGCAGTAACCAATGGAGTGATGCACGTGGATATGACCCCCTACATGAAGTTAATGGCCGAAAAACGTGCCTCAGATATGTTTTTCTGCACTGGTACTGAGCCACAAATTAAAATTAAGGGGGTGATTCGTCCGGTCGGTAATAAAAAAATGACGCCCGGCGAAGTTAAGGAAATGGCTTATTCGCTGATGAATGAGCAACAGGCGGCAGAATTCGAGGAAACGATGGAAATGAATTTTGCGGTGCCACTATCCGGTGTTGGACGTTTCCGGGTCAATATTTTCAAGCAACGTGGCGAAGTATCGATGGTTATGCGTTTTATCCAAACGCATATTCCTGACTTCAAGGAAGTAAATCTGCCGGAGGTGCTGGGCAAGATCATTTTGGAAAAGCGCGGTCTCATCCTGGTGGTTGGTTCCACAGGTAGTGGTAAATCCACCACGCTGGCAGCGATGATTGGTCATCGCAATCGCAATACTAATTCGCATATTTTAACGATCGAAGATCCGTTGGAATTTGTCCATCATCACGAGCGTTCTATTGTTCAGCAACGTGAAGTAGGTATTGATACATTGACCTATGAAAATGCGTTGAAAAACGCCTTGCGGGAAGCCCCAGACGTTATAATGATTGGCGAAATCCGTGATATGGAAACCATGAAGCACGCTATTCAGTATTCTGAAACGGGTCATTTATGTCTGGCAACGTTACATGCTAACAATGCCAACCAGGCGTTGGATCGAATCCTCAATTTCTTCCCGGAAGTGATGCATAGGCAACTACTGATGGATTTGTCATTAAACCTTCGGGCTATTGTCTCGCAGCGTTTATTACCGGCTAAAGATAGCGCTTTGGTGCCGGCTGTTGAGGTGATGTTATCGACGCCGTTTATCCGTGAGCTTATCCTGAAAGGTGATATCAGCGGTATCAAAGAAGCGATGAAAGAGAGCAGTGA
>JBFJJO010000036.1:0-17163 GCA_041612215.1 Methylophaga sp.
GGCTTACTGGTATTGCTCGTTGCTTTGCTGGCTTATGTGGTGCTAAGTAAAGTGGGGCAGCATCAAACCGGACAGTCGTTGGAATTGCCAGAGCCGATTGAATTTTCATCGGTGATTGAGCCAATTGTTAAAAATGGGGTCGAAACGGTTCAAGGTGACAGCGAGCCGATGGTGGATGCGGATTTACACAAAGATACTTTGCCGCAAGTCAGTGTGGTTGCTGCCAATGGCAGTGAGACCACAGAAACCGCAGCCGGGCATGCTGATACAACGGACTCAACATCGTCTGAGAAAATTGAAAAACCTGCAAAAACTTCTGTTACGGACACGCCAGTATTGGCAGCTCAACCCATTGACCGACCCATTACAAAAGTGGAAACCACTGCCCCCGAAGCTAAAGCCAGTAATACTGAGAATCCAACGGTGGTATCAGAATCTAATGCAGTTACGACCGATGGTGGCAATAGCTGGGTGATCCAACTGGGAAGTTTCTCAGTGCAAAATAATGCTCAGTCACTTAAAGCCGAGGCGGAAAAACTCGGATACAAACCCTATATCGAAAACATTCAAACAGGTCAGGGTGCCATTTATCGGGTTCGCCTACCAGCAGTTGCCAGTCGAGCGCAGGCGGATGACATCGCTGCGAAAATTAATGTGCAACTGGGCACCAAAGCACAGGTCAGAAAACAATAAAATTCCCGACATTTTGTTAACTAGTTCACAAACAACTAAAGCTATTGGGTGCGCTTGGCGCTATCTGCTAAAATATATTGTTTAGTTCACAGCGTGACGCGGAGTGCACATGAACTGGGTTGATTTTCTGATCATTGGCATCATTTTGCTCTCCGCAACTATCAGTATCGTGCGGGGTTTCATCCGTGAAGTCTTGTCTTTACTAAGCTGGATCTTGGCTTTTTGGGTGGCATTAATGTTTCATGCGCACCTTGCCAGTTTGCTGGTGCCCTATATTGATACGTCATCAATACGTTTGTTTGCTGCCTTTTTTGTTTTATTTGTGGTGACGCTGATTTTAGGCGCCCTGGTAAACCACCTAATTGCACAATTAGTTGATAAAACGGGTTTAACGGGTACAGATCGGGCACTTGGCGTGTTATTCGGTTTGTTGCGCGGTGCGGCAATCGTCACATTATTGGTACTTATTGCCGGCATGACCCCTATGCCAGCAGATGCCTGGTGGCAAAATTCCTTAATAATCGAACATTTTGAACAACTTGCAATGTGGGTGGTGGATTTGTTGCCGGAAGATATCGCCACCCATATAAATTTCAACTCATCCTGGCAGGACTGATTTATGTGCGGAATTATTGGTATTGTGGCTCATTCAGAAGTCAATCAGGGGCTGTATGATGGTCTGACGGTGCAGCAACACCGTGGACAGGATGCGGCAGGCATCATGACCTGTGATGCCGAGGGCCGTTTTTACCTGCGGAAAGATAATGGGCTGGTCAAAGATGTATTCCATACCCGTCATATGATCCGCCTGAAAGGCAATATGGGTATCGGCCATATTCGTTATCCAACTGCTGGCTGTTCAACGTCGGCAGAATCGCAGCCTTTTTATGTTAACTCGCCCTACGGTATTGCACTGGCCCACAATGGCAATCTAACTAATACAAAATTGCTCAGTGACCAATTGTTTAAAAGCGATCGGCGTCATTTGAATACCACCTCTGATTCAGAAGTCTTACTCAATATTTTAGCGCACGAACTGCAAACTGCTGGCAAGCTGAAACCGCAACCAGAAGATATTTTTAATGCCGTACGTCAAGTGCATAAACGTTGTAAAGGTGCTTATGCAGCCGTGGCGATGATTGCCGGTGTTGGTATGCTGGCATTTCGTGATCCTTACGGTATTCGGCCAGCAGTGATAGGTCAGCGTGACTCAGCCAGCGGCAAAGAATATATGTTTGCCTCTGAAAGTGTTGCTATTGATACGCTTGATTATGAGTTGATGCGCGATATCGCGCCAGGCGAATGTATTTTTATCGACACCAACGGCCAGTTCCACAGCCAGCAATGTGCTGAGAATCCTGTCTTGTCACCATGTATTTTTGAGTATGTGTATTTTGCACGTCCTGATTCAATGATGGATGGTATTTCGGTACATAAAAGTCGGATGCGCATGGGTACTAAATTAGCGCAAAAAATCCTCCGTGAATGGCCGGATCATGATATTGATGTGGTCATTCCTATTCCGGATACCAGCCGCAGTGCCGCATTACAGTTATCGTATGATCTGGGCGTTATCTATCGCGAAGGCTTTATCAAAAATCGTTATATCGGCCGAACATTTATTATGCCGGGACAAACCCAGCGTAAAAAGTCAGTTCGTCAGAAATTAAATCCCATTGAACTGGAGTTTCGTGGCAAGAATGTTCTGCTGGTCGATGACTCTATTGTCCGTGGCACCACGTCACAACAAATCGTACAAATGGCCCGTGACGCTGGCGCCGAAAAAGTATACTTGGCTTCCGCAGCACCGCCGGTCAGATTTCCAAATGTTTACGGTATTGATATGCCGTCGCCTAACGAGTTTGTGGCGCACAACCGTGATGTTGATGCAATTGCCAGCGAGTTGGGTGTCGACAGACTGATCTATCAGGACCTGGCTGATTTAGTATCGGCTATTAACAAGAAAAGCGATGTTGAGCGGTTTGATACGTCTTGTTTTGATGGTGAATATATCACCGGCGATATTGATGCGGATTATCTGTATTACATTGATGCTTTACGTAATGATCTCTCCAAACACAACAGTAATGAAGGTAATGCCATCATAGAGTTACATAATGATGCTTGACTGTTAATAGCTGAAACTTGTGGTCAGCAAAGTAGGGCAGCGATCTAAAGCGGCTTTTACTTTGCTGTTTAAAGCGAATTCTTATATAATCCCGTCGATTATGCATCAGCAATTGCCCAGAGAGATTGATCCATTTCGTTTTGCTAATAGCGGCATACGTTTAACAGGGCAGATCCCCTTGTCATCGATGCGTCGCTTGTCGGAGCAATTGGTTAATGATGAAGGCATGGTTGATGTAGACATGCATTTTGATATTGATGAAACGGGACTGCCGTTTATGCAGGGTCGGTTTCAAGCGAGCATACAATTGATTTGTGAACGTTGTATGTCACCAATGACGTTGCAACTGGATATTGCTGCGTTACTGGGAATTCTTCGCCATGAACGCAAAGTTGAAGGCCTGGCGGAACAATATGAGCCGTGGATAATTGACGATGCTAAACAAGTCGATCCGGCACTGATGGTCGAAGATGAGTTGATACTGGCGCTGCCCATCGTGCCGAAACATGATTATGTTTGTTTGCCCGATGATGTCTGGCACGCAGGCGAAACAGAAAGCGAAGCCGATAAACCGGTTTCACCCTTTGCAGTTTTGGCTGCATTGAAAGCAAAGAAGTAAGTTTAATTAGATTCAGGTTTAGGAGTTACACCCATGGCTGTTCAAAAGAGTAAAAAGAGTCAATCACGTCGCGGTATGCGTCGTTCACACGATGCGCTGACTGCAACAACGCTGTCAGTCGACAGCACGTCAGGTGAATTACATCGCCGTCACCATGTGACTGCTGACGGTTTCTACCGTGGTCGTAAGGTCATTGCCGAAAAGAGTGAATAAGGCGTAGTTCATTGACGCTTAAAATTGCTATTGATGCAATGGGCGGGGATCATGGACCTCAGGTCGTGATCCCCGCTGCCATATCAGCCCTACAAAAGCATCATGATGTAGAACTGATTTTGGTGGGTGATGAAACCACTTTGCAAGCTGCACTGGCGCAGCTAAATCCAGCGGATAAAGCCCGACTGCATATTCATCACGCCTCGCAAATAGTGGCGATGGATGAATCGCCGCAGACTGCTCTGCGCAGTAAAAAAGATTCATCAATGCGGGTTGCTATCAATCTGGTGAAAGAAGATGTGGCAGCAGCTTGTGTCAGTGCCGGCAATACTGGTGCTTTGATGGCGACTGCGCGCTTTGTTTTAAAAACACTGCCGGGCATCGAACGGCCTGCGATTATCACCGCATTGCCAACCATGAAAGGCCATACTTATGTGCTGGATTTGGGTGCGAATGTGGATTCCAGTGCCGAACATCTGGTTCAGTTTGCTTTGATGGGCTCGGTTCTGGCAGAGCTGGTTGATGGTAAAAAACAACCCACTGTGGGTTTGCTGAATATTGGTGCTGAAGAAATTAAAGGCAGCGAACGTGTCAAAGAAGCTGCTCGCCTGTTAGCTCAGACCGATTTAAATTATGTTGGTTTTGTCGAAGGCGATGGTCTTTATAAGGGTGAAGTTGACGTACTGGTTTGTGATGGTTTTGTTGGTAATGTCTTGTTGAAAGCCAGCGAAGGCGTTGCGCATATGATTCGTCATTATCTGCGGAATTCATTCAAGCGTAACCTGTTTACCAAATTCGCTGCATTGATCGCTTACCCGGTATTAAGTCATTTTCGTAAAGAGTTAGACCCCCGCGCTTATAACGGCGCCAATTTTATTGGTTTGCAAGGTATTGTTATAAAAAGCCATGGTGGTGCCGATAGCTTTGCTTTTGCCAACGCCATTAATATTGCCGTGATCGAAGCCCGCAAAGATATTCCCAGCAATATCAGCAAACATTTAGAAACACTGCAAGAAGGGCAAGTGCTGTGATCCACTCGCGCATTATCGGTACCGGCAGCTATTTACCTGAAAAAGTGCTGAGCAATACCGATTTGGAAAAAATGGTTGATACCAGTGACCAGTGGATCCGCGAACGTACTGGCATTATCAAACGCCATATTGCCGCCGCTGATGAAACCACCACCGATTTGGCTTATAACGCTGCTGTCAATGCTATTGATGCAGCCGGCATTAGCAATCAGGATATTGACCTGATTATTGTCGCGACCAGTACCCCGACACGAATTTTTCCCAGTACAGCGACGTTAGTCCAGGACAAACTTGATATTCACGGCTGTCCGGCATTTGATATTCAGGCGGTTTGTACCGGTTTTGTTTATGCACTGACGGTTGCCGATAAATTTATTAAGTCGGGCAGCGCCAAAAATGTGTTGGTAATCGGTGCCGAAATATTCTCGCGCATCGTTGACTGGACCGATCGTAACACCTGTGTACTGTTTGGTGATGGTGCTGGTGCGGTTGTTCTGCAAGCTTCTGAAACGCCGGGGATTTTATCGACGCATATTCATTGTGACGGCAGCTTTAACAGCCTGTTACAAGTGCCGACCGGGCCAGGTTCTGTGGTCAGTGATATACCGGCTGTTGTCGATATGCAGGGCAATGAAGTATTTAAAATTGCCGTCAAAACCCTTAGTCAGATTGTTGACGAAACGCTTGAAGCCAATAATTTGGAAAAACACGATATTGACTGGCTGGTGCCGCATCAGGCGAATATCCGCATCATTGCTGCCACTGCGCGCAAGTTAAACATGTCGATGGATAAAGTCGTGGTTACTGTTGATGAACACGGCAACACCTCAGCTGCGTCGATCCCGCTCGCCCTAGATACTGCCGTTCGTGATGGTCGTATTCAACGTGGTGAAAAATTGCTGTTAGAAGCCTTCGGCGGAGGTTTTACCTGGGGTTCGGCGCTCATTCAGTATTAATGGATTTTGGGATTTAACCATGCAAGCTGCTTTTGTATTTCCGGGTCAGGGTTCGCAATCAATCGGTATGTTGGCTGATTTGGCGACTGAATTTCCAATTGTCGAACAAACGTTTGCCGAAGCTTCAGAGGCCCTCGGTTATGACGTATGGCAACTGGTGCAAAATGGACCCGAATCTGACTTAAATCAAACCGACAAAACCCAGCCAGCGATGTTGGCTGCCGGCATTGCCGTATGGCGGGTCTGGCAAAGTCAGCATAACTTCCAGCCGACCTTTTTGGCCGGCCACAGTTTAGGTGAATACAGTGCATTGGTTGCAGCCGGTGCCATCGACTTTAAAGATGCTATTAAACTGGTTGCCAAGCGCGGCGAGTTCATGCAACAAGCTGTGCCGGCCGGTGAAGGCGCCATGGCAGCTATTCTCGGTCTTGAAGATGCGCAGGTCATCGATATCTGCAAACAAGCCAGTATTCATGGCGTTGTTGAGGCGGTTAATTTTAATTCGCCGGGCCAGGTTGTCATTGCCGGCGCGGCCGGCGCAGTGAATCAAGCCATTGACCTCGCGACAGCAGCAGGGGCCAAACGGGCTTTATTACTCCCCGTCAGCGTTCCATCACATTGCGTACTAATGCAGCCAGCAGCTGAACAACTAGCCTCGGAACTCGCTAAAACCCGCATCCAAGCACCTACTATTCCCGTCATTCACAATGCCAGTGTCACCAGCAGCAATAATGCCGATGACATCCGTGAATTATTATCCAAACAGTTATTTAATCCAGTGCGATGGGTGGAAACGGTAACATTTTTGGCGGCACAGGGTGTCGATACGCTGATTGAATGTGGTCCCGGTAAAGTATTGGCCGGTCTGACCAAGCGGATTGATAAATCGCTCAATGCGCAGCCGCTGTTTGATGTCGCCAGTTTAGAAAAAACTAAGCAGTTAGCAGGAGAAAAGGCATGAGTTTACAAGGCAAAACCGCGCTGGTTACTGGCGCGACCCGCGGCATCGGTAGAGCGATTGCTTTAAGTCTGGGCGAGCAGGGTGCAACCGTAATTGGTACCGCTACATCAGAAAACGGTGCGGCGACCATTTCTGCATTTTTGCAAGAAGCCGGTATTAACGGAAAAGGCGTTGTGCTGAATGTAACTGATGCGGATGCTATTGAAGCTGTTGTCAGCAATATCGAAAGCGAATTTGCCGCGCCCGATATTCTGGTCAATAACGCCGGCATCACCCGTGATAACCTGCTGATGCGGATGAAAGACGAAGAGTGGGATGACATCATCAATACCAATCTGACACCGATATTTAAACTCAGCAAACGTTGCGTGCGTGCCATGACGAAAGCGCGTTGGGGTCGCATTATTAATATTACGTCTGTGGTGGGTGTTATGGGTAATGCCGGTCAGAGTAATTATGCTGCCGCCAAAGCCGGTGTCATTGGTTTCAGTAAATCGCTGGCTCGTGAAGTGGGTACCCGTGGCATTACTGTTAATAGTGTAGCGCCGGGCTTTATTGATACCGATATGACCAAAGATTTACCAGAAGCGCATAAAACCGCCCTGTTGGAAAATGTGCCGGTTAAACGCCTTGGCGAAGCTGAAGAAATTGCCGCCGCGGTGTGCTTTCTGGCTAGCCCACTGGCAGGCTATATCACCGGCGAAACGCTGCATGTCAATGGCGGCATGTATATGAATTAAGCGCCGTAAGCCAGTAATGGTTTCGGTTTTTGAATGCAGTAATCAAGCGTTAACTCCGTTTTGGCTTGTCTCTGCTGTTCGTGCACTATAAAATGCCTGCACGTTGTTTGTACTTAACCACCAAAGGAAATTTTAGTTATGAGTGATATCGAAGCTCGCGTTAAAGAAATCGTTGTCGAACAACTCGGCGTTAATGCAGATGAAGTCACTGCAGATGCGTCTTTTATCGATGACCTGGGCGCAGACTCACTGGACACCGTTGAGCTGGTTATGGCTCTGGAAGAAGCTTTCGAATGTGAAATCCCAGACGAAGAAGCTGAGAAAATCACCACTGTTAAAGAAGCTGTTGCCTACATTAACTCTGTTCAGTCTTAATCGGTTTCAACGCTTCACAATAGCCGTCTAGTGTGCCTGGCATGCTAGGCGGCTATGTTATATCTGAACAAAGATTTGCATGAGGAAAGCAAATGTCTAAAAGACGTGTCGTCGTGACCGGCCTTGGTGCAGTCACCCCTGTAGGCCTGTCGGTTGCCGAAAGCTGGACTAATATTGTCGCCGGAAAAAGTGGTGTCAATCCTATTACGTCTTTTGATGTTACTGAATTTTCAGTGCGTTTCGGTGCCAGTGTCAAAGACTTTGATGTGGAAAAAGTGATTTCCCGTAAAGATGCCAAGAAAATGGATACTTTTATCCACTATGGCATTGCCGCAGCTGTTGAAGCGATTAAAGATGCTGGCCTTGAAGTGACTGATGAAAATGCCGAGCGTATCGGTGTTGCCATCGGTTCAGGTATCGGTGGTCTGCCCGGTATTGAAGCCGGTTATGATAATTATTTAAACGGCGGGCCCCGGAAAATTTCACCTTTCTTCGTGCCCAGCAATATTATCAATATGATTTCGGGCAATCTGTCCATTATGTATGGCATGAAAGGGCCTAATACAGCCATTGTTACCGCTTGCTCCACCGGCACGCATTGTATTTCATCGGCTGGCCGGATGATTCAATATGGCGAGGCGGATGTCATGATTGCCGGTGGTGCTGAAATGGCAACTTCCCCTACAGGCTTAGGTGGTTTTGCTGCTGCCCGCGCCTTATCAACGCGCAATGATGATCCACAAAGCGCCAGTCGTCCCTGGGATAAAGACCGTGATGGCTTTGTACTCGGTGATGGTGCTGGTGTATTGGTCCTCGAAGAATACGAACATGCTGTTAAACGCGGTGCAACCATTTATGCCGAACTCGCTGGCAGTGGAATGAGCAGCGATGCATACCACATGACCATGCCATCCCAGGGCGGTGAAGGTGCGGCACGTTGTATGAAAAATGCGATGAAAGATGCGTCTTTAAATGCTGATGAAATTGATTATATTAACGCGCATGGTACCTCAACACCGGCCGGTGATATGGCAGAAACGATGGCGATCAAAGCTGCATTGGGCAATGCCGCACAATCAGTTGCTGTTAGTTCAACCAAATCAATGATTGGCCACTTGTTGGGTGCAGCCGGTGGTGTTGAAGCCGTTTTCAGTGTTTTATCGATTCGTGATCAAGTGGCGCCACCCACTATTAATCTGGAGAATCCTGACGAAGGCTGTGATCTGGATTATGTGCCGAATACTGCCCGCCAGATGCCGATTAAAGTAGCGATGTCCAATTCGTTTGGTTTTGGCGGCACTAACGGTACCGTTATTTTCCGAAAACTCAGCTAAGTTTCGTTTTAATGATTCTGATTAACGGCCAGCCCGAAGACAGAATCGATGCACGGGATCGTGGTCTGCAATATGGCGATGGTTTATTTGAAACCATCGCTTTTCGTCAAAATCGTCTTGAATTACTGGATGCCCACTTGGCGCGTTTGCAGCTTGGCTGCCAGCGGCTGAAGTTGACTGTTTCGCCGTCAGACTTCAGCTTAATCCAAACCGAATTACAACAACTCACAGCAACACTGCAAACTGATGCTGTCATTAAAATCATGCTGACACGCGGCGTTGGTGGTCGTGGTTATCAGTATGCTGTAAATACCCCCATTACCCGCATTATCAGCAGCCATCCTATGCCAGAATATCCGTCAGGTTTTCAGCAAGGTGTTGCTGTACGCATCTGTGAACAGCGACTGGCCATCAATCCACAACTCGCCGGTATCAAGCATTTGAATCGTTTGGAGCAGGTGCTTGCCCGCAATGAATGGCGTGATAGTCGTATTGCCGAAGGTTTGATGTTAGATACCGATGCTCATCTGATCGAAGGCACCATGAGTAATATTATGTTGTTTCGGCAAGGTGAGTTGTTAACGCCCGATTTGCGTCATTGTGGCATCAACGGTGTCATGCGAAGCTGCTTATTGCAAATCGCCCGTCAAAATAACTGGCCGGTTTACGAGTCGCAGTTAACATTCGATGATCTGCTAACAGCTGATGAATGTCTGATGTGTAATAGCGTGATTGGTATCTGGCCGATCAAGCAAATCATCGGTCAGGATCGACAATGGTCGCATGGTCCGATGACCCAAAAATTGCAGCAATGGCTGCCACAAGCAATAATGCACGCATGAAAATTTCTGCTATCGTCAAATTACTGGTGTTGTTATTTTTGCTGGGCCTGCCGTTGTTGTATGCCTGGTCAGAATATCAACGTTTTTTAAATACGCCGATCAAGCCTATCGCGGAAGAGACGATTTTTGTTGTTAAACCCGGTGATAATTTAAGTCGTATCAGCCAGCGACTTTTCCAACAAGGTCTGAGTCCAACGCCAAGTATTTATCTGGATTTATATGGCCGTTATCAGGGCACAGCATCACAAATAAAAGCCGGCGAATATCAAATTTCGACTGGTACCACCTTGCCCGAACTCTTGCAGCAGTTTATCGATGGCAAAGTTGTGCAGTACAGTCTGACTATCATCGAGGGTATGACCACCCAGCAATTATTGGCAAAACTTCATCAACACCCGAAGATCATTGTCACCGATGATGAACTTGAGTTAGCCGAAGTGATGACGGCACTCGATTTACCAGAACAACATGCAGAAGGCTGGTTTTTGCCTGAAACCTACAAATTCCCGGCAGGTACCACCGATATTCAATTTTTACGCCGTGCTTATCAGAATATGCAGGTAGAATTGCAAAAAGCCTGGGCGGATCGCGCTGAAGGTTTACCTTATCAGGATCCTTATGAGGCGCTGATTATGGCGTCTATTATTGAAAAAGAAACGGGTATTCCCGAAGAGCGGGATGAGATCGCCGGGGTATTTGTTCGGCGTTTGCAAAAGGGCATGCGTCTGCAAACCGATCCAACGGTGATTTATGGACTCGGGGATACCTATGACGGTAACATCCGGCGCACTGATTTAAACACTGACACACCCTATAACACCTATACCCGTCATGGTTTACCACCTTCACCGATATGTTTACCCAGTAAAGAATCTATACACGCTGCGTTGCATCCTAAGGAGGGAGATTATTTGTATTTTGTGGCTACCGGTGAGGATGGCCGGCATAAATTCTCAAGTAATTACCGCGATCACCAAAATGCAGTGCGCAAATATCAGTTAAAACAATGAACGGTAAATTTATCAGTCTCGAGGGCATTGAAGGTGCGGGCAAATCGACTCAACTGACGTTTATTGCCGATTATCTGCGCGATAAAGGTATAGATGTTTTAGTCACCCGGGAACCGGGCGGCACCCAGCTGGGTGAACAAATCCGTGATTTACTGCTGACACCGCGCGCAGAAAAAATGACTGATGATGCGGAATTATTGTTGATGTTTGCCGCCCGGGTGCAGCATGTTCAGCAGAAAGTCCTGCCAGCTTTAAAAAATGGTCAGTGGGTAGTTTCAGATCGCTTTGTCGATGCCACCTTTGCTTATCAGGGTGGTGGCCGCGGTATTGATTTTGATCGAATTGACGCCTTGGCCAATTGGAGTTTGCAGGGAGTCTCAACTGATCTAACGTTTATATTTGATCTGCCGGTTGTGGTCGGGCAGCAACGGGTCAGCACGCGCGGTAATGCGAAAGACCGTATTGAAATGGAAAAACACAGTTTTTTCGAAAAAGTACGTCAGTGCTATTTGCAAGTTGCAGCAGGGGAACCACAGCGCGTTAAAATCATCGATGCCGCCGAATCAGTTGATCAGATTCAACAACAATTGACGGCCCATCTGAATCAACTGTTATCAGAGGTCGTATGACCGATTATCCCTGGCATCAGACACTATGGCAGCAGTTTCTCAATGTATGGCAACAACAACGCCTGCCACACGCCATATTAATGACCGGTGCCAAAGGGCTGGCCAAAACAGACTTGGCGTTAAAAATGGCACAGTTCAGTTTATGCCTGAGTCCTTCTGCAACAGCAGCCTGTAGCCAGTGCCACAGCTGTGACTTGTTTCTTGCCGGCGCACATCCTGATCATCTGTTGATCGAGCCCGAAGAAGGTGAAAAATCCATAAAAATTCACCAAACCCGTGCTTTAAAAGACAAACAATCACTGACACCAAATATCTCAGCATGGAAAACGGTGGTGATTCATCCAGCGCATGTCATGACCAATGGTGCCAGCAACAGTTTGTTGAAATTACTGGAAGAGCCCTCGGCAAAAACATTGTTTATCCTGGTCAGCAGTCAGCCGCAACAATTGCCCATTACTATTCGTAGCCGCTGTCAGTTGTGGCCGATGTTGTCTCCGGATCCGGCGCAAACTGAAAAATGGTTACATGAACAGGATATAAACATCAGTGCTCAACAATTACAGCAATTGACGCCATTGGCCAAAGGCGCACCACTGATGCTGGAACAAATGCTGGATAGTCGTCTAGACTTGCTTTGCGAACAGTTACAAGCTGATTTGCAGCAATTAATGCAAGGTAGGGCAAACCCAATGCAAATGACAGCCAGTTGGCTGCAATATGATGTGCTGACAGTTATGCATATTTTACAATACGATCTTAAATCCCAGCTGATAAAACGACCCCAGGCAGCTGAAGCTGGCATACTGTTTCAACTAATGGATTGCATACAGGGCACTTTAAAGCTAGTATCTTCCTCTAATAACTTCAATAAGACATTGTTAATCGAAGATTTTATGGTTTCCGTAATGCGGATTTGTCGTTCCAGTCAAGCAGCGAATAAGCCGCTGAGTCGAGTTTCGCTATGAGCATGAACCCAAGAAAAGGCATTCTTTCCCTGAAAATCAGTGATCAGAATATGCTGTATCACTCGTATATGCCGTTTTTGAAAAACGGTGGTCTGTTTATTCCAACCAATAAGGAATATCAGATGGGTGAAGAAGTTTTTATTCTGCTCAACCTGATGGATGAACCGGAAAAAATCCCGGTCGCTGGTATTATTACCTGGGTGACACCTATGGGCGCTCAGGGTAACCAGGCATCCGGAATTGGCGTGCACTTTAGTGATATGGACGGCAGTGCCTCACTGGTTCGTGGCAAGATCGAAAACTATCTGGTCGATAAGCTCAAATCTGATAAAGCAACCTATACGATGTAGCTCGAGCTACATCATTTTCATATATGTTTATAGATTCCCACTGTCATTTGAATATGCTGGCAGATCAGCCTGGTGGCATTGATGCCATGGTTGATGAAGCCCTGGAAAACAAAGTCGAACACATCCTGTGTATCGCTATCGATAAAGCCAGCTGTCAAGAAGTGCAGCAAATCGCTGACAAGTTTCCAGTGGTGACGGCCAGTGCCGGTATACACCCTAATGTGGACGCCGATGAGCAATTTACCGTTGAAGAGCTCGTTGATGTTGCCAGCCATCCAAAAGTCATTGCTATTGGCGAAACCGGACTGGATTACTTCCGCTCTGAAGGTGATTTGGACTGGCAGCGGGAACGTTTCCGGATACATATTGAAGCTGCCAAACAAACCCAAAAACCCCTGATTATTCACACCCGTGAAGCCCGTGAAGACACCATGACAATGCTCGAGCAGCATCAGGCATGTGATGCCGGCGGAATTATTCACTGTTTTACCGAAAATTGGGAAACTGCCAAACGGGCACTGGATATCGGCTTTTATATTTCTTTATCGGGCATTGTCACCTTTAAAAGTGCCCGAGAATTGCAGGATGTTGCCAAAAATCTACCACTGGATCGGATCTTAATCGAAACCGATTCGCCATACCTGGCCCCGGTGCCGCATCGTGGCAAAACCAATAAACCGGTGTTTGTTACTCATGTAGCAGAATTTCTGGCTGATTTGCGTGGTGACAGCGTTGCCAATATCGCTGCTCAAACCACCGCTAATTTCTATCGATTATTCCCGAGCGCCAAAGCTGCGTGATAATAAAAAAACAATTAAAAACAATTGCCTACATATTGTTTTTAATATGCTTTATTTCGGGCTGTGATAATACACCTCCGCTAAAAACATTATCTGAAGATGCCGTTATTCTGGCATTTGGCGACAGTCTGACGTTTGGCACTGGTGCCGGTGAAGCGCAAAGTTATCCAGCTTTGTTAAAGGCCAGCCTAAGTCAGCAAGTGATTAATGCCGGTGTACCCGGTGAAATCAGCGGTGAGGGCAGGGCCAGGTTGCCGGCGCTACTGGCTGAAATAAACCCACAGCTGGTTATTCTTTGTCATGGCGGTAATGATTTGATCCGCAAGCTGAATAAGCAGCAAATCAAGAAAAATCTCGCCAATATGATTGAAACCATACAAAACACCGGCGCACAAGTGTTACTGGTAGCGGTGCCAGAACCCAATATTATGCTGAGCCCACCGGATCTGTATGAGGAACTGGCAGAACAATATCAGCTGACTTTGGAAACCGATGTCATCGCGGATATTCTCAGTACACGTAAATTAAAGTCAGATCCAATCCATCCAAATGCCGCCGGCTATCGTTTGATGGCCGAGGCTATCCTGCAGAAGCTTGCAGATGCTGGCGCTGTCACAAAACTGTCACCATAAAACCGTCAAAACCACTAAAGCAAAGCCTTTACAGACCATTAATGTCTTAAACAATTTTTGCCGTATATTCATGGCAGCAGCCCAGTGTTTGTAAGGCTGACTACTAAAAAATTCATGAATCTGTCGTTACACAATATTTTGGATGCAGAAAAAGCCGTTATCGTAAATCAGCATTAAAACTATCCGGGCTTGCCAAACAACTGCAAACACAGTTAACGCGTCTCAGGCTTTAAAAGTTCAGCGATAAATAAATAATGACAGCGACTTCAATAATGCCCATCGCCACAATGCCCAGCACAAACCACTGCCAAAATGTCAGTCTAGGACACATTTTTATGCTTTCCGGCAACACTTTCTGTCAGGCGCCATGGTGTGCCATTACAGACCGGATAATTTACGCAACTTGCTGTACAGCCCCGGCAGGGCAAACGTTTTTCAGTAGCTTGCTGGGTATAAACTTTTATTTGGTCAGACATTTGTATAAACCGTATTTTTAAATTCAAACATTAAAAATACGGTTTAGCAGGTGAAATCTGCGTCAAAAAGATTAGCCTTAATTACGGCATGTTATCCATATGCTCAGTTCAATGGCCAGATTATCAGTATTGTGGCGATTGTAACGACACCAATAAAAATATTCATCGGGATACCCACTTTGAGAAAGTCACGAAAATGATAACCACCAGGACCATACACCATCAGATTTGTCTGATAACCCAGCGGCGTCGCAAAACTTGCTGATGCGGCCATCATGACGGCAAAAATAAATGGTTCGGGCGCTAAGCTGGCCTGTTGCGTCAATCCAAGCACAATCGGCAGCATTAATATAGCCGCTGCATTATTGGTAATCACTTCTGTCAGTATCGATACTGCGATATAGGTCATCGCCAGCATCAACCAGGGTCGATCCTGACTTAAAGCAACGATACCGCTCGCCAAATGGGCGGCAACGCCGGTTTTTTCTAATGCCGTACCCAATGCAAAAGAAGCTGCAATGGTCAAAATAACCGTTAGATCGATACTTCTATCTGCCTGATTGACTGAACAGCAACCTGTGATAATCATCATTACAGCACCGATCATGGCGGCATTCAGCATGCTGATCACGCCAAATCCTGCTGCTGTCACCAGACTGATTAAAATAACCCATGCAAGATAAGCTTTGTCATGGTTTGGTGATTCCTTCCCCATATCATTTATTAACAAAAAGTCTTTGTTATAACGCTGACGGCTTACAAAAGCGGGGCGGGCTTCCAGCAATAAAGTATCGCCGGCCTGTAATTTGATATTGCTCAGATTTCCCGGGATCCGCTCACCATTCCGGGCTACAGCCATGATAACCGCACCATAACGTTCCAAAAACATCGCATCACGAATCGTTTCACCGACCGCCGCACAATGGGGGGAAATAACGGCCTCAACCAAACTGCGTTCAGGTCTTTCTAGGGAAAGTACACTCGTTTCTGCATCGGAGGTAGAAGCAATAATGCCCTTGATGCGTAACAGATCGGTTATTCCCTCGGTATCGCCGGCAAAAACTAATCGGTCACCACTTTGCAGACGTTCCTCTGATGGCACGGCAGTAAGCAAGGTGCCATTGCGTTCGATTTCAACCAAATAAACACTTTTTTGATCACGCAAGCCAGCTGCCTGGACGCTCTGGCCAACTAGTGGCCCATTCGCCTCAACCATTACTTCGAGCGTGAATTCCCGGACATTATCAAACGCATGACTCTTACTGATATCCGGTAACCATTTTGGGAAAAATAGCCACATAAATAACAAGCCGGAAATAGCGACAGGAAGACCAATTATCGTTATCGAAAAAATCGAAAAACCGGCTTCACCAGTCAGCGCCTGATATTGCCCATTCACTATTAAATTAGTGCTTGTACCAATAAGAGTGAGAGTGCCACCTAGAATAGCAACATAACTGAGTGGGATCAGCAGTTTGGATGGATTGACATTAATACGTTTACTCCAAGCAAGGACGCCGGGAATAAGTGTTGATACCACAGGCGTATTGTTCAAAAAAGCACTTAAAAATACAACGGGCACAAACAGCCGGAAATAAGCACCTCGAACCGTGCCAGGCTTGCCAAGCAGCGCATTCACGAAAAGATCTACACCACCGGATGCATGCAAACCAGCCGCCACAATAAACATGGCAGCTACGGTTATCAGGCCACTGTTACTAAACCCTTCGAATGCCTGTTTGCCATCAATAACACCGGTAATGAGTAAAAACGTCAGCGCACAGATCATGGCGATATGTGGCTTTACTCGGGTAAAGATCATGATTAGCAAAACACTAATCGTCACGCCAATTGTTAACCAAGCCTGCCAAGTCATCGTCTTTACCCATGCCTAAAAAACGCTAATAATGACAGCAAGATAAATAATAATAAACAAATAAGAAAGAATAATTATATTTTTTTTTGTTATATAGACTGGCGGGGCTGTTACCAATGCAGCAACCTCCAACCACGTTAGCAAAAATATCAGAATTTAAAATTCCGCCACGTTTGTATCGGATTCTTTGCCTCAAATACGGGGGGTGATATCTATCCAATGCTTCTCTCAGCATTTATGCCAAGTCATTACTTTGGTAGGGTTTGCTCAGCAGCAGATCGCCAGTATCAATCTGACCCGTTCTTTCAATATCTGTCGGTTGATAATGAGAGATGGGTAGTCGATTAAGGGCATATTAAAAGAGGGGTGGGCGAGTTGGTGAATCAATTCAGTTTGAAACCGTCGAAGATATTGAAAGCTGGTTTGAAAATAAAACATTTGGCTGTATTTAGACTTGATGAACCTATCACATCCGACATACATATAATTTTGCTTCGGGTTGTCGAATTTATGCTTAAAAGCATAGTGCGGCA
>JBFJJO010000037.1:0-17071 GCA_041612215.1 Methylophaga sp.
AATTCGCCTACCCTTTTTCTGTAGCCGCCAGCATCAGTGTTTTTTAAAACGGATCCAATTAACACGCCGACTTGCCAGGATTGAGTATTGGCCCCGTAAGATGCCAGCCTGGCAATATCCAGCAATTCCGCAATGGTTTTCTTCGCCACGGGTTTGTCCAGAAAAGCTTGGGTACTGTGACGGGTGGTCAGTAACTGTTTAATTGTCATATTTGGGCTCGGCTTCTTTCAGTTTCAGCACAAAGCCTATCATGACCGTCGCTAAAGCTAACAATGCCAACTGATAGGACCACTGTCCCCAAAGCAAACCAATCGAAAAACTAAAGGCAATGACCAGCATGACAATCGCTTGGTATTTGGTACGTCGACGAACCGTTTTAGTTTGATCCCATTGCTTAAGCGGCGGACCAATCCAGCGATTATTGATCAGCAATTTATGAAAGCGTGGTGACGTTTCAGCAAAACAGGCCAGCGCCAGAATCATAAATGGCGTTGTTGGTACGACTGGCAATAGTGCACCTATCAATCCGAGCAGGACACACAGCCAACCGCAGCAGAAAATCACATAATGTTTTATTTTGGCCTGCATTCGCTGAGTCTGACCTTTTGAAAAGCATTGTTGTGCGCTCCCTGAAATCAATGGTGCGCTTGTTACTGTAAAACAGGCCGCATTATACCCTGTCAGTTACATTGAATTGTTCAGCTCTGAAAACCACCTATCGTGAATCGAAATACAGTTGGTGCAGAAGCCTCTGGGCTGTTTATGACCAATACTGTTTATCGTTAATATGTCCGACGTGGGTGATTAACAGCGCAATTTGGTTCGCTTGGCGTCTGTCGCTCTGTTTGCTCGTGCGCAAGCATTGAGTTGAATGAGGAAACGCGGTTTAATCATAGCCATAAATAACAGGGCAGAAGGTGGCCGGTATGGCATTACCGATTAAAGGGCGAGGTTTGCGAATATCTATTCGCGCCAGGGTGATCGCCGGTTTTATTATCTCCAGTCTGCTGATCGCCAGTGTGGCGATTGGTCTGCAGTATTTTTTCAATAAAACACTTGCCACCGACGCGACTTCTTCGGTGTATCAACAAACTGCTATCAGCACTCGTGATTATATAGCCGCGGTCGACAGTCGTGCTATTGCCGCAACCCGTGTCATCGCTCAGTTTCCAAGGCTTGTAGAGGGTAAAACGATTTTAGCGGATACTCGGCGTTTATTCGCCGAGGTCATGAATCGTAACGCAATGTTTTATGCGATTTATGTCGGTCATCAGGATGGTGATGTTTACGAGTTGGTTAATTTGGAAGCTGATAATAATCTGCGTGAGCAATTGCGGGCAGAATCCACTGATCGCTGGGTAACCATTACTGTGAGCGGCCAGGGTGATAAACGGGTTAGACGTTTTGAATATTTTGATGCTGAATTTAATCTGCGTGATAGCCGGCAGCACCCGACTGACTACAAAGCCAATAATCGGCCATGGTTCAATAAAGCCAAAGGCGGTGAGGTATTTAAAACACAACCCTATTTATTTCAGCATAGTCAGTCGCCCGGTCAGACCTACTCAACCAAAATTCCCGGCAGTAACTCCGTGCTGGCGATGGACATTGCCCTGTCTTCTTTGTCCGATTTTTTCAAAACGCAGGATTTAGGCAGCGATAGCGAAATTTATTTGTATCAGAAAAGTGGTGAAATCATCGCTTCAAATAAAGCCGTAACCGTAGAGGACACTTTACCGCCACCGCCGATACTGACATTGACTGAAGCCCAACAAAAAATCATCGAAGACAATAAAAATCTGCTGATATCCAATGAAACGGACTGGCCGCCGGTGAATTTTGCTGTAGCAGGCCAACCTTATGGTTATGCCATTGATGTACTGAATTATATTGCTGAGATGACTGGCTTAAATCTTCGTTATTTAAACGGACTGAACTGGCAGGAAATGGCGGCAATGTTTGTCGGAGGCGAGTTGGATGTTATTCAGCCGGTTTATGACAATGAATACCGACGGGCGCTTGGAAAAATGACCGAGCCATTTATTGAGCTGCCTTATGGGGTGGTCACAACAAAGGGAGTAAAGGTTAGCAATCTTAATGATTTAAAGGGCAAAACGGTTGCGATTCCGCAAGGCTGGTCTTTGATTGATAATCTTCGCGACAATTTGCAGGATATCACGATTCTGGAAGTACCATCAGTTCGCCAGGTTTTGATGGCCGTTCGTGAAGGCAAAGTGGATGCCGGCATGGATAGTGCCGCCATATTGCAATACACCGCAGCGCAATATTTTTTTAACGATTTAACGGTACATGAAAATATTGATGTTAGTGCCGCTCAACTGCCAACCAATCTACATTTTTTAATTAACCGTGATAAAGCCGAACTGGCAGAAATTTTTAATCTGGCTTTGACAAATCTGGGTGCCACGCAGCGAGCTGCGCTAGCTGAAAAGTGGCTTACTGCTGATGGTAATGGCCTCAAAGCGGGCGCGGTGCCATATCCGGAATTACTTGACGAAAAAAATTATAAGAATAAAAAAAACCTGCAGACGATGCATCTTAATGGTGAAGACTATTTCGTCTATATTCAGCCGTTGACCGATAATATTGATGACAACGAGTTTTTCACCATCATTACGCCGGTCGCCAGTGTGATGGCTCCAGCACTTGATAAAGTGAAAAAATCTATCTGGGTAACAGCAGCGATTTTATTATTACTGCTGCCGGTTAGCTGGCTGTTTGCTTCGCCTATCGTCAGTGCTGTGCGTAATCTGGCACTGGACAGTGAACGTATCAAACAGCGGCGTTTCAGCGAAGTGGAACAGGTGCACAGTAATATTGTTGAGATCAGTGAACTGGCCACGTCAATGATGGGCATGTCGCATGCCATTGAGGAGCATGAAAAATCTCAGGAAGCGCTGATGGAAGCGTTTATTGAGTTAATTGCCCAGGCCATCGATGATAAGTCACCATACACAGCTGGACACTGCGCGCGGGTACCGGAGCTGGCCTTTATGCTGGCCGAAAAAGCCGAACAGACAACTGACGCACCGTTTAACAATTTTCGTTTTCGAGATGAAAAAGAGTGGCGCGAGTTCAAGATCGGTGCCTGGCTGCATGATTGCGGCAAAATCACCACGCCGGAGCATATTGTTGACAAAGGTACCAAGCTGGAAACCATTTATAACCGGGTTCATGAGATCCGCATGCGCTTTGAGGTGTTGTGGCGTGATGCCGAAATTACCTGTTTAAATCGTTGTGCTGCTGAGCCGGCCAGTGAAGCGCGATTCCGTTCTGAATGCGATGCCTTGCAGCAGCAATTACAGGATGATTTTGCTTTTATTGCCCATTGTAATATTGGCAGTGAATCGATGGACGATACGCAAGTTGCCCGTTTGAAATCTCTGGCTGCTGTGACCTGGCAACGGCATTTCAATGACCGACTGGGTTTGTCGCCAGTTGAAGAAGTTCGTTTCAGCGATGCGCCTGCCAGCTTACCGGCAACAGAATTTTTGCTGGCGGATAAAGCAGAACATATCATTCCGCATCAGCATGATATCGACTTTGATCCGGAACTCGGTATCAAGATGCAAGTTCCTGAGCATCTTTATAATCTGGGTGAGCTGCATAATCTGACAGTGCGTGCTGGCACACTGTCTCCCGAAGATCGTTTTAAGATAAATGAACACATTATCAGCACCATAAAAATGCTTGAAAACCTGCCATTCCCGCCAGAATTAGCACGAGTACCACGTTATGCCTCAACGCATCATGAAACGATGATTGGTACCGGTTATCCCCGGGGACTGACAGCGGATGACTTATCAATTCCGGAACGAATTATGGTGCTGGCGGATATTTTTGAAGCATTAACCGCTGCCGACCGGCCTTATAAAAAAGCCAAACCTGTCAGTGTCGCTGTCGATATTCTGCACAAAATGGTTGAGCGTCAGCATGTTGATCGTGATGTCTTTGAGCTGTTTTTACGCAGTGGCGTCTATTTGCAATATGCCAAGCGCTTTTTACCGCCAGAGCAGATTGATCAGGTTGATGTCGGTCAATATTTAAGCAGTTAGCCGGCAGCACCGTATAATAGCCAGCGAAATTTATTTAAATGGTTTAAGCATGGCAATTCAATGGTTTCCCGGTCATATGCACAAAGCGGGACTGGAAATAAAAAAACGGCTGCCGGAAATCGATCTGGTGATCGAAGTACTGGATGCGCGTATTCCGTTCAGCAGCGCCAATCCGATGCTGAGCAAATTACGTGGTGACAAACTGTGCATCAAATTACTGAATAAAAGTGATCTTGCTGATCCCGTGCAAACGCAAATCTGGCAGGATTATTTAGAGCAGGAGCAGGGCGTTAAAACGCTGGCTATCAGCGCTCAGCTGGGCGATTGTCGACAATCCATTTTGCAATTGGTGACGCAGATGCTGCCGCATAAAGCCGACAGTGTTCAAAAAATTCAGGCGATGATCATGGGTATTCCCAATGTTGGTAAATCGACCTTGATCAATACGCTGGCTGGCCGGCAAATCGCCAAAACCGGTAATGAACCGGCCATCACCAAAATGCAGCAACGAATCAAAATCGATGACGTCATGGTTCTGCATGACACGCCCGGAATGTTATGGGGCAATCTGGAAAATGTTGGCACCGGTTACCGGTTGGCAGTCAGTGGGGCGATTAAAGAAACGGCATTTGAAAATGAAGATATCGCCCTCTATGCCGTTGCTTTTTTATTGAAGCAATATCCGCAAGCACTGCAGACAAGATTTAATCTGGACGAACTGGCGACCAATGAAACTGAGATGCTGGAAGTCCTTGCCGCTAAACGAGGCTGTTTAAAAGCTGGTGGCGTCGCCGATTTGCAGCGAATCAGCAAAATCCTGCTCACCGAACTGCGTGCTGGCGAACTGGGTGCATTGACGCTGGAAACCCCGGCCATGATGTCGCAAGAGCTGGTGTTACTGGAACAACTGCGCGCCGAAAAAGCTGAAAAAAAAGCGCTGAGAAAACAAAAGATTAAACGTTAAATCAAAACTGAACTTGGCTGACGGCCAACAGTCTATGGATCACAGCTATATAGAGGATTCGTTTTATGAAAATCTTTACCGTGATCTTTGCACTATTAATCAGTGGCTGCGCCGCCACACAGTCATCTGTACAGTTTCCGCCACCAGGCGATCCCCAGTATTCTCAAATATTGACCAACCCCACTCAGTATCAGGGTAAGGCAGTGCGTTGGGGTGGCGTCGTTGCCGAGGTCAGTAACGGCGCAAATCAGGCTGAAATGACGTTGGTGCAGTTTCCGTTGACACGATATGGCATACCGATCACAACGGGCAACAGTGCCGGTCGTTTTATTGTGCAAACGGACGGTTTTTTGGATCCCCTGATTTATGAAAAAGGGGCACTGGTCACGGTGTTAGGAAACATAAGTGGTGAACAAACCCGCAAAGTGGATCAAAAATCACTACGTATGCCGGTCGTCACAATGACGGATAATCAGGTCTGGCCTCAGCAATACAGTGATCGTAAACGACCCTACAATCCGAAACATGACTGGCCGTTCCGGGGTTATGGTTATTACGGAACTGGTTCATATTCCCCTTAAATTCAGATGGTAGGTTTTCAAGAAATATCTAAATGAAAATGATTTGCATTTAGATTAATTGATATTTATACTGCATCTCAGCTGATTGCTGATCGTTGAGGTAACGCCCGATGCAGTTCAACAAACCCTACCAAACTGAGCGCCAGACGATTCATCTGGCGTTTTGCCAAGAGCGGCTGGAAACGCTGATCCGTCAGGGAAAATTGCACGCTGCCGACTTCAATTGTCTCGATTCCTCTTCCAAACGAAGTGTATGGAGCATGCTGCTGGCGGCCGCCGCCAGTCGCCTGAAAAATCAATGATACAAACCTCTCAACAAGAAAACTGGGCCGCCCAGTTACTGCTCAGTGCCAATGCCCACCTTGAAAGCCATTACCGGCAACAAGCCAGTGCATGTCTGGCACTGCAAATTGCCCGCAATTACCGACTGCTCACTGAGCAGGATGCGCATCCACTGAAGCAGCAATTATGGCAATCGTTAGCGCGCCGCTGGTGGTTAAGTTATCAGCTGCACCGTGGCCATCATAACGATTGTGATATCAGTGCGCTTTTATAACAGGAGTAATTTATGCAACAAACCAATAGCTGCCAGCCTGAGACTATTTTCAGCTCACCAGGCTGTGACATTCAGTTTTGCCCGGATTGCCAGATGATCCATGTGAATATGGGGGCTTTGACACTGCGTATGACCGAGCAGCAATTCGCAAACTATGCGATCGATATCAGCAAAGCCATGTTTCACCTGCGTCAACGTGAAGCAGGTCAGCACAGTATGAGAGTGATGATGTAATTTAAGTAAAAAATTTAAAAATCTATATTGTAATGATAATAATTATCATTTAGAGTATCGTTTTTTCAATCGCTAGTACAGGCCATTTCAATGACTCAGAAAAAACTCCTTGCGGTAATGACCGCCACTGCGCTTGGCAGTTTTGCCATGCAAGTAACAGCCGAAGATGATGTCCAGGCTCTAGATGCGTTTACTGTAATCGGTAGTAGTGAAGCGGCAAGAGATCTTCCTGGTTCAGCTTACTATGTTGATAATGAACAGTTAAAGACGGAAGCCACAACAGATATTCATCAAGTACTGAAAACCGTTCCAGGTATTTACGTTCTTGAAGAAGATGGTATGGGGCTGCGTCCGAATATTGGTATTCGTGCAGCAGCACCAGAACGCAGCCAGAATATTACGTTAATGGAAGATGGTGTTTTGATTGCTCCGGCGCCTTATTCGAATCCTGCTGCCTATTATTTTCCAACAGCCTTGCGTTTGCATTCGATTGAGATCCTTAAAGGTGCACCGTTATTGCGTTATGGGCCACAAACCGTTGGTGGTGTAGTTAACCTGCGGTCGACGCCGATCCCTGAAGAAAATTCAGGTCGCGCCATGTTAATGCTTAGCGATGAAGGTTCATTTGATACACATGCCTATTATGGCGGTAAGGAAGATGGTTTCGGTTACATGCTGGAAACCGTGCAGCGTAATAACGAAGGTTTTAAAGATATTGATCGTAGCAGCCAGGACAGTGGTTTTGAAATTCAGGACTATGTCGGTAAATTATCATGGGAAGATGAACGCAACGAAGTATTGTTTAAATTCCAGCGTTCATTTGAAGACTCAGATGAGACTTATGCCGGATTAACAGATGCAGATTTTCGTAACGATGAGAACCGTCGTTATGGCCTGACTGAAATCGATAATATGGACAATGATCACACCGGCACTAGTTTGAGCCATACTTTCAAATGGGCAGATAATTTCAGCTCGAATGTGACTTTGTATCACAATGAATTTCAACGGAACTGGTTTAAGTTTGATGGCCGTAACCCTGAGACAGGTGACAATATTGTCGATGATGCCAATGGTGGCAATGCTAATGCACAGGCTATCCTTGATGGCAGTCGTGATGTCGAAGGTCTTCGTTACAAGAACAATAATCGCAAATATGACTCTTATGGTGCGCAGCTGAATTTCAACTGGCTGCTGGGTGCCCATGACATTAATTTCGGTGCGCGTCAGCATTTCGATGAAACTGATCGTTTTCAGCCTGTAGAAACTTATGATCAAGTAAATGGACAACTGGTTTTTCAGGGCAGTAATGCGGGCAGCGTAAAAGGCGGGGATAACCGACTGGAAGAAGCGCAAGCACTAAGCATGTGGATCACCGATGACTTTCAGGTCACGGAGCGTTTACTGTTAAGTGCTTCATTGCGGATGGAAGATGTGGAAACCAAAGCCCGCCGCTATACTGACCCAAGCCGTTCTGCTGTGACTGATGGCAGTCGAGTTGATAATGATTATCAGGAATTCTTGCCAGGTATTTCAGCCACCTATGATTTGACTGACAACTGGCAGGTATTGGCCGGCTATCATGAAGGTATGCTGCCGCTAAGCGCGAGTTCAGATGATGGTGATGAACCGGGTTTAAGTGATAACTACGAAGCCGGTGTACGTTTCAAACAAGGGGTGTTTTATAGCGAAGCTATCGCATTCTATTCTGACTTCAGTAACTTCGTAGAGCAATGTTCAGTTGCTTCTAATTGCAGTAATGGCGCTGATTCAGGTTCATTCAGTGTTGGTGGTGCAAAAGTCAAAGGTCTGGAACTGCAGATGGGGACATTGTTTACAGCTGGTAACTTCATGATCCCAGTGGATTTGGCTTATACCTATACTGATGGTGAAACCACGTCCGGAGATGAGTTTGTCAGTGGTCAGGATTTGCAAAACATTCCTGAAAATATTTTCAGTGCCCGCGTCGGTCTTGAGCATAATAGTGGTTGGAATAATTATGCAGTTGCCAAGTATATTGATGAGACCTGTGTATCTATTGGTTGTAACGATTCTGACAGCCGGTTTGATCGCACTGATGCGTTGTTTACTATGGACTTAATCAGCCGTTACAAGTTGCAGGCAGGTCCGGAAGTATTCCTGAAAGTTGAAAACGTATTTGATCGTCAGGAAATCATTGCTCGTCAGCCATTTGGTGCACGACCAAATATTGACCGGACGGTATATGCTGGTGTGATTGTCGATTTTTAAATAAATCAGCTGACAATTTATAAAAAAAGGGGAGTTTGCTCCCCTTTTTTTATGCCTAAATCCGGTAAGCTTTGAGGGCCTTTGCGGATGGAATTTTTAAAACGCCTATGAAACTACTGGCAACAAAGCTGTTGTTAAGACTAATGCAAATATTAATGTGTGTCGTATTGCTGTTGTGGATCGGCACAGCGGTAATGTTGAATCACGAAAAAGCGCTGGGGCTCGATAAAATCATGGTTAACGCCAGTTGGGTGAAGCAACATTATCAAATTGGTGAGTTACAAACGAATCAGGCCTTTTTGCTTGAAGGGCATGTTATTGTTGCGGTTGAACAGCAGTTATATGTTAATGCTGAGCCACTGCTAAGCTTGCCAAGACCATTAATTGGTGCCATTACCCTGGAGCATTTATTGGTACTGGCCACCGATGATGCATTGATTTTGCTTAATAAAGACGGTGAATACATTGATACGCTGGGTGCGGCTGCCGGCATTCCGCCGCAAATTCAGAATATAGGTTTGCATCACAGTCAACCGGTTCTGCAAACCCGAAATGGCATGTGGCGTGGGAGTTTTTTGCTCGATAGCTGGGAGTTGATGTCGTTGCAGGGCGTTAGCTGGAGTACGCCGGAAAGTATGCCAGCAGCGAGTCGCAAGGCCATGGAAGTGCAGCTTTATGGAGAGGGTGTCTCGATCAGCCAGGTGTTGCGTGATATACAAAATGGTCGTTTGTTGGGTGAGATTGGCCGTTGGGTAGTCGATATTTGGCTGTTTATGTTGTTGATTTTGGCAATTCGCGGTATCTATGGAATAACAGGCAAGTCACACTAGGCAAACTGTGTCATTATTCTGGGTATTAAGGAGGAAACATTGCGTATTGCTGACTTTCCCTTTCAACCCAAAGACTTCATTGAAACCGCTGAAGGTTTGATCTTTGCGGTGATTTCCTATCATCCACATCAGCAAAAAATCGGCGCTTTCCTGCGTTACGTACATAACGATGGTCATTGGCAAAAAATCGATACCGAGTCCGCCAACCGGTTACTGACTCGCCATTACCCCCAATATCTCTATCATTCCGGGCAATTTGATGCCGTATTTCATGCCGTATCACCATCAGCTGTTGTTGTTCATCACCAACCGGAGCAACAGTTGCAGCAATTATTGGCAAATCCGCCACAGGATGAGCTGACTGCCAAAATGCACAAGCTCATCGGCGTATTGGCGGATGCCGGTATTGATAGTCAGCAACTGGGCATCACTGGCTCAATGCTTATCGATCAGCAAGGCCGCGATTCTGATATTGATTTGGTGGTCTATGGTCGCCAGCAATTTCATGAAGTTCGTCAGGCGGTTAAACAAGCCGTGTTTGCCGGCCAATTGCAAAACCTTGATGCCGAATTGATGCGGGACAATTACCAGCGTCGAGCCTGTGAGCTGGATTTTGACAGTTTTGCGTGGCATGAACAGCGAAAATTCAATAAAGCCGTTATTGATGGCAGTAAATTCGATATCGGCATGGTCTGTTTAGGCAATGAGCTGGAAGTTGAGCACCGGCATTTTATGAAATGTGGCAGTCAAGTCACCAAAGCCCGAGTGTTAGATGACCGTTATGCCTTTGATTTTCCGGCGCGCTATTTGATTGATAACCCGCGTACGCCGGAAATTATTTGCTTTACCCACACCTATGTGGGGCAGGCGTATCAGGGCGAATTAATCGAAGTGGCCGGCGCCATGGAATGTGACAACGCCGGTTCCTGCAGAATTGTGGTGGGCTCGTCGCGCGAAGCCATCGGTGAATATATAAAGGTGTGTAATTAATTATGACAGTAGTTGAAAAAACAGTAGTTGATAAAAGACAGGCTGATATTGGTCTCGTAGGCTTGGCAGTAATGGGCCAGAATCTGGTTCTTAATATGAACGATAAGGGCTTTACTGTTGCGGTGTATAACCGCACTACCAGTAAAGTTGATGAATTTATCAATGGTCCGGCCAAAGACACCAGCATCATGGGCTTTCATGATTTGAAAAAGTTTGTCGAATCGTTGAAAGCACCGAGACGTGTCATGTTGATGGTGAAAGCCGGTCCTGTCGTTGATCAGTTTATTGAACTGCTGGTGCCATATCTTGAAAAAGGCGACATCATTATTGACGGTGGTAATTCCTTATTCAACGACAGTGATCGTCGTACTCACGAATTACATAAAAAAGGCATTTTGTTTATTGGCAGCGGGGTGTCTGGTGGAGAAGAGGGTGCACGCTTCGGACCATCATTGATGCCGGGTGGTAACCATGCTGCATGGTCAGCAATTAAACCGATTTTTCAGAGCATTGCCGCCCAAGTAGATGATGAACCTTGTTGCGACTGGGTGGGTAATGATGGCGCCGGTCATTATGTCAAAATGGTCCATAACGGTATTGAATATGGCGATATGCAACTGATCTGCGAAGCCTATCAGATGATGCGTGAAGGACTGGGCATGTCAGGGGATGCCATTCAGCAGGTATTTGCTGAATGGAATGACGGTGTGCTGGATTCGTATTTGATTGAAATTACCCGCGATATTCTTAAAGTCAAAGAACCTGATGGCAGCCTTTTGATTGATCATATTCTCGATACTGCCGGCCAGAAAGGGACCGGCAAATGGACCGGCATGAATGCGCTGGATCTGGGAATTCCGCTGACATTAATTGGTGAAGCGGTCTTTGCGCGTTGTTTATCGTCAAGAAAAGATGAACGGGTGGCGGCCTCAAAAAAACTTCCAGCGCTGGCAGGTAAGTTTGAAGGCGATACCCAGGAAATGGTCAATGCCATTCGTGATGCGTTGTATGCGTCAAAAATCATTTCTTACGCCCAGGGTTATATGCTGATGCGTGAAGCAGCAGCGACTTATGGCTGGCAATTAAACTATGGCGGTATCGCCTTGATGTGGCGTGGTGGTTGTATTATCCGCAGCCGGTTCCTGGGCAATATCCGTGATGCTTTTGCCCGGCATCCTGACCTGGAAAATTTATTGCTCGATGATTTCTTTATTCAAGCGATCACCAGTGCACTGCCAGGTTGGCGTAAAGCGGTTGGTATGGCAGTCAGTCTGGGTGTACCGGTGCCTACCTTCAGTAGTGCCTTGTCGTTTTATGATGGCTATCGCAGTGAACGGTTACCTGCCAATTTATTACAGGCACAACGTGATTATTTTGGTGCGCATACCTACGAGCGGTTGGATAAACCACGCGGTGAATTTTTCCACACTAACTGGACTGGCCGGGGCGGTGATGTATCGGCATCCACATATGATGTGTAATACTAAATAGTCACTAAAAGAAGGCGCTGCGGCGCCTTTTTTTGTCCGTTTTAACGGGGTATAACATGTCTGAAACCAAGCAGTTATTATTAATACGTCATGGTAAAGCCAGTTGGCAGCCGCAATTTAAAGATTTTGACCGGCCATTAACCAGCACAGGTGAAACTCAATCCCGGTGTATTGCCGACTGGTTGAGACAAAACGCGATATCGCCTGATTGTTGGTTAGTATCCGCCGCCCGCCGAACGGTGCAAACGGCAGATATTATCCGGCTGCGGCTTGGCCAGCAGGATACGGTGCAAAACGTTGCCGGAAATTTATATTTGGCTGAAGCCGACGATTTACTGACAAGCTTACAATCGGCCCCTGACGCCGCCGGCTGCGTAGCGCTGGTTGGCCACAATCCTGGACTGAGTCAATTATTAATCTATTTGTCCGGTAAACAGCTGAGTGACTTTAGCGTTGCACCAGATGTGATGTGGCCAGCCACCCTCGCAGTGATTCAATTTGACGGGCAATGGTCATATTTACATCAGTTACCAAAAACGCTCAATTACGTCGTACACGGTAAATTAATGGCCGATAATCATGAGCGTGATGTTTAATCCCCGCGTTTGTTAAGCGTTTTATCAAGCACATTGATTTTGCAATAGTGGATAACAATAATCGATAAACCCAATAGCAGGATCGCCAGCGTGATGCCCAGGATCCGCCAGGTATCAATGTTTTTCATATCAAGAATCAGATAACGTGCCAACGCCACAATGCCGATATATAACGGAATTTTGATCGGCAGCTCACCGGATTGGTAATACACCGCCACCATGGTTAACACTTCCAGATAGATAAACAGCAACAACAAGTCTGTCAGTAACACTGTGCGGTTTTGTATCATGACGTTAATTTCGATACCAACCGCCACCAACGTGGCAATAGCGACGATAATCAGGCCAATATCCTGAGCAACCACTAAAAGATGGCTGACACATTTCTTGATTTGAATAGGCATGGCAATACACCGAATTAATAGAGCAAGAGAGAGGTTAACAAGTGTTTTACGATGAAAGTAGTCTGTTAATCCGTAATTAAGAAGGCGTTAGGAATAACATACAAGTGAAATTTATTCGTCAACGTCATCCATATCGGCCTGGCCGGACAACCGTCGACGGATATGCGACCAAGACATGCCGACCGCCAGAACAGCTGATGTCAGCAGCAGAATGATGTAAGTTATTACCGAAAAACGCTCAATGCCGAGCAGGCCCAGATCTACCAGCCACCAGATAATAATGGCAAAAAAGGCAAACGCCAGAATCAGACCAAAGCCACCCAGGGATCTTAATGTAGCGCGTAAGTATATGGTCCAGCCAATCAGTAAAACAATACTAATCAGTGCGAATGGTGGCGAAATAGACGACTCTGCGCTGGAAAAAATCTCTCTTGCCCAATGGAAATAGCTAAAACCACTGGGGTTAAAGGTGACGAACACCAGAATCACCGCAAAGATAAAACGCAGTAAAAATCCCTGACTGTTAAAATTTTGGGCCATTGTCTGCTCCGTTTATTCAGCGGGTCTCAAAGCTGATTAAATTAGTATTGATCGCCACGGGTTGTGTCATAACATTTTCTACGGTCGCAAAGTTTGGCCCTTTTTCGGCCCAGTCTTGCAAAGCCTGTAGCGCATTGTTTTCACCCTGCGCCAGCATTTCTACCCGGCCATCAGGCAGATTACGCACCCAGCCGGTCAGCTGCAAGTTGCTGGCCTTTCGCGCAGCCGCCGCACGGTAACCGACGCCTTGCACCTTACCGTAAATCAAAAAGTGTCGGCCGCTTATTCCCATTCAATAGTTGCCGGGGGTTTACCGGAGATATCGTAGGTGACGCGAGAAATACCTTCGATTTCATTAATAATGCGCCGTGACACCAAATCCAAAAAATCATAAGGTAAATTTGCCCAGCGAGCGGTCATAAAGTCAATGGTTTCCACGGCACGTAACGAGACGACATAGTCATAACGGCGGCCATCACCCATTACACCGACTGATTTCACCGGTAAAAAGACGGCAAACGCCTGACTGGTTTTGTCGTATAAATCATGCCTGCGTAGCTCTTCGATAAATACATGATCGGCTTTACGCAGAATATCGGCGTATTGTTTTTTGACTTCACCGAGAATACGTACACCCAGACCCGGCCCCGGGAATGGATGGCGATAGACCATATCTCTTGGCAGACCGAGTTCAACACCAAGTTTACGGACTTCGTCTTTAAACAGTTCTCGCAGTGGTTCAATCAATTTGAGCTTCATATGCTCGGGCAGGCCGCCGACATTGTGATGGGTTTTGATGACCTGCGCTTTGCCGGTCTTGGCGGCAGCCGATTCAATCACGTCGGGATAAATGGTGCCTTGAGCCAGCCAGTTAACATTTTTCAGTTTGCTGGCTTCTTCATCAAAGACGGCAATAAATTCGCGGCCAATGATTTTACGCTTGGTTTCGGGATCGTTTTCACCGGCCAGGGCATTCAGAAAGCGATCTTCAGCATCAACCCGAATGACGCGAATGCCCATATGTTTGGCAAACATCGCCATCACCTGATCGCCCTCATGATGACGCAGCAGACCATTATCAACAAATACACAGGTCAGCTGGTCGCCAATGGCTTTATGCAGTAATGCGGCGACCACAGATGAATCCACACCCCCTGATAAGCCCAGCAAAACTTCATCATCACCGACTTGCTGGCGGATAGTTTCGATGCTGTCTTCGATAATGTTGGCAGCCGTCCACAAACATTCGCAGCCACAGATCTCGGTCAGGAAACGCTCGATCATGCGCTGACCCTGCGTGGTATGCGTGACTTCCGGATGGAACTGTACACCATAAAATTTTCGCATTTCGTCGGCCATACCGGCAATCGGCGCGCTATCAGTGCTGGCGATGACTTTAAAACCTTCGGGTAACTGCATGACCCGGTCGCCATGGCTCATCCAGACATCGAGCATGCCAAAACCTTCTTCGGTGGCATGGTCTTCAATATCACGCAGCAGCGTGGAATGACCGCGGGCACGAATCTGTGCGTAACCAAATTCACGATGTGAAGACGATTCCACCAGGCCGCCTAATTGCATGGCCATGGTTTGCATGCCGTAGCAAATACCGAGCACAGGTATATCCAATTCAAAGACGCATTGTGGTGCTGCCGGTGCGGCGTCACCGATGGTCGAATCCGGACCGCCTGAGAGAATAATCCCTTTAGGATTAAATTCACGGATCTCATCAGCACTGATTTCGGGATTACGCAACTCACAAAATACCCCGGCTTCACGAATGCGGCGGGCAATCAATTGGGTGTACTGCGATCCAAAATCGAGGATCAGAATGCGGTGATCATGAATAGGGCTGCTCATAACGCTCTCTTGCTGACAATGAAAACGGCCCCTTGCGGGGCCGGTTAAGGACTTAGCTAACCCGGTAGTTCGGCGCTTCTTTGGTAATCGTTACATCATGGACATGACTTTCACTCACGCCAGCTGCAGTGACACGGACGAATTCCGGTTTGGTACGCATTTCCTCGATGGTCGCACTGCCGGTATAACCCATACTGGCACGCAAGCCGCCCATCAATTGATGAATCAGTGGACTTAAATTACCTTTGAACGGCACCCGGCCCTCGATGCCTTCCGGCACCAGTTTGTCAGCTTCGCTGGAATCCTGGAAGTAACGATCGCTGGAACCTTGTTTTTGCGCCATGGCGCCCAGAGAGCCCATACCACGATAGGCTTTATAAGAACGGCCTTGATAGAGTTCGATCTCGCCAGGTGCTTCTTCGGTACCGGCAAACATACCGCCCACCATAACCACATGGGCACCAGCGGCAATTGCCTTGGATATGTCACCGGAAAAACGCACGCCGCCATCGGCAATCAACGGCACATCAGTGCCTTCAAGTGCCGCCGCAACGTTGCTGATGGCAGTTATCTGCGGTACACCAACACCAGCAACAATCCGTGTCGTACAAATTGAGCCGGGACCAATACCAACTTTCACAGCATCAGCGCCTGCTTCCACCAGGGCTTTAGCGGCGTCACCGGTAGCAATGTTGCCGCCAATAACTTGTAATGCAGGGTGGTTTTGTTTAACCCATCGGACCATGTCCAGCACACCTTGCGAATGGCCATGTGCAGTATCGACAACAATGACATCAACACCGGCAGCAGCCAGAGCTGCTACCCGGGTTTGGCTTTCTGCGCCGATGCCCACAGCAGCACCAACACGCAGGCGTTCCTGTGCATCTTTTGACGCAAACGGGTTATCCGATTGCTTTTGAATATCTTTAACGGTGATCATGCCTTGCAGGTGGAATTTATCATCCACCACCAGCACTTTTTCGATACGATTGCTGTGCAACAGATTTAAAACATCTTCACGACTGGCTTCTTCACCAACAGTAACCAATTTATCTTTACCGGTCATTATCGATGAAACCGGATTATTAAAATGGGTTTCAAAGCGTAAATCACGGCTGGTGACAATACCTACCAGATCATCACCATCAACCACCGGCACCCCTGAAATACCGTGCGAGCGGGTGAGATTAACCACCTCGCCGATAGTAGTGTTGGGGCTGACGGTAATCGGGTCGCGGACTACGCCACTTTCGAATTTTTTGACGCGACGGACTTCTTCAGCCTGTTGCTCAATTGTCATGTTTTTGTGCAGAATACCCAGACCACCTTCTTGCGCCATAGCGATTGCCAGACGACTTTCAGTGACGGTATCCATCGCTGATGAAATCAGTGGAACATTGAGGGTGATGGCGCGGGTGAGTTGTGTGGTCAGGCTCACATCACGCGGCAGCACATTTGAGTAGGCTGGCAACAGCAGCACGTCATCAAATGTCAGGGCTTCTTGCGCAATTCTCATGGGGCGGGTTCCTGAATTTTCTGTAGTATGATCCACAAATTATATCAGGAACTTGGGGACTTATGGCAGCACTTGTCTCATCTGATCCGCAGTCAAAATTAGCCCAGCGTAGCGTCAAAGATATTTATCCTGTGTCGCGACTGGTTAAAGAAGTCCGCATGCTGCTGGATGGCTCTTTTCCGCT